>CAZZKA010000128.1:0-10084 GCA_964654745.1 uncultured Bordetella sp. | reverse complement strand
GATGCGCAAGGCGCAGGAGCGCATGCGCCATTCGCGGCCCTATGGCGACAAGGTGCGCAACATCGCTGCGCATCTGGCACAGGCCAACCCGGAGTACCGCCATCCCTATCTCGTCCCGCACGGCGAATTGAAAAATGTCGGTCTCATCGTCGTCACCACCGACAAGGGCCTGTGCGGCGGCCTGAATACCAACATCTTGCGGCAGGTGACCAACCGGCTTCGGGAGTTTGAAAAAAAGGGCGTGGGGTTCCAAGCCACTGCGATCGGCAACAAAGGCTTTGGCTTTCTGTCGCGCATCGGCGCGAAGATCGTCTCGCACGTGGTGCAGCTGGGCGATACACCGCACCTCGAACGTTTGATCGGGCCGGTCAAGCTTCAACTCGATGCCTACGAGCGCGGCGAGATCGATGCGGTCTATCTTGCCTATACCCGTTTCATCAACACGATGAAGCAGGAGCCCGTGATAGAGCAGCTGCTGCCCCTGGATCCCGATCGCCTCAAAGAAGACGAGCGCGCGTACTCCTGGGACTACCTTTACGAACCGGACGCGCAGACGGTGCTCGATGAGTTGCTCGTGCGCTATGTCGAAGCGGTCGTCTATCAGGCCGTGGCAGAAAACATGGCCTCCGAGCAGAGCGCGCGTATGGTCGCGATGAAGGCAGCCTCGGATAACGCCAAGAAGGTTATCGGTGAACTGCAGCTCTCCTACAACAAGGCGCGTCAGGCAGCCATCACCAAGGAGCTGTCCGAGATCGTCGGCGGCGCCGCGGCGGTCTGATCGCCTTACCGGTCATCACTCATTTAATCGCCTCACGAATCCAGCAACAGGAAAGCGAACATGGCACAGGGTCAAATCGTTCAGTGCATCGGCGCGGTCGTCGACATCCAGTTTCCGCGTGATCAGATGCCCAAGGTCTACGACGCACTGCAACTTCAGGACAGCGGCACGAGCCTCGCCGAAGCGGGCCTCACCTTCGAAGTCCAGCAGCAGCTGGGCGATGGCGTGGTGCGCACGATCGCGCTCGGCTCCTCCGATGGTCTGCGCCGCGGGATGACGGTGAGTAACACCAACGCGCCGATTTCAGTGCCGGTCGGCACAGCGACTTTGGGCCGCATCATGGATGTGCTCGGTCGGCCAATTGACGAAGCGGGCCCCATCGGCACCGATGAGCGCCGCGCGATCCACCAGAAGGCGCCCACATTCGAGGAGCTCAAGCCGTCGGTCGAGCTGCTCCCCACCGGGATCAAGGTTATCGACCTGATCTGCCCGTTTGCCAAGGGCGGCAAGATCGGCCTCTTTGGCGGTGCCGGGGTGGGCAAGACCGTCAACATGATGGAGCTCATCAATAACATCGCCAAGAGCTACGGCGGCTACTCCGTGTTTGCCGGCGTGGGAGAGCGCACCCGCGAGGGCAATGACTTCTATCACGAGATGGAAGAGTCCAAAGTGCTCGACAAGGTCGCGATGGTCTTTGGACAGATGAACGAGCCTCCCGGCAACCGTCTGCGTGTGGCGCTCACCGGGCTCACCATGGCCGAGAAATTCCGCGACGAAGGTCGCGACATCCTGCTGTTCATCGACAACATCTATCGCTACACCCTCGCGGGTACCGAAGTCTCCGCGCTTCTGGGCCGGATGCCTTCGGCGGTGGGTTATCAGCCCACGCTCGCCGAGGAGATGGGCAAGCTTCAGGAGCGGATTACCTCCACCAAGACGGGTTCAATCACCTCGATCCAGGCGGTTTATGTGCCCGCCGATGACTTGACCGATCCGTCGCCGGCAACGACCTTCGGGCACCTCGATGCAACCGTGGTGCTCTCGCGTGACATCGCTGCGCTCGGTATTTATCCGGCGGTTGATCCGCTTGACTCCACCAGCCGACAACTCGACCCCAACGTGATCGGCGAAGAGCACTACAATACGACGCGTCGGGTGCAGTCGACGCTGCAGCGCTATAAAGAACTCCGCGACATCATTGCGATTCTGGGGATGGACGAGCTTTCGCCCGAGGACAAGCTTGCCGTGGCGCGTGCGCGCAAAATCCAGCGCTTTCTCTCTCAGCCCTTCAACGTTGCCGAGGTTTTCACCGGCAGCCCTGGCAAGATCGTCGCGCTCAAGGACACGATCCGCGGCTTCCAGATGATCGTCGACGGAGAGTGCGATCACCTGCCCGAACAGGCCTTCTACATGGTCGGCACGATCGAAGAGGCCTTCGAAAAAGCCAAGACCCTGCAGTAAGACCCACTAACGCGCGGAGCGGCCCATGGCCAACACCATCCAAGTCGACGTTGTCAGCGCCGAGTCCTCGATCTTCGAGGGCCAGGCTGAGTTCGTCGCGCTGCCGGGCGAGACCGGGGAACTGGGTATCTACCCCCAGCACACGCCGCTGATTACGCGTATCCGTCCTGGCGCTGTGCGCATCAAACTTGCCGGCCAGGCTGACGAGGAGTTTGTGTTCGTGGCGGGTGGCATCCTCGAGGTGCAGCCTAACCGTGTGACGGTGCTCGCCGACACCGCCATTCGCGGCCAGGACCTCGATGAGGCCAAGGCCGAAGCGGCCAAGCGCGCCGCTGAAGAGGCCCTCGCCAACCGTACCGGTGATTTCGACTACGCCAAGGCGCAGGCCGAACTCGCCACAGCAATTGCCGAACTCGCGGCGTTGCGCAAGTTTCGCAGCGGCCGCCGCTGACTGACTGGCGAGGCGCGAGGCCAGATCCGCCAACCCGACTGGGTGCGCCGACCGGTCCCGCGCCATTGGGGAGGCCTGTCTGGCATGGTCTCGCTTCCTTCCCTCCCCGCCGCTCAACCTTCCCCCTCTCGTCAGGCCTATCAGGCGACCGGCTGATCCAGGTCATCGGCCTGCGCGCTGACCTTGCGCCGGATCGCCTGACTGCGGGCCCGGCCCGGCGAGTATCGCCTCCTGTTGTCCACGGGAGCTGCGATGGCCCAAGCCAGTCACTGCCTAAGACCGCTGATGATTTGCGTGGGCACTCGCCCGGAAATCATCAAGATCGCGCCGGTATGCGCTGCGCTGCGCTCGCGCGGCGTACCCTTTCGGCTGCTGCACACCGGCCAGCATGCGGAGCTTGCCGAGCCGATCTACCACGCGCTCGACCTTGAGCCCGATGCCCGCCTCGCGCTTGCGCGCGACGGCCAGACGCTTGCCGAACTGAGTGCAGCGTTACTTCAAAAGATCGACCCGGTGCTCGAGGCCTGGCGACCTTCGGCGCTCCTCGTGCACGGCGATACCACGAGTGCGACGATGGCAGCCCTCGCGGGGTTTTATCGCGATGTGCCCGTGGGTCACGTCGAAGCGGGCCTGCGCTCTCATGTTGCGCGGGATCCGTTTCCGGAGGAACTCAACCGATCGTTGATCGGACGAATTGCGCGCTGGAACTTTGCGCCGACGCCGGCGGCTGTGAACAATCTGCGCGAGGAGGGGATCCCCGCAGCATCGGTCCATCTCGTCGGCAATACGATTGTCGAGGCGACCCAGCAGGCGACCGAGCGTCTGCGCAGGCGGACAACGCGCCACGACCCGAGTCTTTACGACGGCGCCGCCGCTCTGGCGCAGGCCGGTGTGCCCGAGGCCAGCAAGCCGGAACAACGCGTCATCCTGGTCACTGCACACCGACGCGAAAACTGGGGAGCGCCCATCGCAGGCCTGGTGCGTGCGCTCGCCGAAATCCTCGTCGCTCATCAGGATCTCGCCGTCATCTGGCTTCTGCATGCCAATCCTGTGCTCGCTTCACAGGTGCATGCGGCCCATGCGCAATTACCCGCTCGCGAGGCGGCCCGCTTGCATCTGCGGCCTGCGCTCGGCTACCTCGAGATGATCGAACATATGAACCGCGCCTGGCTGGTGCTCACGGATTCGGGTGGCCTACAGGAGGAAGCTTGCGCGCTCGGCGTGCCGATCCTGGTATTTCGTGAAACTACGGAACGCCCCGAAATCATTGAAGCGGGCGCAGGCAGGCTGGTCGGCACCAACCCGCGCCGAATCGTCGCGGAAATCGACGCGCTGCTTGGTGACAGCTCAAAGCATCGCAGCATGCGGCTCGCCGGCAACCCTTTCGGCGACGGATTGGCGAGCAGCCGTATCGCGAGCGTGTTGGCCGATTGGTTCGCGCGCGCCGATCGCCAGGCGCAGCCGACCGCTGCAAATCGCAGCGAGGAGAGCCCGCTCCCGCCCCGCACCCGACCCCCTCAGCTGGTATGGCAGGCGTCTGTGCAGCCGGGCGCACTTTGATGCTCGTCGATCCGCAGCAACTTCTTGAAGCGATTGGCGCCTACACCCTGGCACGCGACCTTATGCTCGCAGCGCTGGTCGTGCTGGGCGTGATCTATCTGGTCTCGGGCGTGGATGATCTGATTGTCGACGCATGCTTCTGGCTGCGCGCGCTTTATCGCTCCACGGTCATCCGACCAAAGATTCGCCCGCTCAACGCACGGACCTTGCGCGCCCGCCCCGAGCAGCCAATGGCCATCCTCCTGCCCGCCTGGGACGAATCCGCGGTGCTTGAGGCGATGCTTGCGCGAATGCTTCGAACCATCGACTACCGCAACTATGTCGTTTATGTCGGGGTCTATCCGAATGACAGTGCAACCCGGGCTGCCGCGGCGCGGGCGGCCGCCGGGGACGCGCACATCAGGATGGTTATGCTCAATCACGATGGCCCGACCAATAAGGCCGACTGTCTTAATGCGATATGGGCTGCGATTCGCGCTGACGAGCGCAAGGGGCACGGGCCTTTCGCCATCTTTACCATGCAGGATTGCGAGGACGTGATCCACCCGCTCGCGTGGCGGCTCTTTAACTGGCTGATTCCGCGCAAGGACATGGTGCAGCTCCCCGTGCTGTCGCTGCCCCGACGCTGGTGGCAGTTCACGGCCTCGCACTATCTCGACGAGTTTGCGCAGCAGCATCTCAAGGACCTGGTGGTGCGCGAGGCGGTTCACGGCAGTCTGCCCGCAGCGGGGGTCGGTGTTGCGTTCAGCCGCAAAGCGATGCTCGCGCTTGCCGCCGCGGGCCGCGATGAGCCGTTCCATGTGGGCTCGCTCACCGAGGACTACGACCTCGGCTGGCGCCTGCGCGAGCTTGGCCTGAAGCAAATCTTTGCCCGCTACTGGACTGCGGGTGAGCGACTGGGCCGCGAGCCTCTGACGGGCGAGTGGCGCCGCATCGCTGCACGTGAACTCGTCTGCGTGCGGGAGTACTTTCCCGCTTCGCTCGGGGCCGCCGTCCGTCAGAAGGCAAGATGGATCATCGGCATTGCGCTTCAGGGCTGGCGCACATGGGGATGGCACGGCGACTGGATCACTCGTTACATGCTGATGCGCGATCGCAAGGTCTTGGTGACAAGCCTTGCTGCGGCGGCCGGTTACCCGTTACTCGCAGTGTTGGGCGCGCTCTGGCTCTGGGAACGGCACACCGGGCAAACAGGCCCTGCGCTGATTGCTCAGGGTGACCCGATAGGGGTACTCCTTACTGCCAATGTCGTCGTCCTCGCACTGCGCGTGCTGCAGCGAGCGCTTTTCACCGGCATCGTGCACGGCCCGATCGAGGCGATGCTCTCGGCGCCCCGCATGGTCTGGGGAACCGTGGTCAATGCGCTGGCAACCGCGCGTGCGCTGCGTCTGTGGGCCGGGCATCTGCGAACCGGCAAGGCGATCGGCTGGGATAAGACGGCACATCAGTTTCCCGACGAAACAACGCTCCCACAGATGGCGCCGCTTCGATTTGGCGATCGCGACCCGCGGGTCGAGCCCTAAGTCACGCAATAGACCCACCTCACCAGGCCCGCAATCAGGGCCCCGCAAAGGAGAGCCGATCATGACACCTGCCATCATCAGCCCGTTCGAGACACCACGCGATCACCCTCACCATGCCGGGGCGCAACAAAGGCCACGCGTGCCAGGCTGCATGCTGATTTGTGCCCTCTTGGCAGCCGTATCGATGGGATCCTCGGCGCTCGCGCAGACGCAGACCGAACCCACGGGCGCAACCGAAAGCATTCAGGCGCCCCGTGGCTTTACACCCGCTCCCACGTCAGCGAGCTCGCCCTTTGCCGCGAGCGTCTCACCAAGGGCCGCCGCGGTATCCCAGCAGGGGCTGAGAACGGGCGCGCCGCCCACGTCGCCGCTTGACTGGCTGGATACCCCCGTGCCTGCAGGCGTACCGGGGGCGCCGGTGATCGTTGTGGTTCCAGGGGCTCTGCCAGGGCCAGCCAATGCGTCGGCGCTGAGGCCGGGCTCGCCCGGCCCGGCACGCTGATTGTGCCTTCTCCCCATGCCTTGTTACCGCCTCACCACAGGTGCAACCATGATCAATTTCCTCCGACTTACCCGCGCAGCGTGGACCCGCCTGCTGATTCTTGCGATCGCGATGCTGTGTGCGATGGCGCCGGCAGCCGCTCGCGCCCAGCAAGGCCCGGCCGTATTGGTTTTGTACGACGCCCCGGCGGGTATGCCCTACGAACGGCTTGGCCGCGCCTACGCGGTCATGCTCGCCAATCTGCTCGGGCGCTGGGATGCGAAACTTACCGTGCAGCCGGTTCATGCGTATCAGAGCGGTATGGTCGATGCGCATCAGGCGACCTTCTATCTGGGGTCATATTTCGATAACCCGTTACCGGCCAGTTTACTGCGGGAGGTTGCGCAGACTGCGCGAACGGTGGTCTGGTTCCGCTACAACCTCTGGCAGCTCGCTCGCTTACCGGGGTTTGATTTTGCGACGCGCTGGGGGTTTCGCTGGCAGGGCCTGAGGGGTCTCGAGGGCGACCCCGGTGCGCCCACGCCCGACTTCTTCGATACGGTGCAGTACCGCGGCCAGTCGCTGCGCAAGTACTACGCCTTCGATGCCGCGGGGCAGCGGGTGTTCGCCGACCCGGACATCGGTCTCACCGAGGTCGTTGATGCTAACCGCGCTCAAGTCCTGGCGCGCATCGACAACCGCCTCGCCAACACCAGCGCGCCTTATGCGCTGCGCTCAGGAAATTTCTGGTATGTCGCGGACCTGCCGTTTTCCTATATCGGTCCGCGTGATCGCTATCTGGTGGTGGCGGATCTCCTGCATGAGATGCTGGGCGTGGTCGGCATCTTGCCGTCGCAGCCTCGCGCGCTCGTGCGGCTTGAGGATGTGAGCGCAATGACTGATCCGGCGCAGCTCGGCGCGCTCGCGGCGTTGCTCCAAGGTTGGCAAAATCCCAGCAGCGGCGCGGCCGAACCGATTCCATTTTCGATCGCGCTCATCAGCCGCTACCGGGATCCGCTGGGCCTCTACAACGCAGGCAAGGCGGTCGACATCCGGCTGCGGCAGGCGACCCGCCTGCGCGGTGCGCTAAATGATGCACTCGCACGGGGCGGGCGACTGGTCATGCACGGCTGGACCCACCAGTACAGCAATGTGCGCAACCCCTGGTCAGCGGTAAGCGGCGACGACTTCGAGTTCTGGGATATCGTCGGCAATCAGCCCTTGCCGCGCGACCAGCTGCGTGACTGGCGCAGTTACTTTGACGCAGCCCTCAAGGATCTTGCCGGCGCCGGCTATTCCGCGTTTGCCTTCGAGACCCCGCACTACCAGGCCTCGCCGCGCGCTTACCGCGCGCTCGCCGAGCGTCTGCCCATTGCCTACGAGCGGGCCGTGTACTACACCGATGAGGTTCCGCGGCTCAATGTCACTTCCGCCGACAGAGATTTCGCGGTCGGGCAGTTCTTTCCCTATCCGCTTGCGCGCGACTGGTACGGCCGCAAAGTTGTGCCCGAAAATCTCGGCAATATCGAGTACGACCTCTCGGCGATCGATCCGCTTGCAACGATCGAGTACGGCTGGGAGCAGCTTGCGACCAATGCCGCGGTGCTGCGCGCAGTCGTTCGCGACGGTGTCGCATCCTTTTTCTTTCATCCCTTTTTGCTTAGCCGCTTTGTGAAACCGGACGGCACCGCCTATCCGATCGACGGTTTGGGCGACTTCAGTCGGCTGCTCGCGGCCATCCAGGCACTGGGCTATCGCTTCATCGACCCGGCGTCGCTATGAGCGCTTGGCCGACTGTGATCCGGGCAGGCGCAATACGCGTCTGCGCCGCGTCGGCGTTGGCTCTGGCAGCCGCGCCTGCCCTTTGCGCGCCGCCGGGACTTGCCGAAGCAAGCACCCCGTTGCAGGGCCGCACGCTGAGCGTGCACCTGATCGAGCAGCGCGAGCAGGCGCATACGCTTGCCCTGGCCGGACATTGGAGCGAAGCAGCCGACTGGTTCGTGGCCATTGCCGCGCAATCGGATGAGGCGGCCGACCGACTTGCGGCGATGCGTGCGCTTGCGCAGAGCGGGCGCCGCGGCGAGGCGATCGGGCAGGGCGTTCAGATGCTCGCGAAGCTGCAATCGCTTTCCGAGGCTCAGGCGAACGCAGCAAAGACCGAACTGGCCAACCTCTATGCTGAAGAGGGCTATCGCTTGCGGCGCGACGCAGACGCGCGGCAAGCGGCGCAGGCCTTCGAGAATGCGTTGAGCCATGCGCCGGCACGCGTGCGCCTGCGCGCCGAGGCGGGCTACGCGCGGCTCGCCGCGGCTGACCGGGCTCTGGCTGCGGAGCATTTCGAAGCGGCGATCGATGCGTTGGCCAAAACCGAACCCGGTGTCCGGCGCACTGGCGAAGCGACCGATGACGACGATCATCTCCTTCGCGAACGTTTGCGCCGCGAGCTCACCGAGCTACGCAGGCTCTGGACGCTCGCCCTGTTTCAGTCCTGGCGCCCGCGCGGCAACGGACCCTCGGCGGCCTTTTCAGGACTGCAGCGCGATGGCCTGGTTGCTGCACAGGGCGGGGTTGAACTTGCCGTTCGGGCAAGCGCATTCAGTGCCTCGGGTCCGCAGCGGGAGACCGATGTGTTTGTGCGTGCGCTGTGGTCGCAGCGCGCGGACTCGCTTGCGATCGATACGCGTTCGGCACAGGGCGCCGCGGGCGTGCGCTGGCAACCGGTTGCCGGATCAGCCCTTCGGCTAAGCGCCGAACATCTCTTTGCGCTCGGCAGCGATGCACGGTCCGACTGGCTGGTGCGCGTGGCGTGGGGGCATGTATACGGTGGCGAGCCTTCCCCGGGCCGCTCATCCTGGCCCGCCGGACAGGTCTACATCGATGCCGGACGGTTCCTGCGCGGGGAGGGCAGCAATGCGGCCTTTGCCGAAGCAAGGCACGGCCGGGCGGTGGCCATGGGCTCGGGTTGGGTAGCCGTGCCGCACCTGAGCGTTGCAGGGCGCGCCGTGCGGCCTGACCTGTACGCAGAATCGTGGCTGGAGGCGGGTCCGGGGATCGCGTTACGGCGGACCTTTGGCGGTAGCGCCAGGCAGGCTGACCCGGGCCGACTGGAGCTCGTGCTTCAGTATCGGTTCGCCGTGTCGGGCTCGGCGCGCCAGGGGTGGATGGTGACGGGCTCGCTCGTCTGGTAGAAGCGCCCCGGCGCGAACACCGTCCGGTACCGGCCGCGACGGTGGCGGCTGCGTTCTTCGGGTTGAGTCGGCGTACCATTCGGGTCGCGACGGCCACGCAGTCCAATCAACGAAATCGCCGTCGGGGGAGGCCTTACTTGAACGGCGCCGATGATCTGGTGCACACGCTGCTCGCAGGCGGTGTGGATGTCTGTTTTGCCAATCCCGGCACCTCGGAGATGCATTTTGTCGCTGCGCTTGATCGCGTGGCCGGGATGCGCTGCGTACTTGGGCTCTTTGAGGGCGTGGTCACGGGTGCGGCAGACGGTTACTACCGCATCGCCGGCCGGCCGGCTGCAACGCTATTGCATCTGGGCCCAGGGCTTGGCAATGGGCTGGCGAATTTGCACAACGCGCGCCGCGCGCGATCGGGGATCGTCAATATCGTCGGCGATCATGCGACGGATCATCTGGCCAACGACTCCCCGCTCACCTCTGATATCGAAGGGATCGCGCGCAGCGTCTCCGGATGGGTGCGCACCGCTGGCAGCGCCGATACGGTGCATCCTGACGCGCTCGCTGCCATCGAAGCGGCTTGCCGCCCGCCGGGCGACATCGCCACGCTTGCGCTGCCGGCGGATGCCGCCTGGGGCAGAGTGGCGC
>CAZZKA010000127.1:0-10130 GCA_964654745.1 uncultured Bordetella sp. | reverse complement strand
GAGGTGGCGGCCGTAGGTGGCGACCGAATCGCCGATCTGGGCGGCGAGCTCGCGATTCCTGGTTTCGACAATCTGGCCGATACCCAGGTGGCGAGGTTGGACACGCTTCTTGAGCGCTATAACGCGGACCTGCCCCGGCTAGCTGAATTCATTCTGCCAGGTGGCTCGCGGGCCGCGGCAATCGCGCACGTCGCCCGCACCGTATGCCGGCGCGCCGAGCGCGCGGTCGTGGCACTCGGTCGGGCCGAGACGGTCCGCCCCTCGCTCAGACAATACCTCAACCGGCTGTCGGACCTGCTCTTCGTGTTGGCCCGCGTGCTCAACCGACTCGACGGCGGCGCCGATATCCTCTGGCAGCAGGGCCGCAACAAATAGCCCGGCCGCTCGCACGCCGCCTGGCTCCTCAGTTGCCCGCAGCGAGCCTTCTCGCGCGAACACCCTCGGCCAGTTTGTCGAGCACACTCACACTCGTCTCCCAGCCAAGGCAGCCGTCGGTGATGCTCTGGCCGTAGACAAGCGGCTGGCCGGGCCTCAGGTCCTGCCGGCCACCGACCAGGTGGCTCTCAACCATCACACCGAATATTCTCGCGTCACCACTGGCCAACTGTGCGGCGATGCTCTCAGCTACGCCGACCTGATTCTCAGGGTTCTTTTGGCTGTTGCCGTGGCTGCAATCAATCATCAGCCGACAGGCGAGCGCGGCGCCCGCCGCCTCGCGGCAGGCCGCATCGAGGCTGGCCGCATCGTAGTTGGGCTGCCGGCCGCCTCGCAAGATCACGTGACAGTCTTCGTTGCCGTTGGTCGCGACGATCGCCGAGTAACCGCCTTTGGTGACCGAGAGGAAATGGTGAGGCTGGGACGCCGCCTTGATCGCATCGAGCGCGATCCGCAGATTACCGTCGGTACCGTTCTTGAAACCGACCGGACATGACAGGCCCGAGGCGAGTTCCCGGTGAACCTGGGATTCAGTGGTGCGGGCACCGATCGCTCCCCAGGCAATGAGGTCGGCAAAATACTGCGGCGAAATCATATCGAGGAACTCCGATCCCGCAGGTAGCCCCAGCTGGTTGATGCCGAGCAGAAGTTCACGCGCACGCCGCAGGCCCTTGTTGATCTCAAAGCTATTGTCCAGGTCCGGATCGTTAATGAGACCCTTCCAGCCCACCGTGGTGCGCGGCTTTTCAAAGTACACCCGCATCACGATCTCGAGATCGGCGCCAAGGCGCTTGCGCTCGCCTGCGAGGCGCCCCGCGTACTCGAGTGCGGCCTTGGTGTCGTGAATCGAGCAGGGCCCTATCACCACCAGCAGCCGGTCATCCATGCCGTGCAAAATGCGATGGATCGCCTGGCGAGCGCCCGCCACCACCTGCGTCGTCTCATCGCTCAGGGGATACTCGCGCAAAACATGGGCAGGCGGGGACAGTTCCCGGTAACCCCGGATGCGCGTGTCGTCGGTGGTGACGCCCATGGTGGTCTGCTCCCTCTGTTGCCTCAGGTTTTGGCCCCTGACATCAGGCCCCACAAAAACAAAAACCGCCGGGGGTTGAGGCCGGCGGTCTGTGTCGGTTTTGGACTCGCTTCAGCTGCGAAGGCTCTCCCGACTCAGTCCGCCGGCAGGCGGAAAGCCGAAATACATAAAAAAGCCATAAAAGCGCTTTGCGAACTCCATAAGCTGAGTCTACAGGCAGCGGGCGGGCGCGGGCAAGTCGTCCGCAGCGATCGATACGGCCTCGCCCAGGCAGGTGCCCCCGATTGGTTGTATCGAGCCAACGACTTCACTCAGCCATCCCGGCGCCTGCCGTCTGATAGCATCAATCGCCTCGCCCTGTCGCACGGAGTCACGATGCCTTCTTCGCCCGATCCCGCAACCCTGCTCGGACTCTATCGCACGATGAGCAGGATCCGCGCCTTTGAAGATGCCGCTGAGGTAGCGAGCCGTGGCGGGCTCGCCGCTTGGGGCATGCAGGCGGGAGCAGGGTCAGGCGCCCCACCCGCGCAGGTCCGCGGGCCCCTGCATCTGTCAACCGGCCAGGAAGCGGTTGCAGCCGGCGTCTGCGCCCATCTGCAACTTAGCGACTCCATCACCTCGACGCATCGCGGCCACGGCCATACGCTCGCCAAGGGCGCGAGCCTCGAGCGCATGATGAAGGAGCTGTTCGGCAAGGCTGACGGCTTTTGCGGCGGCCGCGGCGGCTCGATGCACATAGCAGATTTTTCGGTCGGGATGCTGGGTGCCAACGGCGTGGTCGCCGCGAGCATTCCGATTGCGGTCGGCGCGGCGCACGCCTTCAAGCTCTCGGGTAGCGAGAGCATCGCCGTAGCCTTCTTCGGTGACGGCGCCATCAACCGCGGGCCGTTCGCTGAGAGCCTCAACTGGGCGGCGGCCTACCGCCTGCCGCTCCTTTTCGTCTGCGAAGATAACCAATGGTCGGCCACCACCCGCACGGATGCGATGTCGGCCGGGGATGGCGCAGCGGCTCGGGCGCGCGCCCATGCGATTGAGGCTGAAGACGTCGACGGCAATGATGTCGAGGCGGTGTATCGCTCCGCGCAGGCTCTGGTGGGCAGGGTCCGCGAGGCAGGTCGCCCAGCGCTTCTGCATGCGCGGACGTATCGGTTCAAAGGCCATGTGTCCGTCGATCCCGGCGCCTATCGCGACCCGGCCGAAGTGACTCGCGCGATGGAGCGTGATCCGCTGCGGATCGCGCGCGCGCGACTCGCGGCGCTCGGGCTCGCGGCGACGCAAGCCGACCAGATCGACGAAGCAGCGCGCGAAGAGGTCCGCGCCGCGCTCGCCGCCGCAGCAGCGGCCGACTGGCCGGCGCCCGGCGCCGCCTTCGAGGAGATTCAGACAACGGGGGCCGGCACATGGCTGTGATCACCTACGCGCAGGCCGCTGCCCTCGCCCTGTCGGATGCCATGGCAGGCGATTCCTCGGTGATCGCGCTTGGCGAGGATGTCGGTCGGGGCGGTATCTTCGGCCAGTACCGAGGGCTGATCGAGCGTTTCGGACCGTCGCGGATCATCGATACACCGATCTCCGAGGCGACCATCGTCGGCGCGGCGGTCGGCATGGCGCTGTCCGGGATGCGGCCTGTGGTCGAACTGCGGGTCGTCGATTTTGCACTCTGCGCGATGGACGAAATCGTCAATCAGGCGGCCAAGAACCGCTTCATGTTTGGCGGACAAAGCCGGGTACCTGTTGTGCTGCGCATGCCGATGGGAATCTGGACAGCATCGGCCGCGCAGCACTCGCAATCCTTGGAAAGCTGGTTCGCCCATATTCCCGGCCTGGTCGTCATGGCGCCCGCGACTCCCCAGGACAATCATGACCTGCTGCGCGCGGCAATTGACTGCGGTGACCCGGTCGCCTACCTCGAGCACAAGGAACTCTGGGGGCTCGAGGGCGCAATCGAGCCCGAGGCTGCGCTACCGATCGGGCGCGCGCGGCGACTGCGCGAGGGCGCGGACCTCACCATCGTCAGCTGGAGCAGAATGGTGCACGCCTGCACGCAGGCATGCGATGCGCTTGCCAGCCAAGGGGTCCGCGCCGACCTCCTTGACCTGCGCACCCTCTGGCCCTGGGACCGCGAGGCCGTACTTTCCTCGGCGCTTCACACGGGCCATCTGCTGGTCGTCCATGAGGCGGTGCAGGTTGCGGGATTCGGGGCCGAGGTGGCTGCAAGCGTCGCCGAACTCGCGCACGACGTCCGCGTCGCGCGCCTCGGCGCCATGCGTATCCCGGTGGGTTACTCGGCCGGACTCGAGGCTCAGGCGCGGACCAGCGTCGAACAGATCGTGGCGCGCGCTCTTGCCCTTGTCAGTTGAGCGTCAACTGCGCTGCCACCCTGCCCAACCGGCGAGGGCGACGCTGAACTAGAATGCCGGTCTCGGTCCGCATCGGCGCTCGGCGCACCAAGCGGCCAGACCCTTCAAAGCGAAACATCACAAGAGGAGACCACCATGGACAGACGTTCCCTGCTGAAAGCCGGTGCTGCGAGCACCACCGCCCTGACCGCACCGTTCATCATCCGCCACGCCCACGCGCAGCAGTACCGCGCTGAGTACCGCCTGTCGACTGTTGTCGGACCTGCCTTCCCCTGGGGCAAGGGCGGCGAAATCTGGGGCAATCTGGTGCGCGAGCGCACGCAGGGTCGCATTAACATCAAGATGTACCCCGGCGTGTCGCTCATCAACGGCGATCAGACCCGCGAATTTTCCGCGATCCGCCAGGGAGTGATCGATATGGCGATCGGCTCGACCATCAACTGGTCACCGCAGGTGAAGGAGTTGAATCTCTTTTCGCTGCCTTTCCTGTCGCAGGATCATGCGGGTCTTGATGCCATCACGCAGGGCGAGGCTGGCAAGCGCATCATTCAGATCGTCGACAAGGCCGGTGTGGTGCCACTCGCCTGGGGCGAAAATGGTTTTCGCGAACTCACCAATTCACGCCGCGAAATCCGCTCGCCGGCGGATATGAAGGGCCTGAAGTTTCGAATCGTCGGCTCACCGATCTTCACTGACGTATTCACCGCGCTCGGAGCCAATCCCACGCAGATGAGCTGGGCCGATGCGCAGCCCGCACTCGCCTCCGGAGCGGTCGAGGGCCAGGAAAACCCGATGCACATCTTCACGGCGGCAAAACTCCACACGCTCGCACAGAAGTTCGTCACGCGGTGGAGCTATGTGGCCGATCCGCTCATCTTCGTGGTCAACCGCGAAGTCTGGCAGTCCTGGAGCCCCGCCGATCAGGAAATCGTTCGCGCGAGCGCGGTCGATGCTGGTAAGCAGGAAGTCGCGATTGCGCGCAAGGGCCTGACCAAGGCCGACAGCTCGATGATCCGTGAAGTCGAAGCGCTCGGCGTCAAGGTCACCGAACTCTCGGCCGCCGAACGCGGCGAGTTCCAGCGCGTGCTCAAGCCCGTGTACGACAAGTGGGTCAAGACCATCGGGTCCGACCTTGTCGCTCAGGCTGAGGCGGCGGTCGCCAAGCGCGGCTAAGCGGACGAGCGTGTCGGACCTGCGCGAATCCGGGCCCTCCGGGCAGCGGGCGCCTCGGCGTCTGCTGCCTGAAGATCGGGTGGGCGCAGTCCTGATGGCGCTCCTTGCGCTCATCACATTTGCCAATGTGGTGGTGCGCTACCTCACCGACCAGTCGTTTGCATGGACTGAAGAATTGTCGGTGGTGTTGATGGTGCTGCTCACCATGGTTTCGGCAAGCGCCGCCGTGGTGCGCAACAGCCATGTCCGGATCGAGGCGCTCGTCGACAATGCGCCGCCGGCGCGCAAACGCGCTCTGGAGTCATTCTCTGCACTGGCGGGCGTGGTGGCCTATCTGATCCTCTGCGGGCTCGGCGCGCGCCTTGCCTGGGACGATTTTCGCTTCGATGTCACCACGCCCGGGATCGGACTTGCGCAGTGGTGGTACACAATCTGGTTGCCGCTCCTCGCGCTTCTTTTGGCCGGCCGCGCCATGCACCGACTCATACACCTGCTTACCGGGCGCGTATGACGGGCGTTCTGATCTTCGCAGTCTTCATCGCGCTAATGATCGCCGGTGTGCCGATCGGCATTGCGCTGATGCTGGGCGGAGCGGTGGGCATCGGCATGGGCCAGCTGGGGTGGCTGGCCATCCCGAACAACTTTTATTCGGGCATTGCGAAATATCCACTTCTCGCATTGCCGATGTTTGTGCTGGTGGGCGCGATATTCGATCGCTCCGGTGTCGCCAGGCGGTTGGTTGACTTTGCTGTGGCCATCGTCGGTCGAGGGCCTGGCATGCTCCCTCTGGTTGCAATCGCGGTGGCGATGTTCCTGGGTGGTATCTCAGGCTCGGGGCCTGCGAATGCAGCCGCCGTGGGCGGTGTGATGCTTGCCGCCATGGCACGCGCGGGCTATCCGCCCGCCTACTCGGCGAGCATCATCGGTGCTGCCGCGGCCACCGACATCCTGATTCCGCCATCAATCGCCTTCATCGTTTATTCGGTGATGGTTCCAGGCGCCTCGGTGCCCGCGCTGTTTGCAGCCGGTATGATCCCGGGCATCCTCGCAGGGCTCGCGCTCATCGTGCCTGCGGTCTGGCTGGCCAGGCGTCATGGCTTTGGTGCAGCCGAAATTGGCGAACCCCGCCCACCGTTCTGGCGAGCGCTTCGCGAAGCCACCTGGGGGCTCTTCGCGCCGGTGCTGATTTTGGGCGGCATGCGGGCAGGTTGGTTCACACCCACCGAAGCGGCGGTCGTGGCCGTGTTCTACGGTCTTTTTGTTGGCATGGTGATCCACCGCACGATCCGGTTTCGCGACCTCCTCGACATTCTGGTCGATGCCGCTGAGGTCTCCGGCGTGATCATGATCGTGATTGCGCTGGCCAGCATCTTCGCCTATGCCGTGAATACGCTTGGCATCGTCGACCCGGTGGCCAAAGCAGTGCTCGAGAGCGGCATCGGATCCCTTGGCGCTCTGGCCATCATCATCATTCTGCTGCTTTTTGTCGGCATGGTGCTGGACGGCGTGTCGATCTTCCTTATCTTCGTCCCGCTCCTGATGCCGCTCATGAAGGCCTATGGCTGGCATCCAGTGTGGTTCGGCGTGCTCCTCACCTACATGGTTGCGATCGGCCAGTTCACACCTCCGGTCGCGGTCAACCTGATGGTGTCCTCAAGGCTCGCAGGCATCCGCATCGAGCAGACGATTCCGTGGGTGATGTGGCTCGTCTTTGCGATGGGTGTGGTGCTCGTCGCCCTTGTCGCGGTGCCCGATCTGGCGCTCTGGCTCCCGAGAGAACTCGGTTATTGAGGTGGCTCGAGAGCTTGGGCGTCCCCATGCAGGGGCACAATTCAGCCGGTGCCACCAACGGTCAAACCTTCGATTCGGAGCGTGGGTTGGCCCACGCCGACCGGCACGCTCTGGCCGTCCTTGCCGCAGACCCCGACACCGGAGTCCAGACGCATGTCATTGCCGATCAGCGAGACCTGCTTGAGCGCCTCAGGGCCGTTACCGATCAGCGTGGCCCCCTTAACCGGATATTGCAGCTTGCCGCCCTCGACCCACCAGGCCTCGGAGGCTGAAAATACAAATTTGCCGTTGGTGATGTCGACCTGACCTCCGCCAAAATTGGCCGCATAAAGACCGCGGTCGATCGAAGCGATGATCTCGGCCGGATCGCGCGTACCCGATAGCATGTAGGTGTTGGTCATTCGCGGCATGGGCAGGTGCGCAAACGACTCGCGCCGCCCGTTACCTGTTACTGGCGCACGCGCCAGTCGGGCGTTAAGCACGTCCTGCATATAACCCTTCAGGATTCCATCTTCGATCAGCACATTGCGCTGCGTCGGGTTGCCTTCGTCATCAATATTGAGCGAGCCGCGGCGTCCGTCGAGGGTCCCGTCATCGACCACCGTGACACCGGGCGCGGCCACACGCTGGCCGATGCGCCCGGAAAATACCGAGGAGCCCTTGCGGTTGAAATCGCCCTCGAGACCATGACCCACCGCCTCGTGGAGCAGAACCCCCGGCCAGCCGGGCCCCAATACGACAGTCATGGTACCGGCAGGTGCGGGCCGCGCCTCGAGATTGGTCAACGCAGCCTTGACCGCCTCATCGACATAGCGACTGATCGTCGCCTCATCAAAAATCTCAAATCCCGAACGGGCGCCGCCACCGCTATGGCCCTGTTCGCGACGTCCGCCCTGCTCGGCAATCACCGTCAGCGACATGCGAACCAGCGGTCGGACATCGGCTGCGATCACGCCGTCCGCGCGCGCGACCAACACCACGTCATACTCGCCCGCCAGCCCTGCCATGACTTGAACGATGCGCGGATCACGTGCTCGCGCCATCCGCTCGATCCGCTCGAGAAGCGCGACCTTAGCCGACGCATCGAGGCCGATGATGGGGTCGTCACGGCCGTAGAGGCCGTGCCCGCCACGCGCCTGCATGGCTCCGGCCACCCGCACTCGACCGGCGCCCTGGCGGGCGATCGTGCGCGTGGCGCGCGCAGCCGACATCAACGCGTCCATGCTGATCTCGTCGGAGTACGCGAAGGCGGTTTTATCGCCGCTTACCGCGCGAACTCCGACACCCCGGTCGATGGAAAAACTGCCGGACTTGACGATGCCCTCTTCCAGGCTCCATCCCTCATTGCGGGTGAACTGGAAATAGAGGTCCGCATGGTCAACGCGGTGCTGGAAAATCTCAGCAAGCGCCTGCTGCAGGCGGGACTCATCCAGGCCATAAGGCTCAAGCAGCAGCGAGCGGGCAATCGCGAGGTGATGCAGGGCGGGGTCGGCAGGTTTCATAAGTTCCATCGTACCGCAGAGCGCCGCAAACCCGCGAAGACAACCCGCCGCTCAGCGGGGCGCCGCCGGTGGCAGCTGGCCATCGGCCGGCGCACTGCGGGGATTGACGGGGCGCTTCAATTCCTCTGCCATCGCATCAAAGCGCGGCTTTGCCCGCTCGGTGACGTTCGGATCATCCCAGGTGCCAACCACGTCGTACTCATAGGCGAACATATCCTGCAAGGGCTTGCGAAGCGCCCACTGCGCAACGAAAGATCCCAACCCGATCGCAGGATTTGCCATGGCGGCATAGGCGAGCGAGGCCAGTCCGGCGTTGAGCTCAGGGCGAACCTCCACGCGCAATCGTTGCGTCTCGTCGGCGAGATTGGTCTCCCCGCGGATCTGTACCTGCGCCTGGATACCGCGCATCCGGAAATTATCGGTGCGGGCGACCCCCGCCTCGATCACGGCCCCCCCCCGGATATCGTCGAAGGCAAAACCCTCGGCAAAAACATCCCTGAAGTCCAGGCTGAGTCGCCGGGGCAGCGACTGCAGATTGAGCACGCCGATCAGCTTGCCCAGGCCCGGCTCGGTCTTGAGGAACTGTCCCTTGCCTACCTGGATGTCGACTCGCCCGGCAAGCGACGGATAGTCAATTGCCAGGGGCGAGCCCCGCCAACTGACCTCGCCGGCTAGACTGGCCGGACCGCCACCGGTCAGCGCGCCGCGCACCCCGAAGGTCTCGAGCATTTTAGGCGGGTCGCGGACATCGAGACGAAAATCCAGCGTCGTGGTCCGCCGACCCTCGCGAGCAGAGGCCCAGACCCCGCGTGCATCGAGCGTGCCTCCGGGGTGTTCCACCTTGAGACGCTGCAGCCTCCAGGTAGGGTGCTCACCATCAGCGGCATTTTCAGCAAGCAGGCTCAGGCGGCCGAGTTCCCGATCGGAAAGGATCAGCCGCTCGGCCTCGACATCGAGCGCAGGCAGCCGTTTGGGGCCGGCATCGAGCATCGCTTCGACATCCCTCTGCGCGCCACGCGGAATACGGATCATCGCGAGCCTGGCCAGTACGGCGCCATCCAGCGCGCCGTCTTTGGGCGGAAGCCACTCAAAGTGGCCCTCGACTTCCCCGGAATGGATATTGGCCCGCCAGCGACCGCCCGTTCTGCTTGCACCGAGAACGACCCGGCTGAGGGTCTTGCCGCTGATAGCAAGCGCCGGGGCGATCAGAGTCAGACGATCAATCGGGATACCCCCCGCAGCCGGTGGCTGCGACCCTGCGGCCGAAGCATCGGACGGCGATGAGGCGGGCGCTGCGGGTTTATCGAGCCACGACTGCCAGGCATCAGCATCCAGCGAAGGCACCCGAAGATCGATCGCAAATCCCGCAGCCGGCATCTGCGGCATGCCGCCGACTGCCAGCGCGCCGCGCCAGACCGACGATCGGCCCCCGGTCGCACCGGAAACCACCATCCGGACGTCATCGCGCAGCGCGACGCTGATCGTCGTTGTGTCCGCCGCCTTACCCGACCCGGTGCGCTGCCAGTCGATCCCCAACTGCCAGGCTTCGCCCCGGGCCTTGCGCAGCGGCTCGGGCAGGCGACTGGCCATACTGCGCAGGTCCGACTCGAAACGGCCACGCCATTGCATGCCATCCAGACGCAGGCTGCCTCGCCACTCAACCTGCCCCTCCAGCGCCTCGCGCCACGCGGGGCCAGCCAGTGCGGCCATCTGCCCGGCATCCAGATCGCCGTGAGCGTCGATCTGGATCGGCCCGGCATTCGGCGCGTTGATCTGCCAGCGGCTAAACCCGCCCAGGACACCTGCGGCAACGGGGTCCTGCGATCTCAGACCCGA
>CAZZKA010000126.1:0-10135 GCA_964654745.1 uncultured Bordetella sp. | reverse complement strand
GCCGACAGGCCTCGGTCCGATCGCGTCCCTGCAGGATGTTTTCAACCAGCGCGGCCGCCGTCTTGCCGTTGACATGAGGCTGCGCCAGGCCCGACTCAAAATCGATCGCGATGAACTCTCGTTGACGGTTTCATCCAGTCGCGAAGGTTTCCTCTACCTGATCCACATCGAGTCCGACTTGCAGAATTTTTCACTACTGTTCCCCAATGCCCTGCACGCCGACAATAAAATCCGCCCTCGGCAGACGATTTCCCTGCCGCGCCTCGACTGGCGACTGGTTTCCGCAGGGCCTCCCGGAACAAGCCGCGTTCTCGCGGTGGTCAGCGAGTCGCCAAGGGACATATCGCTCCTGCCAGCTATCAACAAGGCATCGCCATTCAGTCAGATCGTCTCCGACCTGCCAGGACGAGGCCGACTGCTAGGGTTCGTACTGGGCGACGGCGGCCGGTTCGGCGCTGCGCTCGCCGAGGTGGAGGAATTCCAATGAATCCAATCAAAATTTCCGCCGCCACGCTGACTGCTCTGTTTTGTGTTGCTGTTCAGGCCCACGACGCTCCTGCGCTTCGCGCCGATGAAATTATCGAGCGACTCGCCCCTCCCGCTGAGGCGTCCCGCACGCGAAGCCTCGGAGCCAGAGCGTTTCGTCTGGAACCCCGGAAAATCGATTTTCAAATCGGATTTGACTTTGATTCGGCTCGGATTCGTGGCGACAGCGCGCCGCAGTTAGAGGAAATCGCCCGGGCGATGAATGCCGCCCGACTAGCCGACATCCGGTTCCGCATCGAGGGGCATACCGACGCGACCGGCGCCGCCGCCTACAACGACGCCTTGTCAGAGCGTAGGGCCAGATCCGTCGTCGACTTTCTGCACGCCCGCGGAGTTTCAGCTGCCAGGCTGGAAGCGCAAGGCAAGGGAATGCGTGAACTCGCCGACCCGGCCAATCCTGGCGCAGCAGTCAATCGCCGGGTAAGAATCGTCACGCTCGATTAAATAGCAACCGCAGCCCATCGGGCCGCCGCGATGGCAGCGCCTGGTGGTGAGCTGATCACCGAATCAGGTCGGCTCAGTGTTCGCCTACCCGTACGATTTTTAACGTATTGGTGCCGCCCGATTTCCCGATCGGCTCACCGATCGTAATTACCAGAAGGTCGCCTTTTTCAACGACGCCCTCGCGCAGCAACAGCTCTTCGGCCTCGCGCAACAGGGCCTCGCGATCGACCGCTTCATAGCGCAGCATCAGCGGGTGAACTTCGCGGTAGAGGCACATCCGCCTTCGGCTGCCTTCTTCGGGCGTGAGCGCGTAGACCGGTACCCCCGAATCGACGCGCGAAGCCCAGAGAGCCGTCGAGCCCGACTGCGTCAACGCGGCGATAGCCTTTACCTTCAGGTGCGAAGCGACAAAGAGCGCGCTCATCGCTACGGTCTGATCGACGCGGGTGTAGGTGCGATTGAGCAAATCGGCATCAAGCCTCGTATTTTGAAAGCGGTCGGCTTCAATACAGACCCTCGCCATCGCCTCGATCGTTTCCACCGGGTAGTGGCCGGCAGCCGTCTCAGCTGACAGCATCACCGCATCGGTCCCATCAAGCACCGCATTGGCGACATCGGAGACCTCTGCGCGTGTCGGCACCGGCGCCTCGATCATCGACTCCATCATTTGTGTCGCAGTGATGGTGAGTTTGTTGAACTCACGCGCCATGCGGATCATCTTTTTTTGCAGAGCAGGCACGGCTGCATCGCCGACCTCGACCGCCAGATCGCCTCGGGCAACCATGATCCCGTCGGAGGCTTTGAGGATTTCCTCCAGATTATCAATTGCCTCAAAGCGCTCGATCTTGGCGATCATCAAGGGACGCCCGCCCGAAGCGCGGGTGAGCTCGCGCGCCATGTACATGTCAGCGGCATTCTTGGGGAACGAGACAGCGATAAAGTCTGCGCCAAAAGCGGTCGCGGTGCGAATGTCTTCCATGTCTTTGGCCGTCAGGGCGGGCGCGGACAAACCTCCACCCTGCCGGTTGATGCCTTTGCGATCCGACAGCACGCCACCCACTGTCACTGTGCAGTCAATACGGCTCGAACCGACCTTGTCGACCATCATGACCATGCGACCGTCGTTGAGTAACAGGGTGTCACCCGCACGGACGTCATTGACCAGTTCTTTGTAGTCGAGTCCGACCTGGGTTGCATCACCCAATACGCAGTCAATATCAAAGCTGAACCGGGCACCGACCTCCAGAGTCACCCTGCCCTCGGCGAATTTGCCTATGCGGATCTTGGGCCCCTGCAGATCAGCGAGTACACCAAGGCTGCGGCCGCACTGCTCGGCGATTCGCCGGACAAGTCCCACCGTATCGGTATGCGCTGCGGCTGTGCCGTGCGAAAAATTGACCCGCACGACGTCAACCCCGGCTCGAATCATGCGCTCGAGCACCTCGGCCGACGAAGAAGCGGGTCCAAGCGTTGCGACAATCTTGGTGGCGCGGGGGACGGGTCTGCTCACAGATACCTCGGGCAAAACGGTGATAAACCACCGGACTCCCTATTCTGCCCCAGCCTCGTTCCCGAACGACAGTTTTTTTGGGATACGCCTGCTGCCGCGCAATCAGGTAGATGCGCGAGCCCTGAGTGCGGCAACTGCCGGCAGCGTCCGCCCTTCGAGAAACTCGAGGAAGGCGCCCCCACCGGTTGAGATGTAGCTGATTTTGTCGGCAACGCCGAAGCGCGCAATCGCCGCCAGCGTGTCGCCACCGCCGGCAATCGAAAAGGCCTGTGAGTCGGCGATGGCTCGCGCAATAGCGCGCGTACCACCAGCAAACTGCTCGAACTCGAAAACTCCCACCGGGCCGTTCCAGACAATGGTGCCCGCCTGCCTCAGCCGCTCGGCAAGCATCGCGCCGGTGACAGGTCCGATATCCAGGATCAGATCGCTGTCGGCGACCTCCAGAGCGCGTTTGACCGTAGCCGGAGCATCGGCGGCAAAGCGCGGCGCGCAGACCACATCGACCGGGATCGGTACCTGCGCGCCTCGCGCCGCCATCAGGTCGATGATCGCCCGCGCCTCGTCAACCAGATCCCGCTCTGCCAGCGACTGCCCGATCGGAAGACCGGCGGCGAGCATGAACGTGTTGGCAATGCCTCCGCCGACAATCAGCTGGTCGACCCGGGTCGCCAAGGTCTTGAGGATCGTCAACTTGGTCGACACCTTAGAGCCGGCCACAATCGCAACAAGCGGACGGCGCGGGTCGCCCAGCGCGCGGCCCAGCGCATCAAGTTCGGCGGCAAGAAGCGGGCCCGCGCAGGCTATCGGAGCAAAACGCGCCATGCCATGCGTCGTTGCCTCGGCGCGGTGGGCCGTACCGAAGGCATCGTTCACGTAGATATCGCAAAGAGCAGCCATCCGCCGCGAGAGCTGTTCGTCGTCTTTTTTCTCGCCGCGGTTGCAGCGGCAGTTTTCAAGCAGCACCAGATCGCCTGGCGCGAGCTCAAAGCCACCATCGACCCAGTCGGATTGCAGGCGAACCGGCCTATCGAGTAACTCGGCCAACCTGGCCGCGACCGGCGCAAGCGAGTCCTGCGCCCTCACCTCACCCTCGGCAGGCCGCCCCAGGTGCGAAGTCAGCATGACGGATGCGCCGCTGTCCAGGCAGTGCCGGATTGCAGGCAACGAGGCCCGAATGCGCGTGTCATCGCTGATCGCCAGCGAATCATCCTGCGGCACATTCAGGTCGGCCCGAATGAATACCCGCCTGCCTGCGAGCTCCAGATCGTACAGACGCCGAAACTGCATGATCCGAACTCAGCGTGCGTTCATCAGCGCGACGGTGGTGTCGAGCATGCGGTTGGAAAATCCCCACTCGTTGTCGTACCAGCTGCTCACCTTGACAAGGCGGCCGGATACCTTGGTGAGGGTCGCATCAAAGGTACTGGACGCAGCGTTGTGATTGAAATCAACCGAGACAAGTTGCTCCTCGGTGTAGTCCAGAACACCTTTCAGCGCCCCGTTGGCGGCCTCTCTCATGATGGTGTTGACTTCCTCGACGCTCGTATCGCGCGCCGCGATGAACGACAGATCGACCACCGACACATTGATCGTTGGAACGCGGATGGCGTAGCCGTCGAGTCTGCCGTTGAGTTCGGGTAGTACCAGGCCCACAGCGGCGGCGGCTCCCGTCTTGGTGGGGATCATCGACATGGTCGCCGAACGCGCACGGCGCAGATCTTCGTGATAGACATCGGTCAGGACCTGATCGTTGGTATAGGCGTGCACCGTCGTCATGAGACCGTTCAAAAGACCGATGCGGTCATGGAGCGGTTTGACGAGCGGCGCGAGGCAGTTGGTCGTGCAGGACGCGTTGGAGATGACGGTGTGAGCGGCGCGCAGCACATCGTGATTCACACCGTAGACGACCGTCGCATCGACATCCTTGCCGCCCGGCGCGGAGATCACGACTTTTTTCGCGCCGCCCTTGAGGTGCGCTGAGGCTTTCTCCTTGCTCGTGAAAAAGCCTGTGCATTCGAGCACGACATCGACACCCATTGCACCCCAGGGCAAGGCCGCCGGGTTGCGATCCGAGAGCACGCGGATGCGATCCCCGTTAACGACCACCGCGTCACCATCGACCGATACCGAACCAGGAAACCGCCCATGCGCGGTATCGTATTGAGTGAGATGGGCGTTGATCTTGGCGTCACCCAGATCATTGATCGCCACGATCTCCAGAGGGTGCTTCTTGCCGCCCTCGTAGTGGGCACGAAGAATATTTCGGCCGATTCTGCCATAGCCGTTGATCGCAACTCGGATCGTCATTGCAACTCTCTCCAGATAAACTCAGGGAAAAATCAGCCTCTGCCGTCTCAACGGCGGCGGTCTCGCCTGCGCAAAACCTCGCGTACGGTATCGGCAACATTTTCAGGGGTGAGCCCGAACAGCTTGTTGAGGGCGCCGGCGGGCGCAGACTCGCCGAAGGTGTCGATCCCGACGACCGCATCGACGCCGTATTTCCACCAGAAATCCGTCACCCCCGCTTCCACAGCGATGCGCGGCAGCCCTTCGGGCAAAACCGCAGAGCGGTATGCGCTCGGCTGCCGGTCGAACACCGTCGTGCTCGGCATCGACACCACCCTGACCTCAACCCCCGAGGCCGCGAGCAGCTCGCGGGCCGACATCGCCAGTCCAAGTTCAGAGCCGGTTGCAACGATCACCGCGCGGGCGCCTTGAGCATCGCGCACCACATAGCCGCCTCGCCCAATGAGGGAGATCTGGGAGGTTGAACGGCTGACGAAAGGAAGCGCCTGTCTTGAAAAGAGCAGTGACGAGGGTCCGTCGGCACGCTCAAGCGCACTCGCCCACGCAATCACGCTCTCCACAGTATCCGCTGGCCGCCAGACATCCATGCGCGGGATCAACCGAAGCGAGGCGGCGTGTTCTACCGGTTGATGAGTCGGGCCGTCCTCGCCCAGCCCGACCGAGTCGTGGGTGAAGACAAAGATCACGCGCTGTTTCATAAGCGCGGCCATCCGCAGCGCGTTTCGCGAATAGTCCGAGAAGGTCAGAAAGGTGCCGCCGTAGGGGATGAACCCGCCGTGGAGCGCCATGCCGTTGAGGATCGCGCTCATGCCAAACTCGCGGACACCAAAATTGATGTGCCGGCCTGTCGGCGCGCTTGCCGGCGCGTCAACCCGCAGCGCGCCGGCACCACGAAAGTCCGTGAGGTTGCTGCCGGTCAGGTCAGCTGAGCCGCCGATCAGCTGTGCAAGCGCAGGGCCAAAATGATTGAGTGCATTTTGAGAGGCCTTTCTTGAGGCTATCGCCTCGGCACGGGATACGGCCTCTGCGATCGCTGCCTCACGCGCCGTGTCAAATTCGTCGCCAAGTTCGCCGCGCATGCGCGAGACGAAGGCATCAGCCAGGTGCGGGTGAGCGCGCCGATAAGCCGCAAACCGATGGTCCCAGTCGGCTTCTAGCGCAGCTCCACCGGCCCGGCCATCCCAAGCGATCCGAATCGCTTCGGGGATATGAAACGGCGGATGGTGCCAACCTATCGCAGCGCGCGTTGCCTCGATTTCAGCTGCGCCAAGCGGCTCGCCATGCGCCTTGGCCGTGCCGGCCCTGCCTGGAGAACCTTTACCGATCACTGTGCGGCAGGCGATAAGCGTGGGCGCCCAGACGCCGTCACGTCCGCATCGAGCCCAGTCGCGCGCCTGATCGATGGCCGCACGCACGGCTGCCACATCATGGCCGTCGACCCCGGTAATCACATGCCAGCCATAGGAATTGAATCGCGCAACCGTATCGTCGGAAAACCAGTGACGAACCTCACCGTCAATGGAGATCCCATTGTCGTCATACAGCACGATCAGCTTCGACAGCTTATGCGTCCCGGCAAACGAACAGGCCTCGTGCGACACACCCTCCATGAGGCAGCCATCACCGGCGAAAACCCATGTAAGGTGATCGACAACCACGTGGCCATCGCGATTGAACTCGGCGCCCAGGAGCTTTTCGGCCAAGGCAAATCCCACTGCGTTGGCAAGTCCCTGGCCAAGCGGCCCTGTGGTCGTTTCCACACCGGGGGTGATGTCCACCTCCGGGTGGCCGGGCGTACGAGAGTGCAGTTGCCTGAACTGCTTCAGATCATCGATGCTGAGATCGTAGCCGGTGAGGTGCAGCAGGGCATACAGAAGCATCGAACCATGGCCGTTTGACAGCACAAAACGGTCGCGATCCATCCAGCGCGGATTCGCGGGGTTGTGCCTGAGCACACCTGACCAGAGCGCTAGGGCGATTTCCGCCATCCCCATAGGCATGCCAGGATGCCCGGACTGGGCCTGTTGCACAGCGTCCATCGCGAGGGCGCGAATCGCCCCGGCCATCTGAGCCTGCATGGACTGGGCAGCAGCCCCGGCGCGAGCCGCGGTCGCCGATGCGGCGGCAGGGGCCGCGGATCCGCGTTGGTCATCCATGCAAACACTCTCCCTTTCTGTGGCCACACCTTCCCCGGTCGCGATTTTTCGGATCTTGATTTTTCGGCTAAGCCGCGTCGAAGGAAGCCCAGGATTTTATCAAACAGCGGGGCAGTGCCGAGGTCCAGACTGGGTCGACGGCTATAATCAGGATCATTCGACTGTCTGCGCACCCGCTGCGCACCGACTGCGCACTGATGCAGGGCCTGCACCTTACCGCTGACCTTTATGACTGCCGCTGCGATGGCAAGCTTCTGACCGACGCAGATCGGCTGGCGAAGCTTTGCCGTCAGGCGGTTGAAAGCGCGCAACTCACTATCGTGGACGAGAAATACGTCCAGTTCCCCGACTACGGGGGCGAGCCCGGAGGCGTTACCGGAGCGGTCCTGCTCGCAGAATCTCATCTGGCGGTTCATTCCTGGCCGGAGCGGCGCAGCGTGACGCTCGATGTCTATGTCTGCAATTTCTCTACAGACAATTCCACCAAGGCTGAGCATGCACTCGACCGCCTCCTGGAGGCGTTCGACCCGGGTTCGCGGGTCATCGAGCGCCTGCTGCGTGGCATCGATGATCCTCTGGCGCGACCACGGGAGCCGGCGCGCGCGGCAACTGTCGCCGGCACCTCGGGAAAAAATACCGAGTCAGCCGCGCGCTCGGGTGAGGCAGGCACCGGTTCGTCCGTGGTCGGCGCGCACGGCCACGGTCTGCTGCTCGAATGGCTCAATGCGGATAGCGCCTACGGCTTTCGTGCCTCGCGCCGCATCGAGTCGGTCCGCACGCCCTGGCAGAAGCTTGAGGTGTTCGATACACCGCAGTGGGGGCGCCTATTCCGGCTCGATGGCTGTTTCATGACCTCGGAGCGCGACGAGTTTTTTTATCACGAGCCCATCGTGCATCCCGCGGCAATCGCCCACGATCGGCCGGCTTCAGCGCTCGTTATCGGTGGCGGCGATGGGGGATCCGCAGAGGAGTTGCTCAAGCATCCAACCGTGCAACGGGTCATCATCGCCGAACTCGATTCGGAAGTGATCCGAATGTCGCGCGAACATCTGCAGGCGGTCCACCGCGGGGCGCTCGACGACCCGAGAGTCGAGGTTCGCGTGGGCGACGGATGGGAGACCGCCGCGGCGCTCGCAAGACAAGGCGACCGGTTCGATCTGGTTGTTCTGGATCTCACCGACCCGGATACGCCTGCTCACCGTCTGTATACCCGTGAATTCTTCGCTCTCGCAGCCGATTTGATCGATCATGGTGGTCTCCTCACCCTCCATATCGGAGCGCCTGCCTACAAGCCCGATCTGGTGCGACGTCTGCTGAGCGACCTTGGCGGAATCTTTCGCTTTGTTCGCCCCCTGGGCGTCCATGTCCCGCTGTACGGGACCTATTGGGGCATGGCCGTGGCCTCAAACCACATCGACCCGCTAAAGCTCAGCCCCGAGCAGGTGGGTCGACGCATCACGTCCCGCGGGCTCGCGGGCTTGCGCTACTACAACGAACAAATTCATCACGCGCTGTTCGCGCTGCCGACCTTTTATCGCGAGTTGCTCGCGTGACCCCCAGAGTGCTTATCGCACCGCCAGCTTCGAGCTCCCAGCCCGGGGGCCATCACACGGTCGCTTTGAGCGCGCGCCAGCATCACCATCTCCTCCGGGTATTGAGACTTCGGCCAGGCGACGCGGTCGAGGCATTCGACGGACGGGGTACGCGCTGGAACGCCATCCTGATCGAATCGGACGGCGAGCTTGGGCTGGAGTTGGGCGCGCGCTCGCGGATCGATACCAGCGGCCCACTGGATATCCACCTCGGGCAATGCCTGTCCACGGCCGACCGCATGGATTGGACGGTCGAGAAATCAGTCGAATTGGGCGTTCGCCGGATCAGCCCGCTATCCTGTGCCCGCAGTCAGATCCGGCTCGATGCCTCGCGAGCGGCCCGCAAGCTTGAGCACTGGCGTGCCATCATCGAAGCGGCCTGCATGCAAAGCGGGTGCGACAGTCTCCCCGAACTCCACCCGGTACAGGAACTCAAGACCTGGGTGCAGGCCAGGGATGTGACGCACAGGCTGTTACTCGATCCACGTAGCGACGAGTCGCTATCAGCGTTCGCGAGGCGCGCAGCTCTGCGCGACGATCGAATCTGCCTGCTGGTGGGCCCGGAATCTGGCCTGAGCGACGATGAGATGTCCGCGGCGATAGCCTCGGGATTCAACCCTGTTCGACTGGGTCCGCGAACCTTGCGTACCGAAACCGCCGGGCTTGCCGCGATATCCGCGCTGCAGGCTCTCGCGGGGGATTTCTGAGCCTGGTTCGCAGGCCTCAGGCCGCGGTCCGCGCCGCGCGCGGTTCGGTCACCGAGTAAAAAACTCGGAACGCGACGCCCTTGTCGTAGAAAAAATCTGCCGCCTCGCGAAACACGTCCAGCAACGCATCGCGTTTGTCGCGGTCGAAGCCGTGGGTCGCGGGCAGGCCCTGCAAAATCACCACGAAGCCTGGTTGATCAGCGCCGGTCGAGGGTTGCAGATCTGTGAGGCAATCGTAGAGCGCATCCAGATTGCCCCCAAAATAAGCCGGCAGAGCGAAACTCTCGCCGATCCTGGCCATCACGCCATCCTTATCGAGAACTCCCGCGAAATCGGCTCGCAACACGCGCTGGCTGCTTCGCGAGGCGTTGCGCAAAAGATCATCGAGATCATAGGCGCCAAGCGGCAGCATGGCTTGGGCGGGCATGTTGCTGAGCGCTGTCATGGTCCCTGCCTCCCTCGCGGAGCCTCGCGGATCCGCCGAAAACTCTTGTAGTGGTCATCGGTGTAGTAGTACTCGCCCGACGTCCGGGGGTCTCCACCAGCCACGATTCTCCTCGCGCCGCGGGTTCGTTCGCCAGGCGTCTTGACCGTGTATTCGGAGTAGTAATCGGCCGGACGCTGAGGGAGGAGTTTTTCGCGATTACCGAATTTGGTACCGTCCTTGTCATAGGGAAACGGTCCACCCGCCTTGATCAGCGCGAGCGTCTCGCGAGCCTCGGGCGGAATCTCAGCGATGTCTATCCACGAGACCCCTGGCGCAGCCTCTGCGGGCGCGCGCTGCGCCAGCGCTGGCGTACTTGATGAAGCGGCGAGCACGCACGCCAGAGCCAGCGACAGGCTGGCAAGCCAGGTTGACAGTTTAAGTGACAT
>CAZZKA010000125.1:0-10154 GCA_964654745.1 uncultured Bordetella sp. | reverse complement strand
GCTCCAGATCCCGTCACTCCGGTCGCCCCTTAACCCATGGAAGTGACGTCATCACTATCGACCGGCACCTATCTGGCACAGCGCCTCGGGATGTCCCTAAGCGGGGTATCGACCGCGAGCGCGCCCGCCCCGGCAGCGCAACCCCCGCCTCCCAACGGCGGCCCAGATACCGTTGATCTGTCCGTCGGGCGGGGCGGCTACGTGCTGCTTCGGGATTCACTCGACCGGTGGAATTCGACCGTCGCGCTCGTGCAGATCGCCGAAAACGATCTCAATACCCTCGCCGACTACCTGTTGGAGGTCAAGGACGTCCTTGGCCAGATCGCGGCCGACACCTCAGGCGACGCGACGGCACTGACTGCGCGGCTCGATCAGATCGAGCGCGATATGTCTTCATTCATCGGCGGCCGCACTTTTTCGACGCCCCAGGCCGAGCTCGCCTACAGCGAGTTCGGCGATTTTCAAAAGCGTTATTTCGAATCGCTGAATCTTGGAGCCGTCAACGAGAGTCTGGGTTCATCATCCCTCGCAGTTGTCGAAGTCGACATGGGCAAGGTTCTCCTGTCCGCACACAACAAGGCTACTTGCCCCATCTGTGCCAGTAATGCGATCTCGGACGCGTTTTCGGTCGCAGCGCCGAGCGCAATGACTCAGTCTCTCGATCCCAGTCTCGCGGGCGCCACCGGCGCCGCACCCTCCGGCGGAAGCGGAGCCGCATCGGGTGACCCCCCCCTTTACGCCGCTCCGACCCCATACACGAGCAGCGTCACAGGTAGCGTAAACACCGCCAATTCCGGAGTCTCGTATATCGAACCGCTGCGTATGGGCCCGAAGTGGGACTTAAGCGCCGGCGAGACCCTCTCTTACTCCTACTACAACGGCGCGGTGCCCTACTCCGGCTATCCGGCCGGGGGCGTCAACCCACCGGCAGGCGTGGTCACGATGGTCCCGACCCACGAGGCGAACCTGGATAATGCTTTCAATCTGTGGGACCAGGCTGCGGGCTTCACCCTTCAAAAGGTAACCGAGTCGGCTGGTGTGGTGGGCGAATTGCGAAGCGCCTACACCGATTCAGCAAATACCCCCGCGGGATCCGCGGCGTATGCGTTCGGGCCGGGCGGCAGCACGGTGAACGGCGACATCTGGTACGGCAGCCACATAACGAGCAACTTCGAATTCAGCGCGGGCGGTTACGGATTTATGACCGCCATCCACGAAATCGGTCACGCCATTGGCCTCAGCCATCCCTTTGACGGACATTCTGCGACCGGCGTCAAACTCCCCGCCAATCAGGACTTCATCCGCAACACCGTGATGTCCTACACCAATCAGGACCGCAACTACTATCTGTACGATACCGGAACGAGTATAGGGATGCGCGCCTTCTACTCGTCAACGCCGATGATTTATGACGTCGCGGCGGCCGAGTATCTTTATGGCGTCTCCACAACCACCAATCTCGGGGATACCACCTACGCGTGGGCCGACACGCCCAAGATCCTGGAGACAATCGTCGATAGCGGCGGCACCGACACTATCGACGCGTCTAACCAGACACGGGCAACCACGATCAAGCTGGAAGCCGGCACGTTCTCATCGATCGGCGTGATGACCCAGGCTGAACAGGTCGCCTACTGGCAAACGGCCATGCCCGGTATCAGCGCGGCGGCCCTGACGAATTTCATCTCACTTTACGACTCGAGCATCACGGCGCCCTCAGGCAAAGCGCTCTACACCGGCGCGGACAACGTAGGCATCGCCTACAGCGCCGTCATCGAGAACGCCATCGGCGGCCAAGGCAACGACACGCTGATTGGTAACAGTGCCGACAATATTCTGCGCGGCAACCAGGGAAACGACACCCTCGACGGCGGGGCCGGCACGAATACCGCGGTCTTCCGCGGCGCCATGGCGGACTACACCATTACGGCGGGCGCATCGACGACAGTGCGCGACAACGTCGGGACCGACGGTACCGATACGCTCACCAACATCCGCTATCTGAGGTTCAGTGACCAGGTATACGACCTGACCACCGCAACCTCGTCTGCGGCCACCGGGGTACCGATTGGTGCTACGGTGGTCAGCAGTACCCGGGGATCCGGCAGCCCCGGCGCCGCAGCGGGCGTCCCCCCTGCGCCGGCTCCGTCGGGCGGCGGCGGCGGGGGCGGCAGTTTGTCGGCCGGGCATTTCGGCGGTGGCTTGCGCGTGGGCAGCATCAGCATCATCGATGTCGCGCTCGACCGTGTGACCGAGCAACGCACCGCGCTAGGAGCGATGATCAATTCACTACAACGTCAGGTCGATGTTTTGTTTTCCAGCAGCGCCAATACGGCCGAATCACAATCGCGAATATTGGATGCTGATTATGCCGAGCAGACCATGCTTCTCGCCCGGCGGCAGATTCTTCAGTCGGCGGGACAGCAGATGCTGGCTATATCCAACGCGAGCGCGCGTCAGGTGTTGAGCCTGCTGTCGTAAAGCTACGATAGCGAGTTCAATCGGGAAGCGATTTCAGAGAAGAGCCCGCCTCAAGCTTTATCCGTTTCTTCCGATTTCCTCCTTGTACCGGCTTTCGGCAGAACGACATGCTTTCTTTCCTTTCTACCCCCGAACAGGTCGCATACCCGCCCCGGTTGCGGTATGCCTTCTCCGATATGTCAATAGGCGACAGCTTGTTCATTCACGACTATCGGAAGGCCGAAAGCGCCAGGGTGAGCGCGATCCAGTACGCCAAGCGACATCACTTGGGATGGCGCTTCAGCATCCGCAAAATGGACCGCGGCTGGCGACTGTTCCGGATCGCCTGAGGCACTTAGAGCCCGTCTGGCTGTCGCTTTCCAATCCGCGGTTGTCCGACAAACCCATCAGACCCGCCACCTCGGCTCGGGGGTTCCAGACGACCGGTGAGACGCAAAGGCCCCAATCGAGAAGATTGACAATCGCCATTTCTTGTCCGACATTTCCGTGAGCAGAAGTACTCCAAAAATTTTCCACCACGGGGAAGACAATGAAAAAGCTGCTGCGTTTCGGTGTGCTGGCGATCTCAGCCGGGGCCCTTCTGTCAGGGTGCAGTGAGACAGAAATCACGCGCGGCTCGCTGATCGAGGCCGCTGTACTCCAGGCCGCCCAGACCAAAGAGCAGCTCAAGGCTGCCGCCGACAAGGCCTCCATCACCGCCATTGTCGGAACGCCCGCCTGTTCGGTTTCCGTTTATTCCTACCGGTTTCGCACCCGCGGCGGCGCCAACGAGTCGACCAATTCTGCCGCGGCGCTGATGGTGCCTTCGGGGGACGCCACCGCCTGCCAGGGCGAACGGCCCGTGGTTCTCTACGGGCACGGCACGACCACAGACAAGGCCTTCAATATGGCCAATTTGGAGAACGGTGAGGCACTCACCGTCGCTGCGGCGTTCGCGGCCCAGGGATTTATCGTGATCGCACCGAACTATGCCGGCTACAGCGGTTCGGATCTGGCCTACCATCCGTACCTGAATGCCGAGCAGCAGTCCGGCGAAATGGTCGACGCCTGGCGGGCAGCCTCATCAGCACTTTCAGCGATAGGTGCCAAAACTACCAGCAAGCTTTTCCTCGCCGGTTACTCGCAAGGCGGCTTCGTGTCGATGGCAACGCAACGGGCCATGCAATTGGCAGGCATTTCCGTCACGTCGAGCTCTCACATGTCTCCTGCGAGCAGTCTGTCGACATTCGGCGATGCGGTCTTTGGCGGCAATGTCAACCTTGGGGCAACCGTCTTCCTGCCGTTGATGACGACGAGTTACCAGCGCGCCTACGGCAATATCTATACGGCAACGAGCGACATCTACGAGACCGCCTACGCGGCCGAGATCGACGGCTTGCTACCTTCAACCAAATCGCAGTCCACGCTTTTTACCGAAGGAAAGCTCCCACCGCTCGCGATGTTCTCCGCGTCCTCCACGCCAAAACCTGCAGGTTTTGAAGCGTTTTATGGCGCAGGGAACCTCGTCAAGGATTCATACAGAATGAGCGTGCTCGCCGACATTCAGGCCAATCCCACCACGCCCAAAAACGGCTTACGCGCGGCAGCGCTGAAGAACGATCTCCTCAAACTCGACTGGACACCAACCGGGACGATGCTGATATGCGGGGGTAGTTCAGACCCTACGGTGTTTTGGGAGGTGAACGGCAAAGCTGCGCAAACCTACTTCAAGTCAAAGGGGCGATTAGACTCTGAGGCCATTCTGCTCGACGTCGACAGCGCCGCCGCCACGGGCGACCCCTTCAAGGCGATCAAGGACGGCTTTGCAACGGCAAAAGCTGCTGTAGCGGCAACCGAGGGAGCCGCGAAGGTGGTGGAGAAATACCATGGCACCCTCGTACCACCCTTCTGCATGGCAGCGGCCCGCAGTTACTTTGCTGCGTTTGCCAAGTGACGAAAACGCCTGTCGCGCTGCCTCGCAACGCGACAGGCATCAGCGCAGGCCCAGCCTCTGGATCAGTTCGCCTAGCGCACGGCCCAGGAGCCATTCGATCGGAAAATACAATAGGGTCGCGCCACGCGCCTTGAACTGATCGAGTTGGCTCCAGTTCGCGGGCATACCGAATCTGTGCCCTCCTGATCTCAGGCGCCCGCTTATCTCCTCGACCGCCTTGAGGACATCAGGGGTCTGGGCTCCTCGCTTGCCGGTCATACTGTAGGCGAGATCGTTGGGGCCGATCAGAAACGCATCGATCCCCGGCACGCTGGCGATGGCATCGAGATGGTCGATTGCGCTCACCGTCTCTATTTGAACGATCACCGACTTGTCGTCTGCCTTGTCACCACAGGCATAGCGCACCACTTCGACGGCATCCGTCGCGTCTTTCGCAGTGTCGATATGAGGAATGATCAAACCGTCAACCTGCCGGTCGAGAAACTGCACCAACACCGCCGGATCATGCGACCAGCTCCGCACCATCGGTGACAGACCCGCGACCTTAGCCGCTCGGATCAGGTCCGTCGCTGCGTCCAGGCCGATCCCTGTACGCTCACAGTCGATAAACGCGATATGCGCTCCCGCAGCCGCAAGCGCCATCATCACATCGGGGTTGTGCCCACCGAGGTTGACCGCGATGACAATCTCACCACCCCGTAGTCGTTGCTGAGCCTCGTGCAGCGCCATATTGATCAGAATCCGTAGAGCTCGGCAGGATTGTCAACAAGGATGGTGCTGAGTACATCTCTCTTGCCAACCCAGTCCACGAAGAGATTAAAAAGATCGCCATCATTAGGCATCGCGCTTCGGATGAACACATGAGGCCAGTCGCTGCCCCAAAGAAGGCGATCGGGCACCTCATTGAGCAATCGTTCGGCCGCAGCCAGGGCTGACGGATAGGGGAAGGCCTCCTGCGTCAGTCGATACGGGGCCGTCATCTTGATCCATGCACGTTTAGCCTTCGCCAGCCTCAACAAGGCTTCAAAACCCTCGGAGGCACCGGTTTGCGTAGGCACGTAGCCCAGGTGCCCAAAGACCATCGGAACGCCAAGATCGCTCAGCTGGGAATCGAGGTCGGGAAATTCGTTTACATGCATCAGAAACTCGATGTGCCAGCCAAAGCGATTGATGGTGCGCGCGAGCATCCTGAGACCGTCTTTCGGGAGCTTACCCTTGCCATCCTTGAGATCAACGATATTGCACCGTACGCCGCGAACGCCGAGGGCGTGATAACGCAACACCTCATCAGTATTGACATCAAAGGGCAGCACCGCCACTCCACGAAGGCGTTTGCTATCGAGCTCCAGGGCTTTCATCATTGCCCGGTTATCGGTGCCATAGACGCTCGGCTGAACGAGGACGCCGCGTTCTATGCCTAGGGTATCGAGCATGTGACGATACTCTTCGAGCGGCGCTTCCGGCGGGTTATAAAGTCGATTGGCTACCAACGGAAACTGCGAACGGGGCCCGCAAACATGGGCATGCACGTCGCAGGCATGCTTAGGAACGAGGACGCGGGGGGGGCGCGGATGGGAGTCGTGAGGCGCGCACTCCGGCAACGCGTCAACGGACAATGGCGAGGGAGAATTCAAGAGACTGGCTCCGGGGGCAGAGGTCGAACGAGCGACCGAAATTGCGTAAGTTCGATGATCGGGAGTCCCCGCTCAACTTCATCCTCAGTCAAGACGAATATTTTTTTCCTTGACCACTCGCATCCAGCGCTGAAGATCATCGCGAATCAGGCGCCCAAACTCGTCAGGCGAACTGCCGATCGCGACGACGCCCATGGATGCAAAACTCTTTCGTACCGATTCGTCCTTGAGCGCTTCGAGCGCTGCACGATATAAGACGGCGATCACATCTGCGGGTGTCCCAGCAGGCGCCACCAGACCGGTGAAATTCGTGATGACGAAGTCCTGGACACCTGCTTCGGTAAATGTGGGGGTTGAAGGCAGTGTCTTCCAGCGCTCGGCCGACGAGACGGCAAGCGGACGCACCCTGCCCTGCTCAATGAACGCGGATGACGACGTCACCTGATCAAACAGCACATCGACCCGACCCGCAACCACATCCTGGAGCGCTGGCCCGGCACCTTTGTAGGGAACATGCAGAAACTGCGTACCCGTGAGCGCCTGAAATAACTCGCCGACCAGATGGTTCGATGTCCCGTTCCCAGCGGAAGCCATACTCACCGAACCGGGTTTGCGCTTGGCGAGTTCAATGAATGCCGCGACGGATTCCGCTCCCAACCCTGACTGGGTGATGAGCACGAACGGTACGGCCGCCAGGAAGCTGATCGGCGCCACGCCTGTCAACGGATCATAGGGCCAGTCCTTGAAAAGGCTCGGTGCGACACTGAGAGAGCTGTTGGACCCCATCATCAGCGTGTAACCATCGGCAGGCGACTTCATGGCAATCTCTGCGCCGATCTTGCCGCCCGCGCCAGTCCGGTTTTCCACTATGACGCTCTGATTGAGCGACTTGCTCATGGCCGCACTCACCACTCGCGCTGTCACATCGACGTTGCCACCCGGCGCAAAGGGGACGATGATCCGGATCGGTTTTGCGGGAAAGGCCTGGGCCGCCGCGAGCCCTGGCGTAACAACAAGGGCGGCCAGCAAAACCCGAGCAATCCATCCGCCGGACTTCCGGCCCTGAGAATCAACCATCACTTTCTCCGAGAAAGACCACCGTCAGCCGAACCGCACCGCGACGCGACTGAGGCTGCCTGCAGCGTTACACGCAGAAACACCCTATCGCCTCAATCTATCCGCGCACCGGACTGTTTGACTACCTTGGCCCATTTGTCGACCTCTTCGCGAATAAGCGCAGCATATTCCTCTGGTGTACTGGTGACAGGCTCTGCCCCCTGATCGCGCAGCGACTTGGCCATCGCCGGATCCCTGATGATCTTCACTACGTCAGCGTTGACTTTGCGAACGACGATGGCAGGCAGACCGGGTGGCCCCACCAAACCAAAAAATCCGCTTGCCTGGTAACCCGGAACGCCGGCCTCCTGAATCGTCGGAACATCGGGTAACGCCGGAAGCCTCGCGCTGCTGCTGACGCCCAACGCCCGAATTTTTCCGGAGCGGACATTCGGCACTGCCGCAAGAGTCGTTGCAAAGGAAACCGATACATGCCCGGCCATGAGATCGGTCATGGCCTGGGGCGCCCCCTTGTAAGGCACGTGCGTGAAATCTGTCCCGGTCATCGACTTGAACAGCTCTGCAGCCAAATGTGGCTGGCTGCCGTTACCTGCAGAGCTGTAGTTGAGCTTGCCCGGCTGGCTCTTGGCCAGATCGATAAATTCGCGCACGGTCTGAACCGGTACCGACGGGTGGACCACCAGGATCTGCGCCAACTCAGCCACCAGGACAATCGGAACGAAGTCCCTGACCGGGTCATAGGCTAGCTTGGGATAGAGGCTGGGATTGATGCTGTGCACCGTCGAGGCCATCAAAAGGGTATAGCCGTCGGCAGCGGACTGTTTGATCGCGTGTTCAACACCGATGTTCGCCCCTCCGCCAGGGCGGTTATCGACCACCACCTGTTGCTTCCATTCATCGGCAAGCCGCTGCCCGATCGCACGCGACAGAATATCGGTTGGCCCCCCTGCAGGAAACGGCACCACGATACGCACCGGACGGCTAGGATAGTCCTGCGCAAAGGCCGACGACGTCACAACAGAAAGGGCCATCAAGAGAGCCAACGCCGCTGTAATTCCTCGTGTGTTCATGGAATAGTTCCGGTGTTCAATAGTTAAAGAGCGAGCCCGCGCCGGCGACGACTCTCCGGTCTCCGATATGGCGCAATGCACCCCAAAGCGCCGCCTGATTGCTCGTGATAACCGGGCGACCCGAAGAGCGCTCAACCTCTTCGATGATGTCGAGGGTTCGAAAGTTGGAGCAACTGATGAAGACCGCCTCGGTATCAGGGCGCAGCACCTCGGTGGCCAATGCCTTTACCTTGTCGGTACTGATGCTTCCGTGCGCTTGCGTTCCGAGTCCTTTGAGCGCTACCACCTCGAACCCAGCCGCCTCCAGATACACCTTCAACCTGTCATTGAGCCAGGGCTCGTAGGGGGAGGCAGCGCTCACCTTGCGGGCGCCTACTGCCTTGAGCGCTCGAACGATAGAGTCGGAGGAAGTAACAGTCGGGATGTAGACCTTTTCCTCTATTTCGCGAGCCAACGCTGTGTCTTCGTCAGGATGCTTCAAAAAGCCGCTCGCCGTACAGCCATAGCAGATCGCGTTGACCTTGGCGTGTGACAAGAGCTCGGCTGCAGCCGGCGCCTGCGTGCTTAACCACAACAGATTATCTTCGGTATCTGCAGTGTGGCGGATACGCTCGGAGTGGACCGACATGCGCCCACCGCCCATCCGCTGAAATTCATATTCCATGACCGTGTTCCACGAGGGAACGATCACACCCATCTTGAGATCCCAATTCATCGAGCTTTATCCCGGTCTTCAGGCGGCCTGCCTATTGAAATCAATCGGGTCCGGCGAGGTGGCAAGTGCGCTTCCAGGCATTCCATCCTTCCATGGCAATTCGACCGGATAGTCTTTCATCAGACAGTCATCGGGGAGGCATTCGATAGGCGCGAAGTTTCTATGGGCGATGTATTCCGGTCGCTTGAATCGCCTCACATGATTTGATACCGCACAAAGGCTCAGATACACGCTAACCCGATTCCAAGGCGAAAGATTGCTTGTCGATGCGTGCAGAAGGCAACTATGGAACATCAGCATCGAACCCGCAGGACCCTTCGGGCTGACAATACCTCCGTTCTTGTCGCCCGCTCGCGAGACCAGCGATCGAATGAGTTCGTTATCCACCGTCCAAAGCGGATAGCTGGTGGTGCTGAGATCGTGCCTGGCCTCAACCACACCCTTCTTGTGGCTGCCCGGGATGAACATCAGCGGCCCGTTAAATTCGTTCACATCGTCTAGAAAGATCGCGATATTCATCGCTCGCTCAGTCGGCATCATGTCGTCATTGAGCCATGTGCCGTAGTCCTGGTGCCACTGCCAGACGTCGCCCTCAAAGGCCATCTTGCCGTTGATTTTGAACTGATGCATGTAGAGCTTCTCGCCCAGCAGATCTTCAACCGGCTCGATCATCCGCGGGTGCCGCGCGAGCGTGGCAAACGGCGCGCTGTACATGTGCGCTGCAAAATTGGTACGAACAGCATCGCTGCCTTTCTCGCGAACGTTGTAGGCCTCGCGTCGCGCGTAGAGGTCCGGGACCGCATCGACTAGTCGACGCATCTCGTCCGGCGTGAACAAACCGGGGAAAAACAGGTAACCGTCACGATCAAACTGCACGCGCTGCTCTGGGGTGAGTCGCATAATCGCTCTCCGCGGGAAGTCCGTGTTGAAGATTACGCTGCAACGGGCGCAATGCAAAGTGCGGGATTCCGGCCGCAGGGCCTGTGCTCTCTCTCCACCAAAACAAAACGCCCGCTCACGCGGGCTGTTTTGGCGGAGAGAGGGGGATTCGGTCACCTCCCCTCGCTTCGCGAGACTCCTCGACCCCGGCCGGGCTTTGCATGCCCGGCCCTTCTCATCCCCTCGCTTCGCGAGACTCCTCGACCCCGGCCGGGCTTTGCATGCCCGGCCCTTCTCATCCCCTCGCACAGGCCGCAGGGCCTGTGCTCTCTCTCCACCAAAACAAAACGCCCGCTCACGCGGGC
>CAZZKA010000124.1:0-10353 GCA_964654745.1 uncultured Bordetella sp. | reverse complement strand
GCTCGCTTGTAGTGGCGGTTGCGGCGGCCGCACCGCTTCTCTGGACCTCCATGCATGACTACCAGCGGCAGCGTGTCCTCACCCTGCTTGATCCGGCATCCGACCCGCTGGGGCGCGGTTTTCACATCATTCAGTCGACGATCGCGATCGGATCGGGCGGCGTCTGGGGCAAGGGCTGGATGGAGGGCACGCAGACCCGGCTGGAGTTTGTACCGGAGCGCACGACGGACTTTATTCTCGCGGTGTTTTCCGAAGAGTTCGGGCTGGTGGGTAACTGCGTGCTGATCGCGCTCTATATTTTTATCGTGCTGCGGGCGCTGTCGATCGCGGCACGCGGCCTCACGCTTTTTGACCGTCTGCTCGCGGGATCGCTTGCCCTCGTCTTCTTTGTTTACGCATTCGTCAATATCGGTATGGTTTCAGGCGTTCTGCCCGTGGTCGGCGTGCCGCTTCCCTTCATGTCGTACGGGGGTACAGCCATGGTCACCCTTGGCCTTGGGTTGGGCGTGCTGATGGGAATCGCCCGCGCACGCGATCGCCCTGAAAGCGCCGCTCAGCGCATGAATCGCCTCACGTAGTCCGCGCCCAGACCGATCGATTCGAAATGGGTGCGGTAACGCTCGATGCGGGTGAAGACGTCATCGTAGCCGGTCGCGTTGCCCTCGGGATCGACGTACATGAGCGAACCGTGGACGGTAAAAAGCGTGATCATTTCGGAACAGTCCTCGGGCACCACCAGCGTATGCGTCTCACCCGGGGGCTCGAAGACATAACCGCCTTCCTGCGCAATCCAGTCATGCTCCAGGTAGTACCAACTGCCGCGGATGACCCACGCGTGAACGGAACCGGAGTGCCTGTGCCGCTGCAGGATCCCCGCCCGGCGCACCTTGAGCAGGTGCACATAGTAGCCAGCGCTCACATTGAGCATGAGCGGCCTTGACCAGATCTCGGGCGCGACGTTCGCCCACATCTGCTCGTCGCCGTCGAGCGCGTCGTTTATCACCATGTCACCGACCATGCCCCAGGGCTGAGGCTTGTTGTAGGGCTGCAGTCCGGGAGGGTTGGGGGGTCGGCGGCGGGTCGGCATGTCCATCATCGTCTCCAGCGCGAGATGAGACGCGCGTTGAGTTTGCACTAACTCCGATGCTAACCCAGCCGGCGTCGGTCCGCAGGGCTGAACGAGCGCGGGCGCTTGCGCCCGACCTGCAGGTTGAGGGGTGACGTCTTTTCCTTAGCCTGAGCCAGCGCCTCTTCGAGCCCGACCGGCAGGTTGAAGGGGGGCGACTGGCGCCGATCGCAGCCGCGGCGAGCGTTTCCGTGTCGCGAGGCTCTACACTTGCGCCATGACCATCATCCAGGATCCCCGCGTGCGCCCTGCGCACCGCCTGATCGAGGCGGCTCAGGCGCTTTCAACGGCTGTCTCACGACTATCCTTCGATGCGCCGGTCACGCATGTCTACAACCCTCTCGACTACGCCTGGGCGCCGCACCGCGTCTACATCGAACGCTATGCGGCGAGCGGCTTGCGGGCGGTATTCGTGGGCATGAACCCCGGGCCCTTCGGCATGATGCAGACCGGCGTTCCGTTTGGCGAAGTGGCTGCGGTGCGCGACTGGTTGGGTATCGAGGAGCCGGTGGGTGCGGTGCCGCATGCGCACCCGAAGCGACCGATTGAGGGGTTTGCCTGCCGACGCTCGGAGGTAAGCGGGCGCAGGCTGTGGGGTTGGGCGGCGCGACGTTTTGGTTCGCCGCAGGCGTTCTTCGGCCAGGCGTTCGTGCTCAACTACTGCCCGCTTGTGTTTCTCGAGGCGACGGGTCGTAACTTCACGCCCGACAAACTGCCGCGCGCGCAATTGGCCGCGTTGCAGTCCGTCTGCGATGCCCATTTGCGAGCCGCTGTCTCAGCGCTCGCCCCGTCCTGGGTCATCGGCATCGGCGGGTATGCGCGCGCGCGGATCGAGTCTGCGCTCGCGGGCTCCGGCGGGGGCGGCGCGCGTATCGGCCAGATCCTGCACCCTAGCCCTGCAAGCCCTGCCGCCAATCGCGGATGGGAAGAGGCGGTCGAGGCCCAACTGAGCGAACTCGGGGTCTTTGCGTAGGCCGGTCGCGTACGGCGGCCCGAAGGCGTAAGGATGGGCCCGGCCGGACGTCCGTTTAGCCGCGCCGCCCGCGGATTCGGTCCAGCCTGCTAGCGAGGGGCCCGGGTATGGTGATCGCGTCAAGCCGGGAGCCGCAGAGGGGTTGCAGTTGACGTTAACGTCAACTGCCCGGATCATCATAGATATGCCTACCTACAGCATCGGCGAACTCGCCCGCGAATTTGGGGTCACGCCCCGAACCATCCGTTTTTATGAGGATCAGGGCCTGCTCGCGCCTCGTCGGGTGGGCGCAGGCGCCCGCCAGCGCTCCTACTCGGGCCGCGACCGCACTCGGCTCAAGCTCACCCTGCGCGGCAAGCGTCTGGGCCTCGCGCTCTCTGAAATTCGCGACTTGATCGATATGTACGACTCGCCCGCTGACACCGCCGCGCAGCTCACCCGGTTTCTTGAGGTGCTGGGGCGTCATCGCCATTCGCTTGAGCAGCAACTGTCCGACCTCCACGAGACGCTTGCCGAGATTCGCTCGCATGAGGCGCGTGCGCAGCAGCTTTTGGACCAGACGGCGGGCGCCGGGCGGGCGCCGGCCCGGCGGACTCGCTCGCTTGCTAACCAGGCCTGACGTTGACGTTAACGTCATGTGCAAGACCACCGCTAAAAACCCGCCAAAATGAACCGAGAGCCTTCCAGCGCGGACCGCCCGACTTCGGCCCCCGGCGTAAGCCCGGGTGGCGCGCCTGAGGCCGTCGTGATCGACGCAGCGACCGAAGCGAGGGTGAGGGAGAGTTTCGGCCGGCAGAATGCGATGCGAATGGTTGGGGCGCGGATGGTGCGGGTCGCCCCGGGAGAGGTCGAGATCAGCATGGCTTTCAGCGCCGAGCTGACCCAGCAGCACGGTTTCGTTCACGGCGGCGTGATCGGGATGGTTCTCGACTCGGCGTGTGGGTTTGCCTCGCTTACGCTGATGCCGCCGCAGGCGGGTATCCTCACCATTGAATACAAACTGAATCTACTTGCCCCCGGGCGCGGTGAGCGCTTTCGCTTCGTGGGTCGGGTTCGCAAGGCTGGCCGGACCATCACGCTCGCTGACGGTGAGGCCTTTGCGGTCGAAACCGGCGGCCGAGAGCGACTGATAGCCACCATGACCGCAACCGAGATGACGATAGTCGGCCGAGACGACATACGCAGTTGAGCCGATCTTGACTGGGCGGGCGGCGGCCTGCGGGGAGACGACAGATGGATATTCCTGGACTGCAATTCGAACTGGGTGACGATGTCCTGATGTTGCGCGAAGCGCTGCGGGACTTCGTGGCGCGCGAGATCAGTCCCCGGGCTGCGCAGATTGATCGTAGTGACCAATTCCCGATGGATTTATGGCGAAAGCTCGGCGAGCTGGGGCTGCTTGGTATCACCGTACCCGAGCAGTGGGGAGGGTCGGCCATGGGTTATCTCGCACACATCGTCGCCATGGAGGAGATATCGCGCGGCTCGGCATCGGTCGGACTCTCGTATGGGGCGCACTCCAATCTTTGCGTCAACCAGATTCTGCGAAACGGTAGCCCGGCGCAGCGCGATCGCTACCTACCCAGGCTCGTGAGCGGCGAGCATATCGGCGCGCTTGCGATGAGCGAGCCCAATGCAGGGTCAGATGTGATGTCGATGAGGTTGCGCGCCGAGTTTCGCGGCGACCGCTGGGTTTTGAACGGCAGCAAGATGTGGATCACCAACGGGCCGGATGCGGACGTGATGATCATCTATGCAAAAAACGACTTTGAGGCGGGCGCCCGCGGGGTTACCGCCTTTCTGGTCGAGAAGGGTTTTCGCGGCTTCTCTGTTGCGCAAAAACTCGACAAGCTGGGCATGCGCGGGAGCCACACCGGCGAACTGGTTTTCACCGACTGCGAGGTTCCCGCCGAAAACGTTCTCGGTGAGATCGGTTCGGGCGCGCGCGTCCTCATGAGCGGCCTCGATTTTGAGCGCGCGGTGCTCTCCGGAGGACCGCTTGGGATCATGCAGGCATGCATGGATGTGGTCGTACCCTACGTGCACGAGCGCAAGCAGTTTGGCCAGCCGATCGGTGAGTTTCAGTTGATGCAGGGCAAGCTTGCTGACATGTATTCGACGATGATGGCGTGTCGGGCCTATGTGTATGCAGTGGGACGCCAGTGCGATCGGACCCGCGATGGCTCGGTGGATGTGAGGAGCCTGCGAAAGGACGCCGCAGCGGCGATCCTTTATGCCGCCGAGAAGGCGACGTGGATGGCGGGCGAAGCGATTCAGTGCCTGGGGGGCAACGGTTACATCAACGATTACCCGACAGGCCGTCTCTGGCGCGATGCCAAGCTCTACGAAATTGGGGCTGGCACCTCGGAGATCCGCCGCATGCTGATCGGACGCGAGCTTTTCGCCGACACCCGTTGACCTGTCCTTTGCTGGCCCCATGACGACGCATCCGACCGCTTTAGCCACCGCCGCAGGCCGAGCTTCCGTGATGCGCCAGCGCTCCCGCGTCGAGCGTCCGTCGCCGCAGGCGGTTGCAAACGATACCGAGGCGCGCGCCTGCGCCATCGCACAGACCGTTCTCGCAGGGTTTGATCACCACTATGCGCTTTTTCGTTACAACGCCCAGCAGGCCAAGGCGCGCTGGGAGCATGGTGACTGGCACGGTATCCGCCGGCTCGCCCGAGAGCGGATTGAGTTTTACGATCAAAGAGTTCGCGAGGCCGTTGCGAGACTGGAGTCGGGCTTTAGCCAAAGTGAGCTCGACGAAGGCATCTGGTCGCAGGTCAAGCGCCATTTCGTCGCGGCGCTCGCGGACCACCGGCAGCCCGAGCTCGCCGAGACGTTTTTCAATTCGGTGAGCACAAAGATCCTCCACCGCAGCTACTTCCATAATGACTTCCTGTTCGTACGCCCTGCCGTGGCGACTGAACACCTCGATGCTGAGCCGCCGTCTTGGCGGGCCTACTATCCGCATCAGGCAGGGCTTGCGGCGGCGCTGCGGGCGATGGTGATCGATCTGGGTCTCGCGTGCCCGTTTGTCGACGCAGAGCGAGACGTCGCGCTTCTCGAGGAGGCTTTGGTCGAGCAGCTAGGCGGCCGCTTCAACCCCTCCGCGGACTGGCAAATTCAGGCGCTTCGATCACTGTTTTTCCGCAACAAGGGCGCCTACCTGATCGGCCGCATCGTCGATGATGGCGAGGTACTGCCCTTTGCGGTGCCGTGGTTGCGTGATTCGCGCGGGCGCAGCTACGCCGATGCCATGCTCTTCGGACAGGCGCGGCTCGAGGCACTATTCAATTTTTCGCGTGCGTACTTCATGGTCGATACCGAGGTGCCGTCTGCGACGGTGCAGTTCCTGAAGACGCTCATGCCGGCCAAGCCCGAGTCCGAGCTCTACACCATGCTGGGGCTGCACAAGCAGGGTAAGACGCTCTTTTACCGCGACATGCTCGATCATCTGCGGCATTCGCACGATAGGTTTATCGCTGCGCCCGGCATCCGCGGCCTGGTGATGGCGGTGTTTACGCTACCTTCGTTCCCCTATGTGTTCAAACTGATTCGCGATCGGCGCGGTAAGGACGTGACGCGCGATCACATTCAGGAACGCTATCAAATGGTAAAGCTTCACGATCGCGTGGGGCGCATGGCCGATACGTGGGAGTATTCGAATGTTCCCTTTCCCCGAGATCGTTTTGACCCGGGGCTGCTCGCTGAGTTGCGCGAGGTCGCCGCTTCGCTGATCGAGGACGACGGTGACTCGGTGGTGGTCCGGCACCTCTACATCGAGCGTCGCATGGTTCCGCTCAACATCTACCTAGAGCGAGCCAGTCCAGGCGAGCGCGAGCGGGCGGTTATCGAGTACGGGAACGCGATTCGAGAGATGGTTGCCGCCAATATCTTTCCTGGCGACATGCTTTATAAAAATTTTGGCGTTACGCGACAGGGCCGGGTCGTGTTCTACGATTACGACGAAGTCGCTTACCTCACCGACTGCAATTTTCGCGATATCCCGGCGCCACGCACCCCGGAAGACGAAATGGCGGCCGAGCCCTGGTATGCGGTTGCCGCGAGCGATGTATTCCCCGAAGAGTTCGCGACCTTCCTCCTTGGCAACCCCTCTATCCGCAGTACTTTCATGGCCCACCACGCCGAGCTGCTTAGCGCGGAGTTTTGGCGAGTGCGGCAGCAGCGGGTACGGGCAGGCCTGCTGGACGATGTTTTCCCCTATCCCGAGTCGCTGCGCTTTGCCAGGCGACTTGAATCTTCGATCACACTCAAGGAGCCCTCGACATGAATGATCCGATCGTCATTGTTTCCGTTGCCCGCACGCCCATAGGCAGCATGGTGGGTGAACTATCCGGCTTTGCCGGCCACCAACTTGGCGCGCACGCCATTCGGGCCGCAGTAAGCCGAGCTGGCGTCAGTGCCGAGCAGGTGCAGGAGGTGATCATGGGCTGCGTATTACCCGCCGGCCAGGGTCAAGCGCCGGCGCGCCAGGCCACGCTTGGCGCGGGGCTGCCCCGAGCCACGGGCGCCACGACGATCAACAAGGTCTGCGGCTCAGGGATGAAAGCGGCGATGTTCGCCCATGATCTGCTCGCAGCCGGCAGCCAGGATATCGTCGTTGCCGGTGGCATGGAAAGCATGAGTAATGCCCCCTACATGATGCTGAAAGGGCGAAGCGGTTACCGGTACGGCCATGGCACGCTCTTCGATCACATGGCGCTTGACGGCCTCGAAGACGCCTATGACAAGGCGCCCAATGGCGGAGGTAAGTCGATGGGCCAGTTCGCCGAGGATTGCGCCGGCAAATACACCTTCAGCCGCGAGGAGCAGGATGCCTACGCGATCGAGTCAACCCGCCGCGCCGTTGCTGCGAATACCGATGGCAGCTTTGCCTGGGAGATCGCGCCGATTACCGTTGCCGGGCGCAAGGGCGATGTAGACATCAGCCGGGATGAGGCTCCGTTCAAGGCCAACGTCGAAAAAATCCCGACGCTAAAGCCTGCGTTTCGCAAAGACGGAACCGTCACCGCCGCGACCTCCTCATCGATCTCGGACGGCGCAGCCGCGATGGTGATGATGCGAGCATCAACCGCACAAAAGCTCGGACTCAAGCCGCTCGCGAGGATGGTTGCGCACTCGACTCACTCGCAGGAGCCGCAGTGGTTCACCACCGCCCCAGTGGGCGCGATTGAAAAGCTTTATGCAAAGACCGGCTGGAGCACATCGTCGGTAGACCTCTTTGAGATCAACGAAGCCTTTGCCGTGGTCGCGATGGCGGCAATGCGCGATCATGGCATCGCGCATGCCAAGGTAAATGTAAACGGTGGCGCTTGTGCGCTAGGTCATCCGATTGGCGCTTCCGGAGCGCGCCTCATCGTCACTCTGATTGGGGCGCTGCGCGCACGCGGCGGCAAACGCGGTGTCGCATCGCTTTGCATCGGCGGTGGCGAAGCCACCGCCGTCGCGATCGAAATGCTCTGAGTAGTGCGGTCATGGTACTGCGAGAAGACCATCGACTCATCCGCGATGCAGTGCGCGATTATGTGCGCGACCATGTCACGCCCCATGCGGCGCAATGGGATCGGGACGGCGCCTTTCCCCGCGAAGCCCTCGCGGGGCTGGCTGCGCTCGGTTGCTATGGCGTGGCGGTACCCGAGCGGTGGGGGGGCGCCGGGCTGGACTACCTTTCGCTTGCGCTCGTCATAGAAGAAATCGCAGCCGGCGATGGCGGTGCCTCGACCATTGTTTCGGTCAACAACTGCCCGGTCTGCTCGATTCTTCTCGCATGGGGTAGCGATGAACAAAAAGCGCGGTGGCTCAAGCCGCTTGCTTCGGGTGAGCTGCTCGGCGCTTTTTGCCTTACCGAGCCGCATGTGGGGTCGGATGCATCGGCACTGCGGACCACCGCGCGGCGCGACGGTGGCGACTGGGTACTCGACGGGGTCAAACAGTTCATCACCTCGGGCGCAAACGGGGACGTGGCAATTGTCATGGCAGTGACCGACCGCGAGGCGGGCAAGCGCGGCATCTCTGCTTTTATCGTTCCGACCGAAACCCCGGGCTACCGTGTCGCGCATATCGAGCGAAAGCTCGGGCAGCATTCATCCGATACCGCGCAAATTGCGCTCGAGTCGTGCCGTATCCCCCACGAAAATATGATCGGAGAACCCGGGCAGGGCTATCGGATCGCGCTGTCGGGGTTGGAAGGCGGCCGGATAGGCATTGCCGCACAGTCGGTGGGTATGGCCCGTGCGGCGTTCTCAGCAGCGCTTGCCTACGCACGCGACCGCGAGGCTTTCGGCGCGCCAATCTTCAATCACCAGGCGGTACAGTTTCGCCTTGCCGATATGGCGACGGGGCTCGAGGCCGCTCGCCAGTTGATTTTTCATGCGGCTTGCCTCAAAGATGCGGGCGAGCCCTGCCTCAAGGAGGCTGCGATGGCTAAGCTCTTCGCATCCGAACAGGCAGAAAGGATTTGCTCCGATGCGATCCAGATCCACGGCGGGTATGGTTATGTCAGTGATTTTCCGGTCGAACGCATTTACCGCGATGTTCGTGTCTGCCAGATCTATGAAGGCACGAGCGATATCCAGCGCATCCTGATCGGGCGCGCACTTGCCGCCTGAGGCGGGCCGTTCAAAGAATTTTTGCAGAGACCGCCATGCCCAAAATTGCAAGCAAGCTTGATCCCCGCAGCGACGAGTTCGGCAGCAATGCACAGGCTATGCGTATGCTAGTGGGCGATCTTCGTGAGCAGGTCCGTCAGGCGGCATCCGGAGGCGGCGAGGCAGCGCGAGCCAAGCACATCGCACGTGGCAAGCTGCTGCCGCGCGAGCGCATCGAGCGGCTGCTCGATCCCGGGTCGGCCTTTCTTGAGTTCTCGCCGCTTGCCGCGCACGGGATGTACGGTAACGAGGCGCCCTGCGCGGGCATCGTGACTGGCTTGGGACGAATCAGCGGACACGAATGTGTGATCGTCTGCAATGACGCCACGGTCAAAGGGGGTACGTACTATCCCATGACGGTGAAGAAGCACTTGCGCGCGCAGGAGATTGCCCGCGACAACCATCTACCCTGCGTTTATCTGGTCGACTCGGGCGGCGCGAACCTGCCCAATCAGGATGAGGTATTTCCGGATCGCGAACACTTCGGCCGGATTTTTTACAACCAGGCGACGATGTCCGCGGCAGGTATCGCGCAGATTGCCGTGGTCATGGGTTCGTGCACCGCTGGCGGTGCGTACGTACCGGCAATGAGCGACGAGGCCATCATCGTTCGCGACCAGGGCACGATCTTTCTAGGCGGCCCCCCGTTGGTCAAAGCGGCCACCGGCGAAGAGGTGAGCGCCGAGGACCTCGGCGGGGGCGACGTACACACGCGACTGTCGGGCGTAGCCGACCATCTGGCTGCCAATGACGAGCATGCGCTTGTGATCGCGCGCTCCATTGTTGCTTCGCTTAATCGACGCAAGGCTGTCGATCTGGACTGCAGGGCTCCGATTGACCCCGCTTACCCGCCCGAGGAGTTGCATGGCGTCATTCCCGCCGATGCGCGCAAATCCTACGATGTCCGGGAGGTGATAGCCCGCATCGTTGACGCATCGGAGTTTGAGGAGTTCAAGGCGCGCTACGGCAGTACGCTGGTGACCGGCTTTGCGCGGCTGGCTGGAATGCCGATCGGCATCGTCGCCAACAACGGAATCCTGTTTTCGGAGTCGGCGGCTAAAGGCGCGCACTTTATCGAACTGTGTGCGCAGCGCCGCATCCCGCTCGTTTTCCTGCAGAACATCACCGGTTTCATGGTCGGGCGCAAGTACGAAAACGAAGGGATTGCGCGCGCCGGCGCGAAGCTCGTCACAGCGGTCGCCTGCGCGCAGGTGCCCAAGCTCACCGTCATCATCGGCGGTTCGTTCGGCGCCGGCAACTACGGCATGTGTGGACGGGCGTACAGCCCGCGATTTCTCTGGATGTGGCCCAATGCCCGGATCAGCGTGATGGGCGGAGAACAGGCGGCCTCTGTCCTAGCCACGGTTCGCCGCGATGGGATCGAGGCCCGCGGCGGGGTCTGGAGCGTTGAGGACGAAGCGGCATTTCGCACGCCGATCCGCGAGCAATACGAACGCCAGGGCCACCCCTACTACGCTAGCGCGCGGTTGTGGGACGACGGCATCATCGATCCGCGCGATACCCGCCGGATTCTGGCGCTCGGTCTGTCGGCGGCGCTTAACGCGCCGATCCCTGCCACCCGC
>CAZZKA010000123.1:0-10359 GCA_964654745.1 uncultured Bordetella sp. | reverse complement strand
CTCGTCGATCATTGTCCCAAGCAGCATCGCCCCCGTCGCGCCCAACGGGTGACCCATGGCGATCGACCCGCCATTGACATTGATTTTTTCTGGCGGGACATTGAGCTCGCGCATGAACCGAAGTGGTACCGCAGCAAAGGCTTCGTTAACCTCGAACAGGTCGATATCGTCGATGCTCAGCCCCGCCTTGGCCAGCGCTTTGCGCGTTGCCGGCATGGGTCCGGTCAGCATGATGGTCGGATCGGTTCCGGTGAGCGCCGTGGCGAGGATACGCGCTCGCGGAGCGATGCCGAGCGTCTTTGCGATGGATTCGTTGCCGATCAGGACCAGCGCCGCACCATCAACGATCCCCGACGAATTGCCGGCATGGTGAACGTGGCGAATGCGCTCGACTTGAGGATATTTTCGAAGCGCTACCGCATCAAAGCCCATTTCGCCGATTTTTTCAAAAGAGGGCTTGAGTTGAGCCATCGCCTCCGCCGATGCGTCGGGTCGGATCGTCTCGTCCCGGTCGAGGATGGTGATCCCCAATTCGTCACGGACCGGAATGATGGATCGTTCGAATCGCCCGGCCGAGCGCGCTTCGGCAGCGAGACGGTGGGAGCGCACGCCCCATTCATCGACCTGATCGCGCGAGTAATCGTCGAGGGTGGCAATCAGATCCGCGCCGATGCCCTGCGGGACAAAACTCGTCTGCAAATTGGTCTCAGGATCCAGCGCCCAGGCGCCGCCGTCACTGCCCATCGGAACGCGCGACATCGACTCCACCCCGCCGGCTACAACGAGGTCTTCCCAGCCCGAGCGGACTTTCTGGGCGGCCAGGTTGACCGCTTCGAGCCCCGAGGCGCAAAAGCGATTGATCTGCACCCCCGCCACCTGTACGTCCCAACCCGCAGCCAGCGCGGCTGTTTTTGGGATCACCGAGCCCTGGTCACCGACCGGGGATACGCAGCCCAGCACCACATCTTCGACCAGGGCCGTGTCGAGGTCGTGCCTGGACTGCATCGCATGCATGAGTGTGGTGAGAAGTTTGACCGGCTTGACCTCATGAAGAGATCCACTCGATTTACCGCGTCCACGGGGGGTGCGAATGGCATCAAATACCAAGGCTTCGCTCATGATGAGGCTCCAGGTTGACGGGGGCGACGGGATGGTGCGCAATCCCGGTTTGGCAGTCGCACTAGTTTACAACCGTTGCCGCCGGAGTTACCGATGCTCGATCGCAAGCTTTTTACCGAAGACCACCAGATTTTTCGTGAATCGGTGCGCCGCTTTCTTGAAAAAGAGGTGCTGCCTCACCACGCCAGATGGGAGGACCAGGGGTACGTCGATCGGGACGTGTGGCTTAAGGCCGGCGACAACGGGCTCCTCTGCACCTCGATGCCCGAGCAATGGGGCGGGGCGGGGGCCGACCGCCTCTACTCCGTCGTAATCATGGAAGAGCTTGCCCGGATCAATGCGACCGGGCTGGGGTTTGTACTTCACTCCGAGATCGTGGCGCCCTATCTGCTGCGCTATGGCAGCGAAGACCAGAAGGCGCGTTATCTGCCCAGGATGGCCTCCGGAGAGATGATAGGCGCCATCGCTATGAGCGAACCTGCCGCCGGCTCGGATCTGCAGGGCGTGAAAACCTCTGCGATAGCCGATAACGGTCACTACGTCATCAACGGTTCGAAGACCTTCATCACCAATGGCTGGCATGCCGATCTGGTGATCGTGGTGGCCAAGACCGATCCTTCGGCCGGTGCCAAGGGAACCAGCCTTTTCCTCATCGAACGTGGCATGCCCGGATTCGACAAGGGCCAGCGGCTGAAGAAAGTCGGACTGAAGGCTCAGGATACGTCCGAGTTGTTTTTCAACGATCTGCGCGTGCCGCCGAGCCAGCTGCTCGGCAAGGAAAACCAGGGCTTCATCTACCTCATGCAGGAACTTCCCTGGGAGCGTATGCAAATAGCCATCAGTGCGATCGAGAGCGCGCAGGCTGCGATCGACTGGACGGTCGAGTACGTGAAGGACCGTAAGGTGTTCGGTACCACGGTGGGCAGTTTTCAAAACACGCGGTTCAAACTCGCTGAATTGCAGACCGAGGTCCAGATAGGCCGAATCTTTGTCGACCGGTGCCTGGAGGCCCTGCTGGAGGACAAACTCGATACGGCGACCGCCTCGATGGCCAAGTACTGGTGCAGTGATCTGCAGGGCAAGGTGCTTGACGAGTGCGTTCAGCTGCACGGCGGGTATGGCTTCATGTGGGAGTACCCGATAGCGCGGGCCTGGGCCGACGCCCGCGTGCAGCGCATTTATGGCGGTACCAACGAAATCATGAAGGAACTCATCACCCGGTCGATGGGGCTTGCTGCGCCACGCTGATTCCCGCGTGCCCGGTGCGGCGCGCCGGCCTGGCGACGCCCCTCCCGGGTCAGAGGCCTCCCCCCCGGGGCCTATCCGGTTTCAGCTCCATCCCCGCGGACGAGGTTTACTTTGACGGGGGCTTGACCCGCCGATAGACTCGGACAGGTCATTTTGCCCGCCCGCGCCAACCAGCGCACATCGAAGGCAGAGACCCAGCCCGCGGCGCAGCGCGGAGCGGACCGATCAGAGGAGACATGGAGGTACTGCAACTCACCATCGCCGGCATCGCTATGGGCTGTATCTATGCGCTCATCGCGCTCGGCTTCGTGCTGATATACAAGGCAACCGAGGTCGTCAATTTCGCGCAAGGCGATGTGATGATGCTGGGTGCCTTTGTCGCTTTTACCTTTGCGAGCCTATGGGGGCTACCTTTTGCCGCGGCCGTCATCTTTGCGGTTGTGGTGCTCGGGCTGGTTGGAGCGCTCTTTGACCGGATTTTGCTCCGGCCCATCATCGGCCAGCCGACATTTTCTGCCGTGATGATTACGATCGGGATAGGGTTTGTCGCGCGGGGTATCGCGACCATGATCCCTGGATGGGGTACTGATACGCATGCGCTCAAGGCGCCCTGGTCCGACGGCACAATCACGATCGGAACCCTGGTTGTCTCCACCGACGATCTCGCGATCATCATCCTCACAGCGCTGCTGTGTCTTGCGCTCTGGGGCTTCTTCAGCCGTACCCGCCTGGGTATCGCGATGCAGGCGAGTTCCCAGAATCAGCTTGCCGCCTACTACATGGGAATACCGGTCCGCCGCATTAATACGCTCATCTGGGGAATATCAGCCGGTATCGCGGCCTTTGCTGCGGTGCTGCTCGCGCCCATCACATTCGTCCATTCCAACATGGGATTTGTCGGCCTGAAGGCTTTTCCGGCGGCGGTGGTGGGCGGATTTGGCAGCATCCCCGGAGCGATCGTGGGCGGACTCATCATCGGTTTGGTCGAGTCGTACGCCGGCTTTTATCTGCCGGAGGGTTTCAAGAACGTCGCAGCCTATATCGTCGTACTGGTCGTCCTCATGGTTCGGCCATCGGGCATCTTCGCCGAAATGCGGCGAAAGAAAGTCTGAGCGAACGGAACAGCGATGCGATTTCTTTTCAAGACCCGGTACGAGCAGGATCTGCAACTGTTCAAGGACGGGATCGAGGCCCGCTGGTACGTTGCGCTGTTTTGCCTGCTTGCTGTCGCACCCTGGGTTGTGCCGGAATACTGGCGCGCCCAGCTTGTATTTATTTTCATTTGGGGCATCGTCGGCTTTGGCCTGATGCTCTTGTCCGGCTTTACCGGGCAGATGTCCATGGGGCATGCCGCGTTTCTCGCGATCGGCGCTTATACGGAGACCATTCTTCAGTCTGCGGGCATGCCGTTTCTGCTGAGCGCCCCGGCGGCGATCCTGCTTGCCGGATTGGCTGGAGTGCTGATCGGGCTCCCGGCGCTACGCTTGACCGGTATCTATCTGGCCATCGGAACACTCGCGTTTGGATTTATCGTCGAGGAGGTGCTCGCACGCTGGGAGTCGCTCACCGCGGGCAACAGCGGCCTGATGGTTCCGACCCTCAACCTCGCAGGCTCGCCGATTGCCAGCGCCGACGCTTTCTACTACCTCTGCCTTCTATGTATCGTGATGGTGGGTCTGGCGGTGCGCAATCTGCTTCGCTCGCCCACGGGCCGCGCCTTTATCGCGATTCGTGATTCGGAGATTTCGGCGCAGAGCATGGGGGTCAACCTTGCCCGTTATAAGACGCTGAGTTTTGCGCTGTCGGCAGGCATCACTGGACTTGCAGGCGCGCTCTATGCGCATCAGATCCGCTTCATCAGTCCGGAACAGTTCACGCTGTTTCTGTCTATCGAGTTTCTGATGATGATCGTGATCGGCGGTCTTGGCTCGCTCCACGGCGCCGTCTTCGGCGCGGTATTCATGATCGTGTTGCCTGAACTCATCGCACTGGCCAAGGATTTTTTGCCGCAGGCGGTTGCCGAGCAGACCGGCCTCAAGGCGACGGTTTTCGGTGTCGTCATGGTGCTGTTCGTTATTTTTGAGCCGCATGGGCTGTACGGGCGCTGGGTCAAGATCCGCACCTGGTTTTCACTTTTCCCGCTTTACAAGGCGGGAATGTTCAAGCGACAGAAGGCCTATCAAAAGTCGGAGCGCGTGCATTGATGGACATGTTGCGCGTCGAAAACCTGACCAAGCGGTTCGGCGGCCTGACTGCGGTCGACGACGTCAGCTTTTCGGTTCGGGAGGGCGAGGTCTACACCATCATCGGCCCTAACGGTGCCGGGAAGACGACGATCTTCAATCTGGTGAGCCTGATCTACCCCTCAACGAGCGGGAGGATTTTTTTTCAGGGCGAGGACCTCGCCGCGCTCGCGCCCGACAAGGTCGCAGCCATGGGGATAGGCCGGACGTTTCAAAATATCGAGCTGTTCGAGCACGCCACCGTGCTGCAAAATCTGCTCATCGGCCGTCATGCCAGAGCGCAGACCAACCTGCTCGCCGAACTGCTTTTTCTGCCCTCGGTCAGACGCCGCGAGATCGAGCACCGCCAGCAGGTCGAGAAGGTAATCGACTTTCTGGACCTCCAACTCCACCGCGACAGCATGGTGGCAGGTCTGCCTTATGGGGTGCGCAAGGTTGTCGAACTCGCCCGTGCGCTCTGCTCGCAGCCCCGCCTGCTCCTGCTGGACGAGCCATCGTCGGGCCTCAATGTCGAGGAGACCGACGACATGGCATTCTGGATACAGGACATCCGTGACCTGCTGGGCATCACTGTGCTCATGGTGGAGCATGATATGAGCCTGGTCTCGCGGGTCTCGGATCGCGTCCTGGCTGTCAACTACGGCAAGGTGCTCGCGGAGGGTTCACCCGCGCAAGTCCAGTCGCATCCCGACGTCATCGCAGCCTATCTGGGTGACTGAGATGAGCGACGAGGTGATTCTGCGACTTGCCAACATTGAATCGAGCTACGGGCCGGTGCAGGCGATCCGCGGCGTGAGCCTCGAGGTACGTCGGGGCAGCATCGTCACAGTACTGGGCGCCAACGGAGCGGGCAAGACCACGATCCTCAAGACCATCTCGGGCATCATTGATCCGCAGAAAGGCAGTGTGTGGTTCGACGGCGAGGAGATCCAGCGGCGCGATCCCGACTGGGTCGTGCGTCGCGGCATCAGCCACGTTCCTGAGGGTCGCGAAGTGTTTCCTATGCTCTCAGTACGCGACAACCTGTTGATGGGCGCTTTCACTCGCGGGGACGCTGACGGCGTGACGGCTGACATAGAGCGCATGTACGGTTATTTTCCGATTCTTCGCGAGCGGGCCAGTCAGGAGGCTGGTCAACTATCGGGCGGGCAGCAGCAGATGCTGGCAATCGCGCGGGCGCTCATGTCCCGGCCGAAACTGCTGCTGCTTGACGAGCCCAGCCTCGGTTTGAGCCCCAAACTCACGAAGGAAATATTCGCCATCATCAGTCGCGTCAACCGCGAAGAAGGCACGACGATGCTGCTGGTCGAGCAAAACGCCAATATCGCTTTGGCGACTGCGCATTTTGGTTATGTGCTGGAGGTGGGCCGCGTGGTGATGGAAGACCGCTGCGAGGTCTTGATGCGCAAGGACGACATTCGGGAGTTTTATCTGGGTATGAAGTCTGAGTCAGCGCGTGGCGAGCGGCGCTGGAAAAAGAAAAAACAGTGGCGATGAGCATGCAGCGTCGATCCAGTGCGCCCGGCGATACGGTTGCCCGAAAGTTTTGGAATGCCGTGCAGTCGCGTGGTGACGCGGTTGCGCTTCGTCAAAAAGTCTTCGGCATATGGGAGGAGCAGTCTTGGCGCGAATTCGGCGGGCATGCTCGTCGTATCGCCATGGCGCTGGCGGCGGGAGGATTTCAGCCCGGGGAGGTCGGCTCGGTCCTCGCCAATACGCGGCGGGAATGGAGCTATGCCGACTACGGCATTCTTCTGGCCGGGGGCATCTCTAGCGGAATCTATCCCACTGATGCCGCCTCGCAGGTCGAGTATCTGTGCGCGGACTCCGCCACGCGGATTGTTTTCGTCGAGGATGAGGAGCAGCTCGACAAGGTGCTTGAGGTGCGCGAGCGTTTGCCGCTCCTGCGCCGAATCGTCGTCTTTGAAATGGAGGGACTGCAGCGGCTGTCCGATCCGATGGTGGTGAGCCTCGACGCCTTTGAAGAGGAAGGCGTCCGGCATGATGCCGCCCATCCTGATGAATTTGACCGCCGACTCGCCGCGCGCGCATCGGGCGATGTTGCGATCCTCGTCTACACCTCGGGCACCACCGGCAGACCCAAGGGAGCGATGCTGTCCCATGCGAATCTTTGCTGGGTGATGGAAAATTTTGCCCCGGAGCTCTCAGCCGATGAGCGCGACGACAAGATGGCGTTTCTGCCGCTCTGTCATATCGCGGAACGGATGATCGGCCAATTTCTTTCGCTGGAGACCGGCGCGCGGCTCAATTATGTTGAGAACCCTGAAACCATCGCCGAAAACATCCGTGAGATTGCTCCCACCATCATCCTCTGCGTGCCACGCGTGTGGGAAAAATTTTATTCAGCGGTTTCGATCCGCATCCGCGAGGCGACTCCGGTGCAGCGCTGGGCTTACAAACTCGCGCTGGGCCTTGGCTTCAAGGTCGCCGACCGACGACTGGCGGGACAGAAAGTGGGCGCAGGGCTTGGGCTTGCTTTTACCCTTGCAAGATTTCTGGTGCTCGACAACGTTCGCAAGGCGATCGGCGTCAACCGACTTCGCTGGGCGATCAGCGGGGCCGCGCCGATCTCTCCGGAGTTGATTCGTTGGTATCACGCCCTCGGTGTTCCGCTCTTTGAGGGATGGGGAATGACAGAGACGACGGCGGGGGGCTCGATCAATCTGCCTGGGGCGACCCGGCTGGGAAGCATCGGCCGGGCGCAGCCCTGGGCTGAAATGAAGCTCTCTGGCGAGGGCGAGATTCTTATACGCGGACGTAATGTATTTGTCGGCTATCTCAATCTGCCGGACAAAACCGCCGAGGCGATCGACGCCGAAGGCTGGCTCCATACCGGAGACGTCGGTACGGTCGATGCCGACGGCTACTTCCGGATCACCGACCGGATGAAGGACATCATCATCACCGCAGGTGGCAAGAACATCACGCCCTCGGAGATTGAAAATGAGCTCAAGTTCTCCCCCTACATCACCGACGCGGTGGTGATCGGTGATCGCAAACCCTTCCTGACAGCGCTCGTGATGATCGACCATGAAAATGTGGAGCGCCACGCTCAGGAACTGAATGTGCCGTTCACCAATTTCCAAAGCCTGTGCCGTACCCGAGAGGTTCAGGAACTGATCCAGACCGAGGTCGACCGGGTCAATGCAAAATTCGCAAGGGTTGAGCAGATCAAAAAATTTCGCTTGATCGAACACAAGCTGACAGCGGAAGATGAGGAGTTGACGCCGACCATGAAGCTCAAGCGCAAGCTGGTGAGCGAAAAATACCGCGAACTTATCGAATCCATGTACGCATCCCGATCCTGAAGGAGGAGACACCCATGAAATCCCGTAGACAGTTTCTAGAAATCGGCGCCGCAGGCGGCGCGTTGGCCATGATCCCGGCCTCCCAGGCCTGGGCTGACCAGGGCATCACCCGAGACCAGATCACCATCGGGACTATCCAGGATCTCTCCGGCCCTCTGGTGACCCTGGGCAAGCCGATCCAGAACGGCATGATCATGCGCGTCGAGCAGATCAATGCCGACGGCGGCATCCACGGGCGCAAGATCCGTCTCGTGGTGGAAGATTCCGGCTACGATCCGCGTAAAGGGGTCCTCGCCGCTCAGAAATTGCTGACCCAGGACCGTATCTTTGCCATGGTCGGTACGCTGGGTTCGGTTGTTTCGCTCGCTACGATACCCCTGGTCCTGGAAAAGAACGTTGCTCACCTGTTCCCGGTAACCGCGCATCATGGCAATTTCGATCCCTTCCATAAACTTAAGTTTTCGATCGCCACCCCCTACCCGACCAGCACCGGTCTTGGCCTCAAGGAGGTGATGAAGATCTCCGGCGCCAAGCGCGTTGGGATTCTTTACCAGGATGACGAATACGGACTCGAGGTGCTGCGTGGCACTGAGGCGGCCCTCAAAGATCTGAATCTGCCTCTGGTCGAGCGCACCACCTACAAGCGCGGCGCAACCGATTTTGCTTCGCAGATGCAAAGGCTTCGCGCGGCCAACCTCGACCTGATTGTTCTGGGCACCATCGTCCGGGAGACGATCGGGGCGATGGCGACCGCAAAGCGCCTGGGGTATACCGGGCAGTTCTTTGGCAGTCAGGCTGCCTACATGCCGGCCGTGCCCAAAGCGGGCGGCGCAGCGGTAGAGGGCCTCTTTGCAGTGCATGAGACGCCGGTACCGTACCGCGACGACACTTCCAACACGCGCTCGCTCAACGAGTGGATGGACACCTTCAAGAACCGGTTCAAGGAAGACGCCGAATTGTGGGCGGGTACCGGTTGGATGATGGTCGACATCTTTGCCAAGGCAGTCGACCGCGCCGGTCCGAAGCTCAGCAACGATTCGCTGGTCAAGGCGCTCGAAGAACACGCGTATCCGCGCGGTTTCCTGGGCAACCCGGAGTTTTCCTTCGGACCGCAGAAGCGGCTGGGTAACAATCAGGTTCGCCTGGCCCAAATTCAGGGCGGACGCTGGCGCACCGTATCGGATTTCATGAGCTGATCGGGCTCCGGAGCCGGAGGGCGTCTGTCCTCCGGCTTTGAGCCGGCGAGTGGGCGTGGGGCATTTGACCACCCCAACGCCGGGGCGATCGGCTGAGCTAGCCTCGGGCCAGTGTGCCCATGGTCTTGGCAATGATCCCGAGCATGACTTCGTCTGCGCCGCCACCTATCGAGGCCAGACGTGAGTCGCGCCAGTGGCGATTGACCGCTGTTTCCTCGATGTAACCCATCCCCCCCCAAAACTGTACGCACCAGTCGGCTGTCTCACGGGCGACGCGGGCGGCCTTGAGCTTGCACATCGACGCAAGTTGGGTGACGTCGTTACCCGCTACGTATAGCGCAACCGTCTTGTGGAGCAACGCGCCGACTGCCTCGATTTCTGTCTGCAGTTCGGCAAGTTTGAAGTGAACGAACTGATTTGCGAGCAGAGGCTTGCCAAAGGCCTCACGGCTTCGCAGGTAGTCGATCGTTTCCTGAATGATGAGGGAGTTCTTTTGCCAGCCCGCGGCGGCCCACATCCTCTCTTCCTGAAACTGCATCATCTGATAGGAAAACCCCATCCCTTCTTCGCCGATTCGCCAGCTTCGGGGAACGCGAACGCTATCGAAGTGGATTTGTGCGGTATCGGACGAGTGCATGCCAGCCTTGCGCAATTTGCGCGCGACAGTGATGCCCGGGGTATCCATCGGCACGCAGATGAGCGTCTTGTTCCGGTGCGCTGCGCCGTCGGAGGTGTTGGCTAGCAGGCACATCCAGTCGGCCTGGGTGCCGCTCGTGGTCCACATCTTGCCGCCGTCGATGATGTAGTCCCCGCCATCGCGCCGCGCGGTGGTGCGAATGGAGGCCACGTCGGATCCTGCGCCCACCTCGGAGACACCGAGACACGCGACCCGCTCCCCGCTTATCGAGGGAGCGAGGAATTCGCGCTTGACCTCGTCCGACCCGAAGCGGGCAAGCGCGGGTGTCGCCATGTCGGTCTGCACTCCGATCGCCATCGGAACGCCCCCACAGCGAATCCACGATAGCGCCTCGGCGACAGCGATGCCATACGAATAGTCGAGCCCCATGCCACCGTACTCGACTGGCTTGCATACGCCGAGGAATCCGAGCGCTCCCATCTTGCGGAACAATTCGCGCGCGGGGAAGATGCCGTCCGCCTCCCACTTGTCGACATGCGGATTGACTTCGGCCTCGACAAAGCGACGGACCGATTCCTGCAGTTGTA
>CAZZKA010000122.1:0-10411 GCA_964654745.1 uncultured Bordetella sp. | reverse complement strand
GTCGCATCCAATGCTCGTTCAGATCGTCTGCTGCATTCCAACTCTGCAGGGTCGAAACCCGATGGCCGAGCTGCTGCAGGCGCGCGGCCGCCGCGTCGAGTTGCTCGGCAATTTCGCGATCGACCGGCGCCTGGCCAAACGATTGAATGTAGAGCACACGCAGCGAACCGGGCGCCTCGGCGATCTTGAGCTCCCTGCCTCGTAAAGCCCATGAAGCAGGGTCTTGCGGATGCGGAGCCGACAAGGCCCGGGCGAGCAGCAGGGCATCGCCAACGGTACGCGCGATCGGCCCGATGACTTCGTAGTCCATGAAAATAGCCGGCAGCCCACCGCGGCGTGCGAGGCGTCCGCGAGAGGGTTTGAAGCCGACCAACCCGGTATGCGCCGCCGGCCTGCGTGTCGACCCGCCGCCGTCGGTGCCCAGCGCGATCGGCCCCATACCGGCAGCGACCGCGCTCACCGCACCGCCGCTGGACCCTCCGGCCGAAAGCCTTGTATCCCAGGGGTTGCGGGTCGCACCGAAGAGCAGATTGTCGGTGTGTCCCAGCATGGCGAACTCGGAGCAATTGGTCTTGCCTAGAATCACAGCGCCTGCCGTGCGCAAGCGCGCCACAGGGAGTTCATCCTCAAGCGGGACATGGTCGGCAAACAGGCGACTGCCCCATGTGCAGCGCATGCCTGCGACCTCCAGGTTGTCTTTGATCGTGACGGGGATCCCGTCCAGATCTCCCACAGGCTGACCCCGAACGAAACGCTCCGTACTCTGCGCGGCGGCAAGGCGCGCGCCGGTTTGATCGAGCGTCACGATCGCGTTCAGAAGCGGATTGACCTGAGCGATACGCTGCAGGATGGACTAGAGCGCCTGCGAGGGCGTCAGGCGGGCCGCCCGATACTGCTCGGCGAGTTCCCCGGCCGACAGCTGCCATGGGGAGACCGTTAAGGGTGAAGACACGGGATCGTCAACACGATATCGGAGGCTGCGTATCGGGTCCCCGCATCAGGACCCCACATCGGGACAGCACATCGGGGCGAGGTATCGGGCCATGTATCTGAAGAGATGGGGGGCAGTGTGTGGCACATCGGGCGATCGGCAGCGCGCCTGGGTTCAGGAGGGTTCGCCGACCCGGGCGATCAAAGCGAGCAGCCCGCCTCCCGGCGGGCCCTGATGCTCCGCGCCGCCCGAGACAAAGATACGGGTATCGCCGAGCACGCCAGCAACAAGCCCGCCAACCGCCCCACGAATGTGCCGTTGCGCGTTGAGGTCTCCGTCCTGCCACATCGTATGGCGCTGACCGCGAATGAGATGGCTCGAATCGGGCTCGCATTTGACCAGTGCGCACGCTATGCGTCCAAGAGCTTCCGCCTGATTGTCTCCCCGGCAGGAAATGGCGAGTTCATCCAGACATCGGTAGATACCGCCGATATCGAGCGCATCGGCCATGGTGTGGTGCGCAATGACATAGTCGCCGTTCCACCGGTTCGAGTTGCCGAACACTACGACTTCGTTCATCGAGACTTCGATCCCCGAAGAAACGCTTGCCCGCGTGCTGAAGACATCGGGTCTGGTAAGAAACAGTCGTTCGTCGATCACCGGATCGGCGAGTTCGCCAAGGGCTTTCATCACACCGAATGCACCCGCGACGCGCGACAGGGTCATGGATCGATTCGGGTCAGCGCTTGCCAGCTTCGCGCCGCGGGCAAGCGCTTCGCGCGCAGATTCTACGGTCACGCAGCCGCCTTTGACCTGTACGAAATGGACATCCTCCGGGTCGGTGAGACCGGCTTCAGCCATGGCGCGTGTCACCGCATCGGCAACGAGATCGGCCTGCGCCCGGGTACCGATTTCCTCAGCAAGCGGAGCGCGGGTCAACGCCCGGCCGATCGCCAGTCGCTTGGCAGCGGGATCGCCGGGGCGTATGCCCGACGGTCCCTTATTCGTCTGCGCATCGCCGGCAGAGGGCTGTGGATCCACGCAGAACACGGTGTAGTGGGGCGCGAGCACGCCCTCGGTGCCACCCGAAAATATGAAGGCGATGGAGTTGAGCAGATCATCCGGTGCGCGCCCGGTCCTGCTCGCAAGCAGCAGGGAAAGCGACTGCACCAGATAGCCTCGGGTAAAGTCATTGACCAGACCATTTCCCTCGGTCTTGCCGATGAACGCGACAATGGTGGCCGGATCGATCGCGCCGCAGTCAATGGCCGATGCCAGTTGCGAAACATCCGATGGGTCTCGCATGGTGAACCGGTGCACGCCCGCCCGCATCATCATTACGATCTCTCAAAACCGAGTTATACCGCGGTATAACTTTTCTAACCGGTCCAGAAAGGCGCGCTCGGTTTTTCTCAGCGTCCCGGCGACCGGGTCTGACCCCGCCATGAGCGTATCACTTGCGTCCAGCGAAAACTGCATCGCAAAACGAATCCGTTCATCCCGCAAACGGGCTATCGATCGAACCAGCTCGCGGACATCGCGCTGCCCCCGCCGCAGCCCTGATTCGAGCACCTGAGCGGCAACGCAGGCATCTTCGATCGCCTGGGTGGCGCCCTGGCCGAGCGTGGGAACCATGCCATGGGCAGCGTCACCCAACAACAGAACGCGGTCATCGGCAAGCGAATAGAGCGGGGGCGACTGCTGCAGACGCGCCCAGTGAGTAGCTGCCGCATGGGTTCGGATCTGGTCGATCAGCCAGCGACACTGATCCGATGGCGGACGGTCGGAGGGAAGGAAGCGTGAGGCGAGCCAAATCGGGTCGCGGGCGGCTTCGGGGACGGGGGCACCCGGCTCGATCGGAAAGGTTCCAGCAATGTAAATGGCACGCTCGGGGACCCTGAATGCGAGCAGCCGGTTCGGGCCGTTGAACCATTGTTCGTAATCATCAATCAGACCGTTGGACGTGTCTTCGACGAGAATCCTGAAAATCACCACGCCAAGCTGCTCTATCGGTGGCACGCCGCTCAAGGTGGATCGCGTCAGGGAGTAGCGCCCGTCAGCTGCGATCAGCAGGTCGATGTCCTTGATGGACCGGCTGCGGTCCGCCTGCTCGAAATCAATAGAAAGTTTTCCCCCGCTGCTCGCGTCGACCCGGATCGCGTTCGCCTTGGCGTGGTAAACGATGTGGGAGGCGGCCTCTGCGCGAAGTGCCGCGTAAAGCTCCGACCAGCGGATCCGGATACCTGAGTTGTCGGCCACCCGGGATAGGGGCAGGCGCATGAGCTCGGTACCGTCGGTGAGCGAAACCCTCCAGCTGTTCCAAGGGTAGCTGCGCGCTCTTACCGCATCGTGGAGGGCCAGATCATGCTCGCCAAGCGCGAGCAGAGCGTTGGGACCGATATTGAGGCCGGTCCCCGATTCAGAGTGGTCGCTCGCGCTCACCTGCTCGAGGCAGGTTACTTCTACATCAGGCAGACGCGCGAGGGCTCGCGCGACTATACAGCCGGCAACGCCTGCCCCAACGATCACACATCTCATCACGCTCAGCTGCCCGGGTCCCAGATAAAAAACTCGCCTGATACGAGGGTTGCACGATACAGCAAGGCGGCGCCGATCCGGGTTTCTGCGGGTAACTCAGCGCGAGCTCAGGCGCCTGGCAAGTGGTGACAGCAGCAGGGGGGCGCAAAACAGCGGGATTTGAGCAAGCCCGGCGTACATTTGAAACGCCTCGCCCGCCGTGCCGGCGGTGACCACAAGCGTGAGTCCGAGGTTACGGTTACCGAGCATCAGCGCAGCCGAGAGCGAAACATCGCGGCTGGATCGCAACCAGAGCAGTAAACCCACAGCATGCCAGAGCGCAGCCGAGAGACACGCCCAAACAAACAGCGCGGTGATGAATCCTGGCCGGATAAGAAACGTAGCGGTCACGCCGTGCATGATCGCGATCGCAAAGAGGACCAACAGCAGAACGTTGACGCCTGCGAGTTCTTCGTCGCGTGCTCTGAGCCGCGCGTCGCCGGTCAGTTGCCGGATCACCGCAGTCACCACAAAAGGTGCCAGTGCGGTCAGGGTCACGCGAAGAGCAAAGGTCACGAGATCGACGCTTACGCCGAAGCTGGGCAGCAGCAGGGCGACGGTCGCGGTGAGCGTGACCGGCAGCAGCAGGGTCATGATGACGGTACCCGCCATGCACAGGTGCCCGGGCATACCGAGAAACATCGCAAACGCCGCAGACGAGCCTATCGGGGCGGAGGCAGCCTGCAGGACCGACAGTACGACCAGATCGTCCGGTATCGCGCCGGCGAGGGCGAGCAGCCATATTGCGATCGGTGACACCAGTAACTGCCAGAAGGCGATCCTGAGCGGAAGTCCCGGTTGCCGCAGATGCATCATCTGTCGGCTCCAATCGAGCCGCAGCAGCGAGGCGGTAATCATCCCGACGACCGTCGGCGTCACCAGACTTTGAAGCGCGTCAGCCAGCCCGGGAAAAACGAGTCCCAGACAGACCCCGAGCGGCAGCATAGCGCGCGCATGCCGCCCCAGGGTTCGCAGCAGGCGGGCGAGCATCAGACAGGCGGCTTGCGGCCGGGCCTTCGGGCATCTCCCGGAGCCGCCAGCGCATTCAAATCGACAAGGTGTCTGGTGAGGGAATATCGTCGACGGGTACGGCGCATTGTGCGATCAGCCTGGAGACGAGTGCCCGGTCGCCGAGATGGTGCGCAAGCGACAGTGCAAGTTTTGACAGGAACACCGCCTCGGCTTCGGGGCCGACCCGGTCTATCGCCTCGGCGAGTTCGTCGTAGATGTCTTCGAGATCGTGCAGCGCAAGCGTAGTCATGTACCGCTCCGGTTCAGGCTGGCACAGCGATGGCGCCGGCCTGCGCCGTCGTGGCCGCAGTCGCCGCCGCAGCCGTCGTCGCAGGAGCCTTTGCCAGAGCCCTTTGGACGGCGGCAAGAACGCCGGGTCCCGAGCCCGCATGCCATCTCGCAGCCACGTGCTCGTCGGGGCGCAGCACATACACCGTGCCGGGAGCAGCCGCCCAGCCAGCGTGCACGCGGCCAAGCGGATCGCACAGGCAGACGTCGGCACCTGGATGCCGGCGGTCATCGCGATTGACCGAGATGATGCGGATCGGTACCTCGCGGGCGCGCAGGGTTGTGACATCGGCAGAGATGGCTTCGAGGTGAGCAGCCTCGGCATCAAAGACGATGACCTGAAACCCGGGCGCGAAGGTATCGAACAGCCATCGCTTGTCCGCCGCAGCCGGATCGAGACAAATGTTGCGCGCCGGCGCGCCGGGCCGCGGCCCGGCGGCAAACCCGGCGTCCCGGTCGATCACCGTGGTGAGCGGGCTCTGTATATAGTCGATCGGCGCCGAGGTCCGCCAGTGCAGCAGCGGCCGGGTGAAGTCCTGGCTGACCGACAGTTGCAGGATGGCATCGCGCATGACGCGATAGCCTCGCGTGGGCGGCGCCATCAGGCGCGTGCTGCGCGCGGCGTTGAAGCAGATCTGCATGGCATCGGCAACGCGCTCGTCGCTGTAGCTGTCAAGGATTGCCGGCGCGGCGTAGCCTTTGACCACGCCGGCAAGTTTCCACGCGAGATTATTGGCGTCCTGGAGCCCTGTGTTCATCCCGCGGACACCAAACACGGGCAGCAGGTGCGCCGCGTCGCCGCAGTAGAGGACCCGGCCATGGTTGTAGCGCGCGAGGCTCAGCGTATTGGGCTTGTACAGCGTTGCCCACTCGATCTCCCAGGGCAGATCGACGCCGATGTAGTCGAGATGGGCCTGGACATGCGAGCGCAACCGCTGATCGTCGAGCGCCTCTTCGTCGCTGATATCGTCGGGCACCTGATAGTCGAGCCGCCAAACGCCGTACGGGGACTTATGAAAGAGAACCGAATGATCGGGCAGCCAGGGCGGATCGAAGTAGCAGCGGCGCGCGATCTTGGCATCCAGTTCGATGTTGAAATCAATGATGACGAAACGCCCTGCATAGGAACGGCCCTCGTAGCGAAGGCCCTGCAGTTGACGAATCGTCGAGCGGGCGCCGTCGCTCGCTACGAGCCAGTCGCAGCGCAACTCGTAGGCGCCCTCGGGCGTATCGAGGCCCAGCGTGACGCCGTCCTCGCGCGCCTCGAGCCCGGTCACCCGGGTCTGCCAGCGGATATCGACCCCGGCGCGCAGGGCTGCGTCGACCAGGCGCTGCTCCATGATGTTCTGCGGCTGCGAGGTCATGGGAGCGAATCGGTCGTCCACCGACCCAGGGATCTTGAGTTCATGCACGACATGGCCGCGATAGAAGCTGCGGCCCTTGTCCCAGGTCAGGGCCCCCTCGAGGAAGGCATCCGCGACGCCGACCTGTTCGATGATTTCCATCGAACGTCGGGTCAGGACGAGGGCGCGGCTGCCGCCACACACCTGCGCATCGGCTTCGATCAGGACCGGGTTGACGCCCTGACGGCAAAGGTCCAGGGCATGCACCATGCCGATCGGGCCAGCGCCAACGATGACTACAGGGTGGGTCGTGCCTGCGCCGTCCATTTCGGGGGGACGACGAAACGGGTGAACCTGGTATTTAAAGTAACTGGAACGCTGTGGCTCGAGATTGGGCGAATGCATCGATGGTCTCCGTTCCGGGTTTTTCGTCCCGGATTGGGTGGCGCGTCAGGGGCCGCTCGTAAGGGCGTGTACCCAAGCTGTTTCGGCTCTCAGTTTATCCTTGCAACTGCGGCATGGAAAACCCGGCAACCCTCACCCTGGCTGGCAGGTGAGGCCGAGTGCTCCAACGCACCTTTTCGGAGAAGAACCATGACAGGCAAGCCCCCCGCGCGCGCAACGGCCCAGCCGCTGCGGGCTACGCACCGGGCCGTACCCGCGAGCCGGGGCGTCCACCACCTCGCGCTGAACACCGAGGATATGAAACTGACCATCGACTTTTACACGCGAGTTCTGGGTATGCCGCTGGTTCACGCGCTGAGGGTTCCGCCAGGGGTTGGGGTGGGCGCTGGCAACCGCGGTAACCCCCCCTACGAGAACCTGCGTCACTATTTTTTTGATGCTGGTGGTGACACCATGGTGGCCTTTTTTGAGCTGCCCAGAGGCGCGACCACGCCCGCTGATCGAAACGCGACGGCAGCGATGCAGCATTGTTCCTTCACCACGAGTCGGGCCCAGTTCGATATCCTCCACAAAAGGCTGCTGGACAATCAGGTACCGGTCATCGGTCCGGTCAACGTCGGAGCCGACTCCTGGTCGGTGTATTTCTTCGATCCCAACGGCATCCGCCTCGAGTACACCTGGCAGGAAGGCGACGGAGAGGATGTGAGGGTCGTCGAGCGCTGGACGCAGACGCGCGAGGAAATGTTGCGCGAGCTTTCCGGGCTGAGTAGCGATCAGGCGTGGCTCGAGGAGATGACATCCCATCTCGCTGACCGGCGGCTGACCGCATGAGCGCTGCAGCTCGGCCCGGCGGGCACCGCTCAGCGCTCACCGGCGGGACTTCGCGCTGATGGAAGCGCTCCTCGTGTCGATCGGCATCGTCGCGCTCGCGGAGATCGGCGACAAGACTCAGCTGCTCACCCTGGTGCTCGCTGCGCGCTACCGCAAGCCTTGGCCGATCGTGGCGGGTATTTTCGTCGCGACTCTGGTCAACCACGGCATCGCCGGAGCCGTGGGAGCCTGGCTTACCGCAATGATAGGTCCAGGCGCAATGCGCTGGATTCTCGGGATCTCTTTTATCGCAATGGCGATATGGATGCTGGTCCCCGACAAGCTTGACGACGACACCGGATCGCAGCGAAAGCTAGGGGGCGTATTTGTTTCGACCGCGATCCTGTTCTTTTTTGTCGAGATCGGAGACAAGACGCAGATCGCCACGGTAGCGCTGGCCGCGCGCTTTGATTCGCTGGCAGCGGTGGTGCTGGGTACGACACTGGGGATGATGCTGGCCAACGCCCCGGTTGCCTTCTTCGGGGAAGCTCTGGCGCGACGCCTGCCGGTTGCCTTGGTGCATCGGGTCGCAGCCGCGGTTTTTGTAGCGCTCGGCCTGGGCGTGCTGTTGAGCGGCTGAATCGAGCGACGCGAAACCGGCGGGATAACGAAGCACTTCCCATCGGTTTAGGGTTACTGGTCGATCCCCTCGCCCTGCCGCTCAGATCGGATAGATGATCGAGTTCGGGATCATTTCCGAGTCGTAGATGCACTCTCTGGACCGAAAGCGCAGGCCTGAGGGCGTTCGCACGACCACGTCAAGATACCTCCCGACATTGAAGACCGTCGTGGCGTCGGAGAGTTTGGTCCGGAACACCGCGTAATTGGCTTCGCAGCGCCACCCGTCGGGCAACACCTCGCGAATCACCGGCGTGCCGGTGATGTGGCGCTGGTAGTAGGGATCGTGAAACAGCGTATCGCGGATCCCGTAGACGCGATCGCGCAGCATGGCCTTGCTGCTGAACGAAAGCGTTGCGAGCGGGAATCCGCGTTCATGGTTCTCGCGGGGCTGGATGCGGTAGACGCAATCATCGACAAAAAAGTCGGGCCAAAGATCCCAGTTACCCGAATCCGCAGCACTCGCATAGTCGGCGTAAAGTTGGGTGATCGCAAACCAATCCCCGAAGTCAGGCGCTGCGCGAGTCATGGCGTATGCGGCTCCGGGTCTTCCATCACCTCGCGCCAGTAGCGGTACATCCCGCGGATCAGGGTCTCGGTGACCATGTGTTCGGTATCGCCCACCTCGCGCCCGCCGAGTTCGGCAACCGCCCTGTGCCCGGGCTTGCTCTCGAAGCCCTGTTGAGAAAACTCGATGACCTCACCGTCGTCAGCCGACACGTACCCGGCCGGTCCGAACAGATTGGCCTGCCGCAGGCGCCGCTCGGTCATCTCCGCGCTGTCGTCGGCGAATCCGAAATGCGTCCAGACGAAATCGAAACTGCCGCGACCGTTGGGTTGTATATGCCGGGTCGAGACGCTATTGACCTGCTGCTGCAGGATCACACTGGGGAAGATTGTCGTCATCACCGCCGTCGGTTCGCCCCACCAGGGCTCATGAACGATGTCCAGGATGCCGGGGTCTTCGAGCGACATCGACTCCTTGAAGCTCGACACCTGGGTGACCTGTGCCGCCTTGCCTGAAGCCCCCCGCTGACTGATCATTGCAGCATGCCGGTGTCGGGCGTCCATCCTGAGTTGAGATTTGTTATCGGCTCGCCAGAGCCCGAAGGTCACGAACCAGGTATGAAGCAGCCCCGGGTGATAAGGGTCCTTGATGTTTTCCTGCATCAGCTTCCAGTTGCCCGGGATGCGCTGGCGGTTGTAGCCGAGGACGCGCAGCGGCCGGCCATCGAATAAGCGGTCAAAGTAGCTGAGGATGGTCGGGCCAAGAAAGGCTTCGAAGGACTCGACCCCGGGGTCGAACGAGGCAAAGACGGCGCCACCCCGGCGCGCGACTTTCAGTTTGGTGAGGCTGTGCTCCCTGGTCTTGAAGTCAGCCGGCATGCCGCCGTGAACGGCGCCGTCCTGGCGAACACCCCGGCGAAAAGGTACGCCCTGCAGGTCGCCGTTGAGGGCGTAGCTCCACTGGTGGTACGGACAGACGAATTCCCTGCGATTGCCGTGCCGCTCGCGGCAGAACTGCATACCGCGGTGGGCGCAGACGTTCTCGACCACGTGGATATCGCCCGAAGTATCGCGCACCATGATGACCGAGCGTTCACCGATCGCCGTGCGCTTGAAATCCCCGGGCGAGGGCACCTCCGCCTCCAGGCCGACGTAGCACCAGTGCCCCTGATAGAAAAACCGCTCCAGTTCTCTGCGGTAGAGGGCGTCGTCCGTGTAGGCGCTGAAGGGGATCCGGTGAGTGCCGTCGCCTTCCCAGTGCGGGAGCGTCGTGGGGGAGGGGGGCGTGCTGGACATGGTCGGATGCTCGTGGCTGCCTGGCTGTCTGCGTTGCCACGGACGCTTCTGCTGTTGCGTCGAGGCATTGGATGGCAATGATAACCGCGACCCGTGGCAGGGATCGGTCTCGCCGCTACAATCGATACCAATCCGTTCAGCCGAGGCAGCTACCGTGACCCGACCTTCTGTTCCCGCCTATCCGCGCGACCTTTATGGCTATGGACCCAAGCCGCCGCAGGCGAATTGGCCAGGCAATGCCCGCGTGGCGGTCCAGTTCGTGCTGAACTACGAGGAAGGCGGCGAGAACTCGGTGCTGCACGGCGATCAGGGGAGCGAGCAGTTTCTGTCGGAAATGTTCAATCCGGCTTCGTACCCTGCCCGCCACCTCAGTATGGAGAGCATCTATGAGTACGGCTCGCGCGTGGGCGTCTGGCGGATCCTGCGTGAATTCGAACGGCGCGGCCTGCCGCTTACCGTGTTCGGCGTGAGCATGGCACTGGAGCGTTGTCCCGAGGTGACCGCCGCGTTCGCCGAAATGGGGCATGAGATCGCCTGCCACGGGTGGCGCTGGATCCACTACCAG
>CAZZKA010000121.1:0-10588 GCA_964654745.1 uncultured Bordetella sp. | reverse complement strand
GCTCGAGCTGCCCAACGGGGAGTCGGCTCACGATGACTACGCCACAACCATCGTGCGTGGAATGCTGCACTCAGCGCTCGAGGTGCATCTCTGGCCGGCGCTTGCCGCCTGCGCCGATGAGGAACTCGCCGCGATCGCAGCGCGCTGCGTCAACGAAGCGCATGCCCACCTTCGGCACTTCGGCCAGTGGGTGGTGCGCCTGGGTGACGGCACCGAGATCTCGCACGAACGCGCCGCCGCGGCGCTCGACAGACTCTTTGTCTATACCAACGAGTTTTGGAGTGACAGCCCGGTCGAATCGAATCTCGCCGCAGCCCAGCGCGGCGTCGAAGTTTCGGGCCTTCGCCCGGCCTGGGAGTCGACGGTCGGTGAGATCCTGGCGGCAGCCAGTCTGCCGGCACCCAAGCCGAGCGGCTTTGTATCTACCGGAAAATTCGGCCGCCACAGCGAACATCTCGGCCCCATGCTGGCCGAGATGCAGTCGCTTGCGCGTGCGCACCCCGGAGCAACGTGGTGACCGCCCAAGCACGCGAGCCGACAATGCGCCCGGGGCCGGTATCCCCGGCGTCAGCGATGCAGGCGTGCGGCCGGCCGGTTGACGAATCGGCGCGGCTTGCGGCGGCTCAGCGCGCTGCGGCGACGGTCTGCGATCCCGAGATCCCGTCACTCACGCTCGAGGATCTGGGCGTGCTCCGTTCGGTCACCCTCGAGGGCGAGGCCGTCGTGGTGACCATCGTTCCCACCTACACCGGTTGCCCGGCGACCGAGGCGATCCGCGATGATCTGCGAACCGCGCTGGAAAGCGCCGGCATCGGCGCCTTCCTGATTCGTATCGCGCTTGCGCCGGCTTGGCGAAGCGACTGGATCACCGAGGCTGGTCGCGCCAAACTGCGCGCCGCCGGCATTGCCCCGCCGGCCTGCGGCTCTGCGCTGGCTGCGCCGCGCGTTGCCGGCATCCGCTTCATCGAGCGCGCAACCCACGCCGTCGCCTGTCCCCGCTGCGGCTCGCTCGATTCCGAAAACGTGTCCGAGTACGGGTCGACCGCCTGCAAGGCGCTCTACCGGTGCCTCGCATGCGCCGAACCCTTCGACTATTTCAAGCCTTACTGAAGTCGCTCGATCGGTCATCACGCGAGAAAGATTACGGCCATGGCCCTGCCCACCCTTCACCGCCTTCGCATCGCGAGCGTACGCGCGGAAACCTCCGACTCGATTTCTGTCGCGTTTTCAGTGCCGGCCGAACTGCGTGAAGCCTTCCGTTTCAGCGCCGGGCAGTTCCTCACCCTGTCAGCGAGCCCGGGCGGCGAGACGATGCGTCGGTCCTACTCGATATGCTCCTCGGTGCGGGAATACGCCGAAGGCAAGGATTTGCGGGTGGGTATCCGTCGGGTCGCCGGCGGGAGGTTTTCCAACTGGGCAAACGATGCACTCCGGCGAGGCGTCGAGCTCGATGTCATGACACCTGACGGTCGCTTCGGCGTCGAATTTTCCCAGGACGGTGCACACCATTATCTCGGCATCGCCGGGGGCTCGGGCATCACGCCACTCCTTTCGCTCATCAAGACTGCGCTCGAGACCGAAGCGCGCAGCCGCTTTACGCTGATCTACGGCAACCGAGCGGTTTCATCCATCATGTTTTTGGAAGAGATCGAGGGATTGAAAAACCGCTTCCTCGAGCGGCTGGCGATCTTTCATGTTCTGTCCGAGGAAAGTACCGAGATCGAGTTGTTGAGCGGACTCCTGGACGAGACCCGGATCGCTTCGATAGTCCGTGCGACGACGCGAGCCCCCCGTTTTACGTACGCCTTCGTTTGTGGGCCAGCGCCCATGATGGACGCGGCCGAGCGCGCGCTCAGCGGGGCGGGCCTGCCCGCGGAAAGGATCCGTATCGAACGATTCGCAAGCCCCGATGCCCGGAGGGTTCCGCCCGCCGCGAACACAACGGCAGGCCCGGCTGCCCCTGCACCGGCAGCGGCCGCGCGTGTGACTCTGGTGGTCGACGGCAAAGCCCGACAGCTCAAGGTGCCCTACGAGGGAGCGAGCATTCTCGATACCGCGCTTGCTGCGGGCATCGGCCTGCCATATGCCTGCAAGGCGGGCGTCTGCTGCACTTGCCGCGCCCGCGTCCTGGAAGGCGAGGTCCGCATGGATCGTCACTACACACTTGAGCAGCATGAAATCGATGCCGGCTTCGTGCTTACCTGCCAGTCGCATCCGGTCACCTCGACGGTGCGCGTGAGCTACGACGAGCGCTGATGGCCAGACCGCGCGCCGCCGACTACGAACAACAGCGCGATCGCATACTCGTGCTTGCCGTCGACGCCTTTGCACGCACGGGTTATGCAGCCGCCTCGATGGCGGGTCTCGCGCAGGCCTGCGGCATATCGAAGGCAACGCTCTACCACTACTACTCGGGCAAACAGGCGCTCCTGTTCGAGGCGCTGGACCGCTACACAAACCGACTGATCGGGATCGCCGAGCGTTCCGCCGAGAGCGCACGCGCGCCTCGGCAGGCGCTTGGCGACACGCTCAAGGCGCTGATGGCCGAGTACCGCCACTCGCGCGCGTACCACGTAGTGCTTCTGCAGGAACTGAAGTGGCTGTCGGCCGAGCAGCGCGAGCGCATCCGCGCGCAGCAGCGCGCGGTCGTGGGCCGGCTCGGCGAGCTGATCGATGCGGTCGCCCCCGGCGCGATCGCGCCGGCTGAACGGAGCGCCGCGACCATGGCACTTCTCGGTATGATCAACTTCACCTTTGCCTGGCTGCGCCCCGAAGGCCCGGTCAGCCACGAGCGATTCGCCGAACTCGCGGCCTCGCTCTGGCTGGATGGCCTGACTGGTCAGCCACCCCCGTCACCGGAGATCGATTCCCATGAGCAAACAGTTCGCATCCAAGGCTGACCTCAGCGCTAAGAAGGTCTCGTTCACCAGGCTGTCGGACAACGCCTACGCCTATACCGCCGAGGGCGATCCGAATTCCGGCGTGATCATCGGCGACGACTCGGTTATGGTGATCGACACGACGGCGACGCCGGTGATGGCGCGCGAGCTGATCGCACAGATCCGGACCGTCACCGACAAGCCCATTCGCCATGTGGTCCTGTCTCACTATCATGCGGTGCGAGTGCTCGGGGCCTCGGCCTATTTCGCCGAGGGCGCAACAGAAATCATCGCCTCCCGCGGCACCTGGGATCTGATCGTCGAGCGTGGTGAGGCCGACATGAAGTCTGAGATCGAGCGGTTTCCAAGGCTTTTTCAGGCGGTCGATTCGATTCCCGGGCTTACCTGGCCGACCATGGTCTTCGAGCGCGAGCTCACACTGCATCTCGGTAGCCTCGAGGTGAGGCTCATGCACATCGGTGCGGGACACACCCGTGGCGACACCATCGCCTGGATACCTTCACAAAAGATCTGCTTCTCGGGCGATCTGGTCGAGTACAACGCCGGGGTCTACACGGGTGACGCCCAACTCGAGGAGTGGCCGGCTACCCTGGAGCGCTTGCGCGCGCTCGACCCGGAACAGCTCGTGCCCGGTCGCGGACCCGTGATGCAGGGGCGCGAGGCCTGCCATGCCGCGATCGACTACACGCGGCGCTGGGTCACGGATCTCTATGCAACCGCGCGCGCCGGCGTCGCCGCTGGAAAAAATCTTAAACAGGTGTTTGCCGATACCCGAAAGGTGATGGATCCTGTCTTCGGTCAGGTCTTCATCTACGAGCACTGCCTGCCATTTGACGTCTCGCGGGCCTACGACGAGGCAAGCGGAATCCGCCATCCACGGATCTGGACCGCCGAGCGCGACATCGAAATGTGGCGCGCGCTGCAGGACTAGTACTGCCGGCTCAGCGTGAGACGGCCGCAAGCGCCCGATCGCTCAGCGTAAGACGGCTGCACGCGCCCGATCGCTCAGCGCGAAGCGGCAGCGAGCGCCTGGTCAATATCCCAGAGGATATCGTCCAGGTTCTCGAGACCCACCGAGATCCGCACGAGTTCGGGCGAGACACCGGCGGCGGCAAGCTGCCCGGGATCGAGCTGACGATGTGTCGTGCTCGCCGGATGGCTCACCAGCGTTCGGGCATCACCAATATTGACCAGATGGCTCATCAGTTGTGCGCTTTCGATGAAGCGCACGCCAGCCGGCGCCCCGCCCTGCAGGCCAAAGGCCAGCAGGCCCGAGGCGCCGCGCATCTGCCGGGTAAGCAGATCGTGTTGGGGATGATCGGCAAGCCCAGGGTAGTTGACGAAACTCACGCGCGGATCGTCTCGAAGAAATTGGGCAACCGCGAGCGCATTGTCGCAGTGCCGCTTCATTCGAAGCGGCAGCGTCTCGATGCCCTGCAGGATCTGCCAGGCGCTCGCAGGTGCAAGAGCCGCGCCGTAAACCCGCAGCGTTTCCATCCGACAGCGCATGGTGAAACCGAAGTCGCCGAAAGTCTCAAACCACCGAACACCGTGATAGCCCGCGGAAGGTTCGGTCATGCCGGGGAACTTGCCGTTGCCCCAGTCAAAGCGGCCGGACTCGACCACTACGCCGGCGAGCGTCGTGCCGTGACCGCCGAGATACTTGGTGGCGCTGTGCACAACGATGTCGGCGCCCAGCGCAATCGGGTTGCACAGCGCCGGGCTCGGAACCGTGTTGTCGACCACGAGCGGCAGGCCATGCGCGTGGGCGACATCGGCGAGGGCCGCGATGTCGGCGACAACCAGGCTCGGATTGCCCAGGCTTTCAACAAACAGTGCGCGGGTTTCGGGCCGGATCGCCGCGGCGAAACTTTCCGGCCGGGTCACGTCAGCAAAGGTCGTCTCGATGCCGAATTTGCGCAGATTGACCGCGAGCATGGTGACCGTACCGCCGTAGAGCGCGCCAGCGGCGACCACGTGGTCGCCTGACTGTAGGAGCGTCATCAGCGCCATCGCTTCGGCAGCCATGCCGCTTGCGCTCGCGACCGCAGCGCGGCCGCGTTCGAGCGCCGCCACCCGTTCCTCGAGCGCGGCAACCGTGGGGTTGGATAGCCGCGAGTAAACGTTACCGAAAGTCTGGAGATTAAACAGGCTTGCCGCATGGTCGGCCGAATCAAACACGAAGGACGTAGTCGGATAGATCGGCAGCGCGCGCGACCCTGTAGCGGGATCGGGAATCTGGCCCGCATGCAGGCACAAGGTCTCGAATCCAAATTGACGATCTGCCATAAGCGACTCCAGGTCAGTGACTAAGCCAACGGGGCCGGCGCGCACTGATCACGCCCGTGTTGACGCCAGCCCAGTGCAGCCCGCCGAAGAGCCTCGCATGCTCGATCTTGACGCAGCGGTCCATCACGGAATCGAGCCCCGCCTGTCGGGCAATCTGCTCGGCCTCAGCGCTCGCGACACCGAGCTGCTGCCAAAGCACCTTCGCCCCGATGCGTACCGCCTGCGCGGCGATGGGCGCAACCTCAGCGCTGCGGCGAAACACGTCGACCATATCGACCGACGTATCGATGTCCTCGAGCGAGCGAAAACACCGCACGCCCAGCACTTCGTCGTAGCGCGGATTGACCGGAATGATCCGGTAGCCGTGCTCCAGCATGTACTTGGCCGCAAAATAGCTCGGTCGAAACCAGTCCGCCGACAATCCCACCACAGCGATCGTGCGGCAGGTCGAAAGGATTCGGCGCAAGGTATCGATATCGGTGTTGTCGCTCATCTCAGGGTCCGAAAAAGACGCGCCGCTGCGGGCTTTTGACGCCCGGCCGGCACCGTGGCAGCAAACGGTACTCAATTTAACAGGCCCGCTTGCCGGCAACAGGCCCCAGGTGTTAAACAGAACATCTCGCAGCGCCGCACCGGTGGCTGCCCGACTCAAGAGGATCCCATGGCTAGCGAGTCCTCACCGAACGCGGCCGGCGCAATTCCCGGCGCAGGCTTCGATTTCAAGGCTATGTTTGACGCGATGGAGTTTGCGCGACGCAGCTGGTCATCCTCGTTTTCCATGCCCGATTCACTGACCCCGACGATGGACCCTCAGGAGCTCGATAAGCGTATCGCCGATCTTCGCACCGTCGAGCAGTGGCTGATGCTCAACCTTAATCTTTTGAGGGGCTCGATCCAGACGCTTGAACTGCAGCGCGCAGCCATCGATTCGCTGCACAGCTTTGGCAAGGCTGCACGCGCGGCAGCGCAACCTTCCGGGTCGGAAGCTGCTCGCCCCGCAGACTCGCAGACCGCCGGTTTCGATCCGCAGGCGTGGTGGCAGACGCTGCAACAGCAGTTCCAGCGGGTCGCCGAATCGGCGCTTGCGAGTTCCTCCGCCGCCATGAGCGCCGCTGCCGACCCGCCGGCGCAAAGTCCGCCGGGCGCCGGCGCCGCCGCCAGGCCCGCGGCCGCCGGCAAGGCCCGTGCACCGAAGCGACGTGCCCGCACCGGGCAGCGCGTCCGTACCGACCGCGGCGCGAGCTAAGGCAAAGGGGCCGAGGCATGCCTAGCTTTCTCACCGGTCATGCGACCCATCCCGACTGGCGCATGGCGACTGAGCTTGCCTTGGCTCAACTCGGTCCAGCGCGCCGCCCACGCATGCATCCGGCCCTGGGGCTCGTTTATGCGAGCGCTGCGTTCAGCAGTCACTTTCTGGACATACGCGAATTGGTCGAGCGGCGGTTGCCGCAGGTACAGTGGGGCGGCGCGTGTGTGCCCGGCGTCTGCGCTGACGATGCCGAATACCTCGATGAGCCGGCTATCGCCATCCTGCTCGGCCAGCTGCCAGCTGGCAGCGTCCAGGCGTTCGGCGCGGCCTGGGACGACGCACGCAGCACCGCCGAGCGCGCCGCAGCAACCGGCTCAACGCTGCTGCTGCATGCCGATCCCACGACCGCGGAGTTGCCGCAGCGGATTGCCAGACTTGCAGAGAAAATTGCGCCGGGAACCGTTTTGGGCGGCATCGTCGAATCGATCCCGGCCGATGAATCGTCCGGTGCCCGCGCCTCAGGGCTGTCGGGGATCTGCTTCGGGCCGGAAGTCAAGCTGCTGACACGAATGACGCACGGCTGCTCGCCGCTCGCGCGCGAGCATCGCGTCACCGACAGCGTCGGCCAGGCGATTCTCGAACTCGACGGCCGTCCCGCGCTTACCGTGCTGGCGCAAGACCTCGGCATCGCGCTCGAAGAACGCGACCTGCGCGAGCCCAAGCGGGTGCTGCGACGCCTTCGCGAGGCGCCGTCGGCGCGCGGGCTGCTTGTGGGCCTCGCCGGCGCAGCCAACTCCCACCGTGCCGGCTTTGGCGAACACCGCATGAGCGAACTGCTCGGCGTGGATCCCCATAGTCAGGCGATCGCCGTCGCGACGCATCCCGAGGTGGGCGAGCGCGCAGTGTTTTGTCGCCGCGATGCGCAAGCCGCCCGTACCGACCTCATCCGCATCTGCACCGAACTACGAGAGGAGGTCGAAGCGAGCGGATTGACCCCGGTGGCCGCGCATTACGTGAGCTGCGTCGCACGCGGGCGCCGCCTGTTCGGCGCAAGCGGCGCCGAGCTGGGGCTGGTACGCCACAACCTCGGCGAACTACCGCTCGCGGGTTTTTTCGCTCAAGGGGAAATCGCCGGCGGGCGCGTGCAGGGCTACACCGCGGTGCTCACGCTTTTTGTCTGACTGCACACGCTCGCGCACGCAACGACGGCGAGTCGTTTGACGCGCCCCCCCACAACCTGCCTCGGCCGCGACAGCCCCCGAGGGGCTGCGCCGATCAGGCTTTCCGGTACATGTTGAGCTGCAGGCGTTCGCGCTCGATTGCCGCCGCGACCGGCGGCTCCTTGGCGATCCGCGCCACATAGGCGTGGTACGCGGGCATGGATTCCGGATCGATGCCCGCGATGCTGCCCCAGCGCAGCAGCGTGAGCGCATAGGCGTCGAGCAGCGACAGGGACCCGCCTGACCAGAAAGCGCCCGCAAACCGGGAGGCTGTCGCATCAATGCGCGCCAGGATTTCGCGATAGCGCGCGATGCCGACCTTCTTCACCTCAGCCTGGGTCTCCGGGGTTTCAGCGAATTTCTGCGGCATGAAAACATGGGTAAAGGTCGGGTGCGCGGTGTTGTTGCACCATGCAAGGGTGGACAGCGCCTGCGAGCGCTCCCACCCGTCCTCGGGCAGGAGCCCCAGCCGAGGATGGCGACGGTCGAGAAAGTCGCAAATGGCAACGATCTGGGTGAGCGGTCGGCCGTCGGCCATCAGCACCGGGACCTGACCGTCCGGGTTGATAGCGAGGAACTCCGCCGCCCGGTGTTCAGCCTTGTGCAGCTTGACCAGTCGCGGCTCGAAGGTCTCACCCGTCGCCGCCCGAATGATTTCGAGGCCGACATGCGGCACGAACGAGCATGCGCCCGGAGAATAATAAAGTTCCAACATTGCGGGCTCCTTATTTGGCTGAGATGCGAACGGAAGGAAACTTGGGCTGTCTGCCCTGCAGGCGCCCCTTCAGAGGCCGGCCGCCTCGGCCTGTCGGTCCGCGTGATAAGACGAGCGAACCAGGGGCCCGACGGCTGCGTGTACGAATCCCATGGCATCGGCCTCGCGGGCAAAACGCTCAAAGGTATCAGGGTGCACGTAGCGACGAACCGGCAGGTGCGCCGAAGACGGCGCGAGGTACTGACCGATGGTGAGCATATCGACCTGATGCGCGCGCAGGTCGCGCATCACCGCGAGGATCTCCTCGTCGGTCTCGCCCAGACCCAGCATCAGTCCCGACTTGGTGGGAACCCCCGGCACGCGCTTTCGAAACTCGGCAAGCAGGGTGAGCGAATGCCGGTAGTCCGAACCCGGCCTCGCCTCGCGATAAAGCCTCGGGACCGTTTCGAGGTTGTGATTCATCACATCGGGCGGCGCGGCCTCGAGGATCGCAAGCGCCCGCTCGAGCCGGCCGCGAAAATCGGGCACCAGCACCTCGATGCGGGTCCGGGGGGAGGCTTTGCGAACCTCCCGGATGCAATCGACGAAATGCGCGGCGCCGCCGTCACGCAGGTCATCCCGGTCCACGCTGGTGATCACTACATACTCGAGCGCAAGGGCTGCGATCGTGCGCGCAAGATTGGCTGGTTCCTCAGCGTCCAGGGGGTCGGGTCTGCCATGGCCGACGTCGCAAAACGGGCAACGCCTCGTGCATTTGTCGCCCATGATCATGAAGGTGGCCGTGCCTTTGCCGAAGCACTCGCCGATGTTGGGGCAGCTTGCCTCTTCGCATACCGTATGCAGGCGATGCTCGCGAAGAATCCGCTTGATGTCGTGAAAGCGGCTGCCGGGGCTGGCCGCGCGCACACGGATCCAGTCGGGCTTGCGCAGCACCTCGGCGCCCGCCACGACTTTGATTGGAATCCTCGAGGTCTTTGCTGCGGCCTTTTGCTTGACGCTCGGGTCGTAAGCGTCGTCGCGCGGGGGCGCGTCGGAAGGGGTCGACGTCGTCATGAGTGGGGCCGGGCAGAAACGGGGCTGGCGGATTGATTGATCCCTACAGTCTAGCCGACCCCGGCCACGACAGATGCGCAACCAGGCGCTCCGATAGGCGCTTGGCCACTTCCTCCGACGAAGCCTCCACCCCCAGGCAGGCCAGATCGACGCTGCGCAGACCCGCATAACCGCAGGGGTTGATCCGCTCAAAAGCGCCAAGATCCACCCGCACATTGAGGGCAAGGCCATGGAAGCTGCATCCGCGCATGATCCGTACCCCCAGCGCGGCAATCTTGGCCACGCCCGCAAAGGCGCCCGCACCACCTGGAAGCGGCACATAAATGCCCGGCGCGCCGGCTAGCCGTCTGCCGTCGATCCCCAGTCCAGCCAGCGTCTGAATCAGCGCCTGCTCGTAGCGGTACACCAGCTCCTTGACGCCGATCCGCAGGCGCCTGAGGTCCATGAGCGGATAGGCGACAACCTGGCCCGGACCGTGGTAGGTGACCTGGCCCCCGCGCTCGGTGTGGACAATCGCCACATCGCCGGGATCCAGCAGGTGTTCACGGCGACCGGCAAGTCCGAGCGTGTAGACCGGCTCGTGCTCCACCATCCAGAGCTGATCCGGTGCCCCCGGCTCGCGCGACTGCGTGAACTGCCGCATCGCCTCCAGCGTTTCGACATAACGCGCCGGTGCAAAGGGGCGCACCGTGATTGCCGGATGGGGCATCGCCTCAGCAGGGTTCACGCCCGAATATCCGTCCTAGAGGACCACCCGCACCATCGGGTGGCTTGCGAGTTCCTGGTAGAGCGCCTGCAGCACTTCCCGCGAGGGCGCACGCACCACCAGCGTGATGCTGAGCCAGCCGCCCTTCGAGGAGCTGCGCAGCTCGACGGTGCTCGGGTCGAAGTCGGGAAGGCGAGCCGATACGAGTTCGGTGATCGCCTGGGCAAAGCCCTCGACCCGCCGACCCATCACCTTGATGGGAAAATCGACGGGAAACTCGATCAGCTGCGCGATGCGGTCCCATACCGCGTTGTCGTTCATCGACCCGGCCTGGCTGCCCGCCGCGCGCGCCTTCGGGACACCGGAGCGGGCGAGAGCCGGCAGCGCGCATCCACCGCTCAGCCCTGCTTGGCCGCCTGGTAAGCAGCAAACAGTCGCTGATAGACCGGCCCGGGC
>CAZZKA010000120.1:0-10695 GCA_964654745.1 uncultured Bordetella sp. | reverse complement strand
TCCTTCAGACCCTTCCCGCCGCCGCTGCGGCGCCCGCCCAGCGCTGAGGCGCAAAACGAGGGCCCTCTGCGGTGATAACGCATTGGTCGCTTGGTGGGCTCTTGTTTGACCGGACCCCGGTACGCAAATTACAATCTAAGGCTTTCCTCACCGGGTCGTTAGCTCAGCCGGTAGAGCAGCGGACTTTTAATCCGTTGGTCGGCGGTTCGAATCCGCCACGACCTACCAGATTTTTCTTCACTCGCGTTTTTTGGGAACGGGCCGACCCGCTCCTATTCGTTGCTGCAAACTCAAAACTATCCGCGGAGATCTTACGGTCGGCGGCGAGAAAGTCCCGTGGAACATCGTCTCAACCTCCTCCCTGAATCCGGCTACCTTCGTGCCCCTGGGGTTTCCCGATAGCAGCAGCCATCAGGACGTGGAGTCGGCCACGCTTCCCGTCACCGGCAGGGTCGGTGATGCAGGGCATCTCTACACGATTGCGCGTTATACCCAGAATGGCCTCACCCGGACCGGCAGTCAGTTGGTCAACTTGTCCGTCGAAGCCGACACTGCTTCGATAGCGATCTTCAAGGTGACTGATGTCACCAGAGACACTTCGGGCAAGGAAGTCAGCAGATCGACGGTTTCGTTCAGGATATCAACCGCCGGTACAGTGTCGCGGGTTCAGGAGACTCTGCAGGAACCTGGGACCGATCTCACGATCAGGCTCGCGTTTTAGATAGCCGTTCTCAGGGCCGATCAGCGCCTGAATCTTCGAACCACCAGCACCACGGCTACCACCAGCCCGATCATAACGATCGCGCGAAGCTGTGGCGAAGCATCCTGTAACCGGGCGCCGATTTCGGTCCCGATCGAGGCGGGGGCGAGCATGAGTGGCGCCCAGATGAGCGCCGATACCCAGCTGGCAGATTGAAACGCTTGCCGCGGACTGCCCATAACCCCTGCAAAAAGCGGAACCACTGCTCTCGCGAGCGGAATGAATCGGCTTACGGCGACTGCGAGCGAACCCCATCGCTCGAAGAACTGGTGTCCGCGGCTCACCCATTCAGGGCGTCGCGCAAAAAAACCGATCGATTCGATCTGGTCTGCATAGCGACGGCCCACCTCGTAGCTGAGCCAATAACCGAGCCCGCCGCCCGCCACCGCCCACAGGCAGAGTTCAAACAAGCCGATCAGCCCCGCCGCGGCGAGCGAGCCAATCGCGAGGAGCAGCAGAGTCGCCGGAACGAAGGCGCTGATGATCGCGAGTGACTCGACAAAGCTCAGCAGCAGGACGACAGGGCCAGCCCAGGCAATATGGGCCCGGATCTGCTCAAGCACCGGCGCAAAAAGTATTTCAAGAAAGCCTTCGTTCATCGCAGCCAAGGCCCGTGCGAATTTGGAATCGCCCGATCATGCCAGACCGCTCAAACAGGCGGAACGCAACAACCCCTGGACAGCGCGCCTTATTGCATGCACGCGATACCCAAGACCCGGTATGTTTGGAGAGCCCTCTCGGCTTCGGTCTGAGACTCCCGACCTTCAGCGCGCCACGCCGGGCACCCGACCGGCCAGACCGAGATAGGTCTCCACAACCCTGGGGTTTGTCGCCAATTCGCCCGCCCTGCCCTCGAGCACGGTCTCGCCGGTCTCCAGAACATACCCGTAGTCGGCGACCTCGAGCGCTGCGCGCGCGTTCTGCTCGACCAGGAGGATCGATACGCCAGCCGAGCGTAATTCAGTGATGGCCTGAAACACCTCGCGGACAATGAGCGGTGCAAGGCCCAGGCTAGGTTCGTCGAGCATCAGGAGCCGCGGTTTTGCCATCAGCGCCCGACCAAGCGCGAGCATCTGCCGTTCTCCGCCTGAGAGGGTACCGGCCAGCTGAGTTCGTCGCTCCTCGAGGCGAGGAAATTTGCGATAAACCGCCTTGAGTTCGCTCTCAATCGTCGCACGGCTACGCGATCTGGAAAACGCGCCAAGGACAAGGTTGTCCTCGACCGGCATCTCGCCAAATAACTCGCGTCGCTCTGGGACCAGACATAAGCCCCGCCTCACCCGCGTCTCAACGGTAATGCCAGCGAGATCCTCGCCGCCAAATCGCACCAGCCCCTGCGAACGAAGCAAGCCCATGACAGCGCCAAGCAGCGTGGACTTGCCGGCGCCGTTTGGACCGATGACGGTGACGATCGCGCCCTCGTCAACTCTCAGCGATGCCCGATGCAACCCCTCGACCTTGCGATAAAAAACTCTGAGTTCGGAGACCTCTAGCAGCGGCGCGCTCAATGCACTCCCCCGAGATAGGCTTCAAGCACCCTGGGGTCGCGTTGAATATCAGAGGGGAGCCCCTCTGCGAGCTTTTCGCCAAAGTCCATCACGACCAGACGATCGACCAGATTCATGACGAACTCCATGTCGTGCTCGACCAGCAGGATGGTCATGCCTTCGGCACGCAGGCGCCGCAGCAGATCGGCCAGGGCCTGCTTCTCAGCGTAACGCAAACCGGCGGCGGGCTCATCAAGCAGCAGCAGTACCGGATCGGCGCAGAGAGCACGCGCGATTTCGACCAACCGCTGCTTGCCCAGTGCCAGGCTCCCCGCAGGATCGGATAAGTGTTCGGCAAGGCCGACCCGCGCAGTCTGGCGGGCGGCCTCAGCGATAAGCCGAGACTCCTCCGCGCGCTCAGCCCGCAGCATCGAACGGAGCGTCCCGTGGCGGCCGCGCAGGTGCGCCCCGATCGCCACGTTTTCGAGCACCGACATGCTGCTCACCACATTGACGTGCTGGAATGTCCTCGCGACTCCGAGGCGCGCGATCCGGCTCGCATGCAGGCCGTCAATGCGCTCGTTTTGAAAATATACCGACCCGCCGTCGTTCGATAAAACACCGGTGATCAGATTGAACATCGTACTCTTGCCAGCGCCATTTGGCCCGATGAGCCCGAGTATTTCACCGGCGCGAATCTCAAAGCTGAGGCTACGCACGGCCACCAAACCTCCGAATCGTTTGGTGACATCACTCACCGCAAGGAGCGCCTCCCCCCCGTTGGGCTGACGCCGCTGCGGCAGAGGCTCGGCCGAGGCGTCAACAGCAACACGCCGCGGTTTGATGAACCAACGCGACAAGAGCGGAATCAAACCGCCCGATGCCCGGTGCAGCAGCAACATCATCAGCAGACCAAACACAACGATCTCGAAATTGCCGCTTGCACCCAACCCGGTCGGCACCAGTCCCTTGAGCCATTCCTTGAGGACCACGAGTATCGATGCGCCGATAACGGCCCCGTAGACGTGCGATGCCCCGCCCACAACTGCCATGAACAGATAGTCGATACCAGCGTTGACGTTGAATGCGCTTGGGCTGACGAAGCGCAGAAAGTGTGCATATAGCCAGCCGGAGAGCGCGGCAAACAGGGCGGCGTAAAGGAATACGACGGTCTTGAGCCAGGCGGTATTTACTCCAAACGCCTCGGCCATCACAGCACGAAATCGCAGCGCCCGAATCGCCCGACCCATTCGCGAGTCGAGAAGGTTGGATGAGGCTATGAGTAAGGCGAGCGTGAAAACCCAGACGAGGTAGTAGTACTCCCGGCCGGTATCGAGCAATATGCCGCCAATCGATACCGACGGAAGATCGGGCAGCCCGGTATGCTTGCCGAGCATCTCCATGTTGCCGAACATGAAGTAAATTGCAATGCCCCAGGCGATAGTCGAAATCGGCAGGTAGTGCCCAGACAGGCGAAGCGTGATCGCGCCGAGAAAGAGCGCGACCACCGCCACGAGGGCAAGACCCAGCAGGAGCCCGAGCCAAGGCGATCCACCGTATTGGGTGGTGAGGACTGCGGTGGAGTAGGCTGCCAGACCAGCAAACACCTGCTGGCCAAAGGACATCACACCGGCGACGCCAGTGAGCAGCACGAGTCCGAGCGCGATCAAGGTTGCAAGCCCGATGTAGTTCATCAGCGCGACCTGGAACTCGCTCAGAAACCACGGTGCCGCAGCGATGAACAGCACAAACAGCGACAGGGCCCCCCGACCGGAAATCACTCCTCTTCCTCCTCCTCGACATGGCGCGAGCGCAGCGACAGCCATACAAGAGGGGGGATGATGATCGCAAATACGATGGTTTCCTTAAATGGACTCGACCAGAACGACGCGAAAGCCTCGAGAAGACCCAGCGCTATCGAACCAGCCACTGCGAGCGGGTAGCTCGCCATACCACCCAGGATCGCGCCGACAAAGCCCTTGAGCCCGATCAAAAACCCCGTGTCGTAGTAGATGGTGGTGATGGGCGCAATCAGAATGCCCGATAGTGCGCCGATGAACGCCGCAAGCCCGAAGCTCAACATACCGGCGAGCTCGGTAGGGACCCCGACCAATCGCGCGCCCACCCGATTAACCGCCGTCGCACGGAGCGCCTTGCCGTAGATCGAGCGGCCAAAAAAGAGCCAAAGCACGGCCATCGCGGTAATGCTTGCCAGAATCACAAGAAGGCTCTGCGCGCTCGCTTCAATCGGACCGATCTTCAGCCGGAAATCGGAAAAGCTCTGCGCCCTCAGGCCCTCTCCGCCAAAAAACACGAGCCCCAGACCGGTGAGCACATAGTGGACTGCCATCGAGGCGATAAAGAGAACCAGAATCGAGGCGTTGGCAAGCGGCTGATAGGCTACCCGGTAGACGATCGGGCCCAGCGGCACGACCAGGCCGAGAACGAGCAATACCTGCCAGACAAAGCCTGGCTTTTGTGGCGCGGCCCACCCGGTGATGAGCGCCATGGCCACCGGGAAAATGACGTAGCCCAGCACGATCCAGGGCAGCCGTCGGTAGGCCCGGTCACGGATCGCAGTGGCGGTGTCGAAGGATGCAGCGATCAGGCCCGCGCCGACCAGCATATACACTACGGCCGGGACCTGCCCGGCCTGAAGCATTGCAAGCGACAGGGCAGCGTACGAAATGTACTCGCCCTGCGGCACGAAGATCACCCGGGTCACTGAAAACACCAACAGGAGCGCAAGCGCAAGCAGCGCGTAGATCGCTCCGTTGGTGATACCGTCCTGCGCGAGCCAGAGCGCGATATCGGTCGTCATGGCCAGGGACGGGTGGCTCGAAAGCGGGACGGTGAGTCGCGGTTGCGCCTTATTTCAGTAGTCGCCACTGACCGTTCTGGACCTGCACCAGAACCCGTGCGCGCTCATCGAGGCCATTGTGGTCCTTGGGGTTCATGTTGTAGACGCCATGCGTACCCACCACATTTTTGACGCCCTCCAGGGCTGTGCGCAGGGCCTCACGAAACTCTGCCGTACCCGGCTTGGCCTTTTTCGCAGCCTCGGGCGCGGCGGCAGCAAGCAGCAGATGACCGTCGTAGGCATAACCCGCAAAGGCATTACGACTGCCCGCGCCGAAAGTCTTTTCGTATAGCTGGGTAAATTCCAGCGAGACCTTTTTGGTCGGGAAATTGTCGGGCAGTTCCTCCGGAACGATCAGCGGACCAGTCACTGCGATAGCGCCCTCCACAGCCCGTCCACCGACTTTGATGAACTCCTGGTTGACCGTACCGTGGTTATGAAAGATCGGCTTCTTGAAGCCGCGCTCGACCAGCGCCACATGAGGAAGCGCTCCGCCGGTACCCGAGCCCCCCACGATCACCGCATCGGGGTTGGCAGAAATAAGCTTCAGCACCTGGCCCGTCACGCTCGTGTCAGCGCGAGCATAGCGCTCATTGGTCACAAGCTTGTAGCCCATGTGCGCCGCGTGAGCGTCGGAAGCGCGGTGAACAAGGTCGCCCCAGGTATCGGAGAATCCGATGTAGCCTGCGGTCTTGATGTTCATCGCCTTCATGCGCTCGGCGATCGCGCCCATCATGAGCTCGGTTGTCTGGGGCACGATGAAGGACCAGGTGAGCACCTGGGGTGAGAGCACCGCCGGCGTGAGCACAATCATCGGGATCTTGGCCTCGGCAGCGACCTGGGCCATCTGCACCGCCGAGGGCACGCCGTTGGACCCCATCAACGCGTCGACCTTATCCTCGGTAACCAGTTTGCGGGCATTTTTCGCGGCATTGGTCGGATCCGAGGCATCGTCGAGGACGATATAGCGAACGGGTACGCCACCGAGCGTCTTGGGCATCAGCTGATAGGCGTTGCGGTAGTGAACGCCAAGCGAGGCCCCGGGCCCGGTGATGCCGAGCGAAACGCCGACTGTCATTTCCTGGGCTTGAGTCGCGCCGGCAATGAGCGCGACGGAAAACGCAAGGATTGCTTTGAGCTTCATGGTCATCCTCCCTTTGATTTATTGAGTTTTCAGGGATCTTAACAAACAAAACCCGGCACCGAAGCCCTATTTCCGAAAGCTCGAGCCGCGCAGCGTGCTCCATATTTCAGGGGCGACGGATGATGGGTCGCGGGCGCTCCCTTATGATCGGGACGGATTCGGTCGGCTCCGAGCGGCCCCTTTTTCAGGAGATCTCGCGTGCGCATCGTGATTCTTGACGACTACGCCGACAGCGTGCGAACGCTTGATGCGATGTCGCTCCTCAAGGGCCATCAGGTCGTAATTTGTCGCGAGCCCATCACGCACTCTGTTGCCTGGGCGGCTCTCCTCGCCGGCGCCGATGCTCTGGTTCCCATCCGCGAGCGCAGCGCGATCGACGCGGCAGTACTCGATGCGGCGCCCCAGCTCCGGATCGTAAGCAGCGCGGGCGTTCTGCCTGGCAATCTCGATGTCGCTGCATGCTCGGCGCGCGGTATTGCAGTCGCTCAAAGCCGCGGTAGCGGCCACGCCACCGCCGAGCTCTGTTGGGCCCTGATGCTCTGCGCGCAGCGGCGCCTGCCCGAGCAGATCAAAGCGCTGAAAGCCGGGACCTGGCAAGGCCCGATAGGCCGTCAGCTGCACGGCCGTCGATTGGGCCTGTGGGGCTTCGGTAAGGTTGCGCAGCAGGTGGCCCACTACGGCAAAGCCTTTGGCATGCGGGTGTGGATCTGGGGGCGCGAAACCAGCCTCGTGCGCGCGCGCTCGGCCGGCTGGGAGACCGCCGGATCCCTGGATGCATTTCTTGCTGAGTCCGATATCGTCAGCCTGCACCTCAAGCTCACCCCCGAGACGGCGGGCAGCATTTCCGAGCAAGACCTCTGCCGGATGAAGAGCGATGCGATCTTCGTCAATACTGCGCGCGCCGGTCTGCTCCGGCGGGGCGCGCTCCAGGCAGCGCTAGAACTGGGCTCGCCCGGAATGGCCGCCATCGATGTTTTCGATGACGAGCCACTCATCGGCTGCAGCGACCCCCTGCTCAATCACCCCAGGGTACTCGCCACGCCGCACGTCGGGTTTGTCGAACGGGATAATTTTGAGGCTTTCTTTTCGGGCGCTTTCGAAAATATTCTCCGGTTTGCGTCTGGCGAGACCGGTCACCTCGTCAACGCGCACGCTCTGAGTTGAATCGCCCGCTCAGCCCTGCCTCAAGCTGTCAAACCATTTGAGCGTTTCTGCCCGTGATACCACGTCGCCATACTTGGCGTTGATATCGAAAAGCGCCGCATCGTGTGGTGCCTGATGTCGGTCACCCACACATTCTCGAGGCACGACAACGCGAAACCCGTACTGAATACCGTCGACGGCTGCGGCGCGAATGCATCCGCTCGTCGAGCATCCGAGCAGTACGATGCTGTCTGCACCCATTGCCAGCAGCGTCGAGGAAAGCGAGGTACCGAAGAACGGGCTGGCGTATTGCTTGCGAACGATCAGGTCGTCAGCGCGCGGCGCGATCTTTTCATCGATTGCGCCCAAGGGCTCGCCCTTTACGAAAAGCTTGAGCGAAGGCACCTTACGAAAAAACAGTCCTCCGTCTATTCCGGACGGGTGAAACTCGACCACCGTGTAGATGACCGGAAACCCCGCCTCCCTAGCCTTGGCGATCACCGCCACCGACGCATCAACGGCATCGACAACGCCCTGACCGAAAAACGGCGCGCCCTGGGTGGTATAAGCCTTGACGAAGTCGATCACAAGGAGCGCGGGGCGCTTGCCAAAGCCCAGACGCGTATCAAAGACGCCGCGATAGTTATCGGCAAGAGAGTTGGTCATAGCGAGTTCCTTTGAGTGGACATGTAGCGGGCGGCAACGTCGAGGCGGCGGAAATCAGGTCTTGGCGGTGTTGCGGCGCGCGACAGCCTCGTCCGGAAACAGGATCGCCACGATCGGTCCGTCTGCCGCCCAGGCGTGACAGCCGTCGATGAAGCGCGGTTCAACCGTCAGTCTGGCGGCAACATCTTCGAGGCCTTCGGCAGCATGGAGCGACCATTTACCGAGCGACTGAAAGGCTACTGTCGGCAGCTGATAGAGCAGCTCGCGAACGTGGGTACACCCGTGCGTGCCACCCATTTTTTCATCAACACTGCGACGCCACCCGCGGGCCAGACCCAGTCCGATCAGGGCGCGAAAGCGCTCCTGCGTCTCCGGGCAGATCGGATAGGGCGCTTCGGATACCGACACATGCAGATCACGAACGACGAGCTCGGCATCGATGGTGAGCCGTACCTTCATCTCGTGGACGATATCACCGGGTTCCCGGGTCCCGCGCGCAGGCTCGTAGTAGCGGTAGGCCTTGGTATCGACTATCCAACCCTCCAGATCGAACAGGCCGTCGTCTCTGGCAAAGCTCTCGTAGACGATACGTCGCGTATGCATCGGCCGCCGGGGCACGGCAGGCGGTATGACCGCGATCTCTGCCTGCGGCGGAAAACCCCGAAGGGGCTGTTGCGAAAACTCGGTTGTCTTCATGGTGTTCAGTAGGATGACAGGGATCGACATACGGCGAATTTCGCCTTTCACTGGTCGTCCGTCCTGTCCCGCTCAAAACAAGGACGGGCAGATGGACATAAACTGTATCAGCAAGCCCCTTGCCTCGTCGTTGTTCCCAGAATCCATGCTCTCGCCGTGTTCGCCCGCCCGCTTCCCAAATTGAGTCTTGCCTCATCACCGCTTTCGCGAAACGTGGAGGTGATGGACGAGCGGGGACAACGACGGCTGGTCAGGGTACCCGTTGAGCGCGATCTCACCGTATACGTCGACCGCAGGGAAGTGGTGACCCTGATGACGCTGGGCGCGCATCCCGAATGGCTGGTCCTTGGCTGGCTGCTCCACCAGAACCTTATCAACTCGGTCGCCGAAATCGAATCGGTCTCGGTCGACTGGGAAGTCGCCGCTGCCGCCGTCCACACCCGGCAGGGCGATCAAATTGCCTCCCGGATAGACCGGCGACGCATCATCACCTCGGGCTGCGGTCAGGGAAGCATGTTCGCTGATGTCGTGGACCGGATCGCTCCGGTCGGTCGCGATTTTCCTCCGCTCAGGCACAGCGAACTGCTGGAGATCGTCGATGCGGTTCGGACCCACGATACGCTCTACAAGTCTGCGGGCTCAGTGCACGCCTGCGCACTTTTTGATGGCGCGCGGCTGCAAATCTTTATTGAGGATGTCGGCCGGCACAACGCTCTCGACAGCATTGCAGGCTGGCGAGCGATGCTGCCGCAGCCAGCCGTGTCGAGCGGTATTGGTCTAACACTCGGCCAGGCAGCGTGCCCCGTGCTCTACACCACCGGACGCCTCACCAGCGAGATGATCATTAAATCCGCCCAGATGGGCATACCGGTGGCGGTATCTCGCAGCGGTACCACCGAACTGGCGATCGATATGGCAACCCGGTTGGGGATTTGCACGATCGGCCGCGCCCTCAACCGCCGCTTCCTCTGCTACACGCACGCCTGGCGACTCAGCCTCGAGTCAAGCGGCAGCGAAGTCAGCTAAGCGGCAGCGCCACGTGCTGTCGGTAGGCGCTACGGGCAAGCATTCTCCGGTAGTACGCCTCAAGCGCTGCAACGCCCTCGTGCGCCACCGGCAATGCGAACCAGCGATGAACAAACGGCGCGACTGAGATATCCGCAACCGTCAGCGTCTGTCCACTAAGAAAGTCGCGGCCGCGCAAGTGGGCCTCGACGATACCGAAACAGCGCGCGCACTCTTTGGCAGCAGCATCGATCGCCGCTGAATCCCGCTTGGCCTCGGGCGTCCGGATCAACTGCCAGAACAGTGTCGTCATCGGCGCGGCAAGCGTACTGGTCGCCCAATCCATCCAGCGCTCCGCATCAGCACGCCCGCGAGGTGTTCCCGGGAGAAGGTCGGTCCGACGCTCCCGCATAGCGAGATAACGTACGATGACGTTGGACTCCCATAGTGAGAATTCACCGTCGAGGATTGTCGGTACGCGCCGGTTGGGATTCATGACCCCATAAGCATCGGTGCCAACCACACCGTAGTGCAGGCCGGCATCAAGCCGCGTGTAGGCGATATCCATCTCCGCGCACGCCCAGAGCACCTTCATCACATTGATCGAATTGGTACGACCCCAGATAGTGAGCATAGTGATCAGGCTAGTCGGCTAAATCGTTGCACGGCGTCCGCGCGCTTCTCAAGCCCCGGCAGGAGCTCAAGTCCATGTCCGGCTCGAGCAAGATCGACGCTGACCTCGCCGTTGGCAACTTTGGGAAGGGTCGTGACGAGCTCGGTGTACCAGCCGGTGTAGAACGCCCGTACACATTCCTGGATCAGAGTGTTGCGAGCGAATAACGAGAAATGGCAGGAGGCGGCCCAAACGACCGGACCGGTACAGTCGTGCGGCGCGACCGGAACGTGCCAGGCCTCGGCCATGCCGGCGATCTTG
>CAZZKA010000119.1:0-10712 GCA_964654745.1 uncultured Bordetella sp. | reverse complement strand
TTGAAGACCGACCGGCATCTCGCCGATTTCGTCCAGGAACAGCGTACCGCCTGACGCCTGCTCAAACAGTCCTGGACGCGACTGAGTCGCGCCGGTGAAGGCGCCCTTCTCGTGGCCGAATAACATGCTTTCGATAAGCGTCTCGGGGAGCGCTGCGCAGTTGAGGGCGACGAAGGGGCCGCGTGAGCGCGGCGAAGCCTCATGCAACACCCGCGCGAGCACTTCCTTGCCTGCGCCGGTCGGGCCTGAGATCAGGACGCCGATTTCTGCCCGCGCCACACGCTGTGCGAGGGCAAGAAGATTCTGGCTCCGGGGATCGACAAAAACAAAAGCCTTGCCTGGCGCCTGCGGCGCAGGTGCGATCACCCGCCGTGAGCCGCGCCAGGTTGCCGTCGAAAAGTCATCCGCAGCAATGACGTGATCCGCGCCCGCGCGCATTGCGCCGACGGCGAGTTCGAGGCTGTCGCGGTCAATGCGTGCAATGACCGCGGGCTTGGGATTGAGATGGGCAACGCGCTTTTGAACGTCGGCGATGACGGCTGGGTCATCGATGATTCGAAGGACGATACGCTCGGCCGACCCGGCGAGCGATTCGATCTCGGCAACGCTACGCGCCGGCAGGGCGCGGAGCCCTGCTTCCGCCAGCCGGGCCACCTCGGTCTCCCCCAGCCTCGCGACGGGATCAAGCCATACGGCGATTGCAGACTGTTCCGACATCGACGTCACCTGCGTTGTCATTACATTGAGTGCAACCCCCAAAGCAACGCTTGTGCCATCCGATAATGTCTAATTAAATCAATGGTTTAAATATTCTCTCTGAGCATTTTCAAATTTTCGACAGTCCGCTGTACATGCCATTACCGGAAAAACGACAGCCTAATCCGTGCCTCGGAAAACTGCCCCGGGGTCATCCTCGGGAAAGTATCCGCCGACATGAGCGCCCTTGGGCAGGGTGACCGGTGGAAAAGGCCGCGTACACGCGCCCATCCGATAGCGATCGTCGTGGACCAGGCAATGATGGCGAATCAGCGGCCACACGCAGTCACGCAGGAAATCCTGATCCATCCAGTGCCAGCGCGGCGTGTAGTTATGGTAGTAGTGCAGCGCCTCGCCGGACAGATCTCGGAGCAGGCCCCCCACCCCACCCCACATGCCGGCCATGATCAATTCGGCATGCTCGGGGTGATCGCGCATCACATGAAACAGACGCCCGCTGTCCACCCACTGCGCGACCGCCGCCGCCTCGCGCTCGTTGACCAGGGCATCGCAGTCACGACAGAGAAAGCGTTCAACACCCGGCTCCGCACCCGCAAAAAATCGCCAGAACGCCTTCAATACGTGGCGCGGGTCATCGTCCTGAATCAGCACGATCTTTGCGCCCAGACCGGCGAGCCGGGTTCGAATATCCTCAGGCACCGACTCGTCGACATAGAAGCAGGCCCGCCACCCAGGATAGAGCCGCGGCACGCGCTCGGCATTGCGGACCGCGTTGATCGTGTATTTGGGCTTTGCGCCCCACAGGCTGAAGCACACCAGATTGCGGTCAGGATTGGCCTCATCGCCAGGTCGAAACTCTCCTGCCCGCTCGGGCCAAGCTTCTGTTTGCGCAACGGCGGGGGCTCCCCGTCGCTCGAGCGCGAGCCGTTCCTTGAGTTTGAGCACGATCTGACCGTGATCGATGGCGGCAGCCTCATCACCGCACTCGAGGTGGTGTTTGAGGGCGTTGAGCTGCCAGAGCAGGGTCTTGTGATCGCCACAGTCCTGCAGCGTATTCCAGGCCTCGTCGTGTTTGCCCAGCGCGCGGAGCGCCTGAGCTTGCCGGAACCTGATCCCATCGTCCGGTTCAAGATCGAACGCTGAAATCCTGGCCAGTACCGCGGGGTAGCGGCCAAGCGCCATCAAACAGTCGAGTTCAGCATCGATTGAGGGCCTGTGCGACCGGTCCAGATGGTTGGCACGCGAGTACGCCTGAAGCGCTGCGCTCATGTCGCCGGCCTCGGCCAGACACTGGCCCAGCACCCGATGAATCTGCGGCGTAGCCTCATTCAAGATGAGCGCTTCGCGCGCATGCCCCACGGCTTCGTCCAGGCGACCGAGCCGCCGGCAGACGATCGCCTGGTTGGAGCGGAAAGCGGCATTGGCCGGGCGCTGCGCGATAGCGCGCGCGATAAGCTCATGCGCTCGATCAAGGTCGCCCTGCTGCATTGCCAAGGCGCCGCGCAGATGCAGAGCATCCGCGTTCTGCGGATCGGTCTCAAGAACGGTGTCGTAAAGGCGCGCAGCCCGCTCGTGGTCGCCCTCGCGATGCGCCGCGAGACCCGCAGCGATCCAGGCACTCTGAGCGGTTGCAGCCGCATCACCCACGCAGGACTCCCTGTAATGATCCCGCCCGTCAGGACTTGGGCGAGAAGAGGCGGCATGCGTTGCCGTCAGCGCGGAAGACTTCCCAAGACGGAAGGATACGCGTTTTAAAGCCGAATGCCTTGCAGGCGTAAGGCCTGTCCGGATCCCAGCTGATTGCGAAACTCCGGCAGCTGCGGCAGTTTGGGTGCGCGACAGCCGACTCGGCGGGTTTGGCTGGCGCAGTCGGCTCGATCCGGGCGATTGCTCCAGCAGGTGCGCCCGAAGACGAATACCCGGTGCGCCGGTCAGCGCCCACCGCCCTGCTCGGCTGCAAAGCGCGGCTTGTAGCCGCCGACATGATCGCCATCCGGCAGCACGAAATCCGCCGGAAAACGACGCGCCTCACCGCCCATTCGGTAATAGTCGTCATGCACCAGACAGTCGTGCTTGATCACAGGCCAGACGCGGTCGCGCAGGAAGTCCTGATCGACCCAGCGCCACTTGGCACCATGGCTATGAAAGTAGGCGATGGCCTGCTCGCTCAATTTGGGCAGGAGTCCGGTGACCCCCCCCCACATGCCGGCCATCATGAGTTCGGCGTGCTCAGGGTGGTCGCGCATCAGATGAAAACGACGACCCGAGTTGATCCATTCGGTCACTGCTGCCGCCTCGCGCTCGTTGATGACCGCATCGCTATCCCGGCAAAGGAAGCGTTCGACCAGCGGATCCTCGCTCGGGAAAAACCGCCAGAAGAGCTTGAAGTTCTCCTGGCCCTCTCCCGCCACGCGAATCACGCGCGCGCCATAGTCAACCAGTGCCCGAACGATTTCATTGGGGACGCTTTCGTCCACGTAAAAGCGGGCGCTCCAGCCAGGGTAAATACGCGGGACGCGCTTGGCATTCAAAACCGCGTTATAGGTGTACTTGGGATCTGCGCCCCAAAGGCTGAAACAGATCACATTTCGCTCCGGGCGATCGATATCGTTGGGGCGAAAAATTGGAATCGTCGCAGGCCAATGCGCGCGCGCCTTGGCAGCCTCGGCAACCCCCATTTGAGAGCACGCCTGCCTGTCTTTCCATTCAAGAAGGGCCTGACCGTACGGGATCGATCCGGCAAGGTCGCCGCTATCGAGATGCTGCTTGAGGCGATTGACTAGCCAGGTGCCATGCCGTTTGTCCTTGCAGGCATCGAGCGCGGCGTAAGCCTCATCGTGGCGCTTGAGTTCGCGCAAGGCCTGGGCCTTACGGATCAGCAGCGCGTCATCGAGTCCGATCGTGAGCTTCTCCAGATGATCGAGGATCGCCTGATGCTGATTGAGCGTACGCAGGCTGTCGAGCATGCCATCAATCGACTGGCGACAGGTTTCATCTCGGCGGTGCGCGCCGAGAAAGGCCGAAAGCGCTGCCACATGCTCGCGCTTGCGGGCGAGCGCCTGCCCGAGGACGAGATAAATCTGCGAGGAGCCCGCGCCCAGCGCGATCCCCTTTTGAGCGTACTCTACGGCGCGTTCGACGAGCCCGAGCCCCAGAAGCGCCGCGGCGAGATTGCCGTAAAACGTCGCTTCGCTCGGCCTGTGTTGGATCGCCTGCGAAATCAGCTTGACCGCTGTGCGCAAATCACCGCGCTGCATCGCGGCGACTCCCTTAAGGTGCTGCGCGTCAGGCTCGTTCGGTTTGTTTCGCAGGATGCGATCGTAGCGAGCCTCGGCCTCGTCGAGGCGAGACTGCAGATGAAGCGCGTAGCCTTCCTGCAGCAATACCGCGTTGGTGTCCATGGTCGAAGCGCTTTCTCAGGACGGATTGGCGTTAGGTTCGCAATTAGCCCTGGATGAGCTGCAGCACCGACTGCTGACTTGCATTCGCCTGCGCCAAGATCGCGGTACCCGCCTGCTGGATGATCTGATTACGCGCGAGTTCGGTACTGGCCTGTGCGTAGTCGGAGTCCATGATCCGGCTTCGCGCCTGATTCAGCGCCGTACTGGTCGTCATCAGGTTGTCAACAGCGACTGTCAATCGGTTTTGGAACGCGCCAAGCGTTGCCCGATTGACCAGGACCTGGTCAATCGCCTTGTCGATCGTGGTGAGCGCCCGACCTGCCGCCCCCTGCGTGACGATGGTCAGCGCACCGCCGACCAGCACATCGGTACCACCTTGCGCAGCGACTCCTAGCTTGGTAAGCGAGGCGGCACTCTCCGATTCGACGCGGATCTCCGCTCCGACATCAGAAAACAGCGTGATACGGCCCTTGATCGTTAGGCCCGCCGTCGCCGCCGTTCCCAAGGACCCCAGCGCAGTGTCGCCGCTCAGGGATGCCGCACCCGTGATGAATCTATCGGCAGCTGTCGCCTGGGTGTCGTTGACCGTGATGTCTGCGCCCCCCGGGGACCGGAGAATCAGGGTACCAGCATCGTTGGTGGACGCGATGATGCCATTGACCCCCGCTGAATTGATAGCCGTGGTCAGATCAGACATGGTCTGAACCGTGGAGGTCGTGATCGACGCGCCGTTGATCCGCAGGCCGGCCGTCGCCACTTTGGACATGTTCACACTCACCGCGACTTCGGTGATGGCAGACGCCTTGACGCCGGTTTGATCCGTGATGGCGTTAATGGATGAGGCCTTGGCGATCGCCGAAGAGTCGAGCGAGGTTCCCATCCGGACGCCGTTAATCCGGATGTCGTCAGACACCGCAATCGCCGCGGTAGAAACCGACACCCCCGAAAACGACGTTCCGTTCAGAGTCTCGTTCAAACCCATCTTCTGGAGGTCGGCGACAGTACCGAGCCCGCCAGGAAACCCGTTTCCGTCACTGCGCGCGTACATCTCGATATCTTTGCCGTCGAGGCTTTCCATCGTGATATAGCCGGCATACGTTCCCGCTGTGAAACCTGCAGCAGAATTTGCGTTGACGATGATGTCCCGACCGTTGTCATTGGACAGCTCGACCCGCCCATCCGGGGACAGCACGGCGGTCACACCGCCGACGTCTCGATTGATATTCGCAACGAGTTCGGAGACGCTGCTCGCCGCGCTGACGGCCACGCCGTTGACGGACAAGTCGCCTGTCGCAAAAACCAGCGCCGTTGGCGTAGTTCCCCGCAGAGTGTTGTAGGCAGTCGCCTTGACGTTATGCTGGCCAACGTTGGTATTGATCGACGATGCGAGCGACTTTGCACTGTCGTCAGCAGGCAGGGCGCCCGCAGCAAACGCCGGTTTTCCGTTGATCAACACGTCGTCGACCAGGTCAATACCGCCTGCTCCGGCAATGTTACCGACGCGGCCGCTGGTGAGTTCGCCCTCGACAGCAAAGCCCTGCAGTCCCAGGCTGCGAATACGGGCATCGACGATGTTGACTTTGACCTGTTCGCCCTCACGCACACCGGTCTGCAAGAGGACCGGGTCAGAGCTACCATCGATCAAACGAATTCCGTTGAAGTTGGTCGTCTTGGCGACGTTATCGACCTCAGCGAGCAGCTGATCCAATTCAGCCTGCAGGGCCTCGCGGTTCATCCGGCTCATCGTGCCGTTGGCAGATTGCACGGCAAGTTCCCGCATCCGCTGGAGCATGTTGGAGATTTCGCCCAACGCACCCTCGGCCGTCTGCATCATCGAGATGCCATCGTTGGCGTTGCGGATCGCAACAGCGATACCGCGCAGATCTGCGGTCATCCGGGTGCCGATCGCGAGTCCCGCAGCATCGTCCTTGGCAGAGTTGATTCGCCTGCCTGTTGACAGTTGCTGCATCGCATCGGTCATCGCGCGATCATTCACCTTGAGAGACTGGTGTGCAAACAGCGCCTTGACGTTGGTATTGATGATGGTCATGGTGACGTCCTTTGGGGAACGAATTACTCGGCGGTCACGGCAAGCTCTTGCCGCTCCGACGGACTGGACTTGCCGCCGCAGGCCAGGGCGCGCTCGTACATCATTCGCGCAAACTCTGAGGCGCGTTCGCCCTGGATCGCGAGAAGTTTTCCGAGGAGGTCCACCGCCTGGTCCCAGTTCTGGCGCACGATTGCGAGCAGACCAGCGATAGCCAGCACCCCCTCGCTCTCGGGATAAACGTTGAGGCCTTCGTCAGCGAGGGACTGTGCCTGCTCGAGGTCGTTTTCAGCGACGAGCTGCTGGATCGATGCGCGGATCTGGTCAGGCGTCGGAAAGCCGACGGCCTCTGGACCACTTGCGCGCAGTACGAAGGTGTTTTCGTTGTGTTCAACAGCTTGAGTAGACATGGAATCTCTCCAAATTTGCTTCGTGGTGACGATGAGCAAGGCTCATGCCAGGAGATCCGGCAACTGGAGGGGACTTGAGAGGCGCAGCGGTAGCGCCCGGCCGCTGGTTCAGTGACGCCGGCTCGATCAAGCGGGCGTCGCAGCGACGGTCAGACGGTGCTGCGGATACGCTCGATGAGGCTCGTCGTCGAGAAGCCGTCCACAAAGTCGACGACCCTGACCTCGCCGCCCGCGGCACGAACCTGCCGGCCGCCTGCGATGTCATCCGGACGGTAGTCGCCGCCCTTGACCAGCACGTCCGGCAGCACTCGCTCGTAAAGCCGTTCGGGGGTGTCTTCAGAAAAGGCCACAACCCAGTCGACGCAAGAAAGCGCCGCGAGCATTCGCATGCGCGAAGACAGGGGATTGAGCGGGCGCTCGGATCCCTTGAGTCGTCTGACCGAGTCGTCATCGTTGACGGCAACGATCAACCGATCACCGAGCGAGCGGGCCTTTTCAAGGTAGTCGATATGACCAGGATGTAGGAGGTCGAAGCACCCGTTGGTCATGACAATCCGCTCGCCCTGCTCTCTGGCCTGCGTGACGCGCGCAAGTAACTGGTGCTCGCAGCAGATTCCCCGGCTAGACGCGCGGGTGCCTGTGCGAAGCGCGAGTTCGAGCTCCGGAACTGTCACCGTGGCGGTCCCGAGCTTACCCACAACGATGCCGGCAGCGACATTGGCCAGCGCCGCGGCTTGCGCGATCGGCATGCCGGCCGCCATGGCCGCACCAAGCGTCGCTACGACGGTATCTCCGGCACCGGTCACATCGTAAACCTCCTGCGCGCGAGTCGGCAGGTGCAGCGGCGCCGCGCCTTTGGCGAACAGCGACATCCCCTTTTCACTGCGTGTGATAAGGACGGCGGAGAGGTTCAAGGACTCGCGCAGCGCCACCGCACGCGATGCGATATCAGCTTCGTTTTTACATTGCCCCACCACAGCTTCAAATTCGCTGAAGTTGGGAGTGATCACAGTTGCACCGCGATACCGATCAAAGTCAGAACCCTTGGGATCAACGATGACGGGTTTGCCGCAGGCGCGGGCGGCAGCAATCAGCAGGCCCACCTGTCGCAGCATGCCTTTGGCATAGTCGGAAAAGATCACCGCCCGGGCATCGTTCAGCCGTTCGAGAAAGCCTGCCATCAGGCCGGTACCGTCCCATCCCGCGAAGGCATCTTCAAAGTCGAGCCGGATGAGTTGCTGGTTCTGCGACATCACACGCAATTTGGTGATCGTGCGAGCGCCGGGGACGCGGATGAGGTCCGCCGCGATGCCACGCTCGCGAAGCAGCGCATCGAGCCGCTCACCGGCGTCGTCCTCACCCGCCAACCCGAGCATGCGCGTGCGAGCACCGAGCACCGCAGCGTTGTAGGCGACGTTTCCGGCGCCACCGAGACGCGCCTCCTCGCGTCCCACGGACACCACGGGCACCGGCGCCTCTGGCGAAATACGGGAGGTGCTGCCATGCCAGTACGAATCGAGCATGACATCGCCCACAACCAGCAACGAGGCGCACTTGAAGTCCGGGACCCGCGGCGGCAGCTCGCTGTCGGGCGTCTGGGGCTGAAGATCAATCGGGCCGGGATGGTTCATGTCAGGTCTCGACCAGACCGAGCGCCGACTCGACGCCGGCGCACAGCATGTGACCGATGAAGATGTGGACTTCCTGGATCCGGGCGGTTGTCCTACTGGGTACCACGATCGCGTGATCGCAGCGCTTGGCGAGTTCCCCTCCATCACGGCCGGCCAAAGCAATCGTATGCAGCCCTTTGGCCCTGGCCGCATGAGCGGCCGCCAAGACGCTCGGCGACTGGCCCGAGGTGGAAATCGCCAGCAGGCAGTCCCCAGGTTGGCCGAGGGCCTCAAGCTGCCGGGCGAAGACCTGCTCGTACCCATAATCGTTACCGATCGCGGTCAGCGCGGAGGTATCTGTCGTGAGTGCGATCGCGGCGAGCGGCCGGCGGTCCTGGACAAAGCGACCGGTGAGTTCAGCGGCGATATGTTGCGCATCGGCCGCTGACCCCCCGTTACCACACAGCATGAGCTTGCCGCCGTGAGCAAGCGATTTGGCGATGGCTGCGGCCGCCGCAGTGACCGCGGGTGCGAGCGTATCTAGCGAGGCAAACACCCGCTTGTGTTCTTCAAGATTGTCGAAAAATTGACGGACGTCCATAGCGAATCCCGGTTTGAACGGGGCTCAGCAAGGAGCGTACCGGCGCCAGGGGCCCTCGCGGGCACGGGTCTAGCTGTTGCGATTTATCCCAGTGTCCGGATTCGCAGGACCGCGCCTCTGACGAGCGCTAGTGCCCGGCAGGATCCGCGAGGTCAGCGGCCAAGATCCGCAAAACCGATGCCCAGTCACCTCGGGCTGACTGCCGATAAAGTCTTGCGGTCGGATACCAGGGGCTCTGGCTTCCGGTGAGCTGCCAGCGCCAGTCTGGAACGAATGGGAGGAGCAGCCGCAGCGGCCGCCCGAGGGCGCCGGCGAGATGGGCCACACTGGTATCAACCGAAATGACCTCGTCAACCAAAGCGCAAAGTGCCGCGGTGTCGGCAAAATCGCGGATTTCAGCCCCGAAGTGGCGAAGCGACGGTGTGGCTGCGAGCGCTGGCTCGTCCTCGGCGTCCATGCTCGGTTGCAGGCTGATCAACTCTGTCCCGTCCGGAAGCACCGGTAGCAGCTGCTCGGTGAGTTGGCTCAAAGTCAGGCTTCGCGCCGAATTACCCCGGTGGGTCGGGCGCCCCCGCCAGACGAGACCGATTCGCCGGGGAGGAACACCCTCAGACCCCGGCGACACGAGCCGCTGACGCCATTGCGTGAGGCGCGCGGGGTCTGCGAACAGGTATGGAACCTCCGCGGGAAAGCTCCCTGGCGGCACGCCGCGATTCATGAAGGCCAGCGGCAAGCTCATGAGCGGAATGTGGCAATCGAACGCCGGCAAGTCCTTGCCAGCCTCGAACACCCGCACGGTCGGGGCAAGCGACCGAGCCAGATGCGTGAGTGGCTCGGGAACCTCGAGGAGGACCTCGGCACCCAGGCGAGCAACCCACGCCGCGTAACGACAGAACTGAATGGTGTCGCCATAGCCCTGTTCGGCGTGAAGGAGGATACGGCGGCCTGCGAGCTCCGAGTCGCCGAGCCAAAGCGGCTGAGCAAAGCCTCGACCACCCTGCGCGGGTCCGAAGTGGCGACTTTGCCAGCGGACCTCATACTGCCTAAAACCCTCCTCGAGCCGGCCGAGGAGAAGCAAAAGAAGCGATCGCTGCCCGGCAACCTCAACGTCCGAGGCGTCGAGCGCAAGACTCTGGTCGATGGCTGACAAAGCTTCGGCATAGCGACCGAGCTCCTTGAGGCAGACCCCGACGAGGTACCACATCACCGGATCGGCTGGCGCCTCGGCTAGCCAGGCCTGGTAAACCTCAACCGCCTCCTCAAACCGGCCGAGCAACAGCAGCGACGTACCGATCCCGTGGGACACCGCCCTACCCCGCCCGCCAAGGGCAGCAGCCTGCTGATACGCAGCCAGCGCCTCCTCGACCCGGCCCCCGGACTTGAGAGCGTTGCCGAGATTGACTTGGGTTTGCCAGCCCGATGGATGTAGTGATGCGGCTTGGGAGCGAACGCTGATGGGACCGTTAACGACGCCCAGAGTATTATCCGCTTCCCTCGTCGACCGAAAATGAGTTGCACTTACCAAAAGGATCCCTCATAAACGAAAGATGAGTCCCGAACGGGGAGTAAAAACCAGCTCATCAACGAAAAACGCAAGCCTCTTTCATAAACGGCCCCAACTTGACCTCAAGATAACGACTCGTTGGCGTCACCGACCGTATCGAGTGCAGGGTGCCACGGGGGACAAACGCAACCCGACAAGTAGTAGAAGACAATTCGCAAACAACCGGAGGAGAGAGTTCACCGTCGGACCAGAGCGAAACGACCAACCCTCCGTCATCTAAAACGATTACCTCATCGCTATCAAGATGACAATGGCGCGGAAATACTTCAAAAGCGGACTCCACCAGCATTACATGCAAGGGCGACTGGTCAGACTCGTGCAGACAAAGCCTCCTAGTTTTGGTCGTCGAAAAAGGCAAAGCC
>CAZZKA010000118.1:0-10749 GCA_964654745.1 uncultured Bordetella sp. | reverse complement strand
CGGTGAATACCGCGAGCTGGTCCTGTACCGCAAGCCAGTCGCTTTCGGAAAGTCCGGGACGGGCGCCGAGCAGCGGCACCACCACGGCTTCGCGGAAGGTAGCGATGCGATCGGCCCAGGCCGGGTTGATGCCTGAATCGATGCCGGCGCCCAGCGGTACGGGGGCACCGGCGGCGACGCGGGCCAATGGCAGCGCCGCGATGTCGGCGTGGCTGTTGGTCAGCGCGACGGTACCCAGCGCCTTGAAGCTGTCGTCGGAGGCGTTCATCGCCTCGCCCGCGCGCTGGTCGAAGGCGGCCAACCGGCAGCGAACGAAGAAGTCGTCGAGCTTTTCCTTTACGGCGGCGAGCGCGGCACAGGCGGCCTCGACGGTGCAAGCTATGAAGAGATTCGCTACGAGGGCTATGGCGTGGGTGGCGCCGCGGTGATCGTCGACTGCATGACCGACAACCGCACCCGGACGGTTGCAGAGGTCCGTCACGCTTTCTCCAAGCACGGCGGCAATCTGGGGACGGACGGGTCGGTCGCGTTTATGTTCCGCCATTGCGGCCAGTTGCTGTTTGCCCCCGGTACGCCTGAGGACCGCGTGATGGAGGCAGCAATCGATGCCGGGGCCGAAGACGTGATCAGCGACGATGAGGGCGGTCTCGAAGTCATTACGTCGACGGCAGACTTTGGCTCGGTCAAGGCTGCCCTCGAAAAGGCGGGACTCAAAGCCGATGTCGCCGAGATCACAATGCGCCCGGAAAATCCGGCGCCCCTGCTGGGCGACGATGCCGCCGCCATGCAAAAACTTCTGGATGCCCTCGAAAATCTCGACGATGTCCAGCAAGTTTTCACCAATGCAGAATTTGACGAAACCTCCTGAGCGGCCCCGTCCCGGCCCAACCCATCGCCTGCCCTGCGCAGTCCCAGAACAATGAAAATCCTTGTCGTTGGTTCCGGAGGTCGCGAACACGCACTCGCCTGGCGGCTCGCCCAGTCGCAGACGGTCGCTCAGGTCTACGTCGCGCCAGGCAACGGGGGTACCGCCCGCGAACCGGGATTGCGCAATCTGCCGGTCACGGACATCGGCGAACTCGCCGACTTCGCAGTCCGTGAAAAAATCGCATTCACAGTGGTGGGCCCCGAGGCACCGCTCGCGGCGGGCATCGTCGATCAGTTCCGCGAGCGCGGACTGCGCATCTTCGGGCCAACACAGGCTGCAGCGCGCCTCGAGTCTTCCAAGGACTTTGCAAAGAGCTTCATGACGCGGCACGGGATTCCTACCGCCCAATACCGGACGTTTTCCGACGCGGCTCAAGCGCACGCGTGGACCGACGCGCGCGGCGCGCCGATCGTCATCAAGGCCGATGGCCTTGCCGCCGGCAAGGGCGTGGTAGTCGCCCAGGATCTCGCCGAGGCCCATGCGGCGATCGACGCCATGCTGACCGATAACCGTATGGGCGATGCCGGGGCACGCGTGGTTATCGAAGACTTTCTCGAGGGCGAGGAGGCCAGTTTCATCGTGATGGTCGACGGCCAGAATATCCTGCCGCTGGCAAGCAGTCAGGACCATAAACGTCTGTACGACGCAGACACCGGGCCCAATACGGGCGGCATGGGCGCCTACTCCCCGGCCCCGGTTGTCACGCCTGAAATCCATGCGCGGGTCATGCGCGAAATCATTCGTCCGACCGTCGAAGCCATGGCGCGCGAGGGTACGCCCTACACGGGTTTTCTGTACGCCGGGTTGATGATCGATGGCAAGGGGCAGCCGCGAGCGCTCGAGTTCAATTGTCGCCTCGGCGACCCGGAAACTCAGCCAATCATGATGCGCATCCGCAGCGACTTCGCCCGCGCCCTCAGCCAGGCCATAGACGGCGAGCTGGACCAGGTCGAGATCGACTGGGACCGGCGCTGCGCGCTGGGCGTCGTGCTGGCCGCTGCGGGCTACCCGGACGCCCCCCGAAAGGGTGACCTGATCCGCGGGCTGCCCGCCCAGGGCAACGCGCTCGGTAATGACTGCATGGTCTTTCACGCAGGCACCTCCCCCGGTGATACCGGATGCGCGACTTCCGGGGGCCGCGTGCTCTGCGTGACTGCGCTGGGCGACTCGGTCCGCGTTGCCCAGAACAGGGCCTATCGCGGCGTCGACGACATCGGGTTTGATGGAATGCAGTGCCGCCGCGATATCGGTTATCGCGCGCTCAGCCGGTCCCATCGCCATTGATCGGCAAGGATCACCCATCCCGGCTTTCTCCTGAACCGACCAGACAGGACCTTTCAACATGAGCGCCGCAGCCCGCACTGCCCAGCTGCCTGACATCAACGCAGTCAGGGACTTCCTGACTGGCCTTCAGTCCCGGATCGTCGCTGCGCTCGAGAAAAGTGATGGCGGCAGCTTCCGTACCGATGACTGGCGTCGCCCCGAAGGGGGAGGCGGCATTACCCGCGTCATTGAGGACAGCCAAGTCTTCGAGCGCGGCGCGGTTCTGTTCTCTCACGTCCGGGGCGAACACCTCCCCGCCTCGGCCAGTGCGCAGCGCCCCCAGATAGCCGGGCGTCCTTTCGAAGCAATGGGTGTGTCTCTCGTGATCCACCCGCGTAACCCGTATGTGCCAACGGTCCATCTCAACGTGCGGTTCTTCGCGGCGCTCCCGGGCGCAGCACCCGGTCAAGCCGATCCAATCTGGTGGTTTGGCGGGGGTATGGATCTCACTCCCTACTACCCGTTTGAAGAAGATGCACGCCACTTTCATGCAACGTGCAAGGCCAGCCTGGCAGGTTTCGGGGCCGACACGTACGCGCGGTTCAAGAAGTGGTGCGATGAGTATTTTTTTCTCAAGCACCGAGGCGAAGCCCGAGGCGTGGGCGGCATATTTTTTGACGATCTGAGCGAACCGGGGTTTGAGGGCTCGTTTGCGCTCATGCAGAGCGTGGGCAATTCATTCATCGACGCCTATGTCCCGATCGTCGAGCGTCGTAAACACACGGTCTGGGGTGAACGAGAACGCAGCTTTCAGACCTACCGGCGCGGCAGATACGTCGAATTCAACCTGGTTTTCGATCGCGGCACGCTGTTCGGACTGCAGTCGGGAGGTCGAACAGAATCCATCCTCTGCTCAATGCCGCCCGTAGTGAGATGGGTGTACGACTGGCACCCTGAACCCGGTTCCCCAGAGTCCCGCCTGCTCGAGTTTTTAAAGCCTCGCGAATGGGTATGAAACAGGAGCGGACCAGGATAGGGGTGCTCGGCGGCACTTTCGATCCTGTGCATGTCGGACATATCGCGCTCGCGAGATCCGCGCAGGCTGCATTCGGGTTCAACGAAATCCGTTTTCTGCCGACCGGGATTTCCTGGCAGAAAGGCGAGGCGAGCACGCCCGCGCAACACCGATTAAAGATGGTCCAGATGGCCATAGCAGGGCAGGATGGCTTTACGCTCGATGACCGCGAGGTGCGACGCGGCGGCAACAGCTATACCGTTGATACGCTTGGCGAAATGCGCACCGAATTCGGCGCTGATGCACTGCTGGTGCTGCTCCTGGGGAGCGATCAACTGCGCAATCTTGCAACCTGGCGCCGCTACCGGGAGTTGCTCGATCTTGCCCACATCGCAGTCACTCGCCGCGAGCAGATAAGCCCAGTGCGGCTGCCCGAGCCGGTCGAAGCGCTGGTCGCCTCGCACGGTCGCGATTTCCTGCCCGACAACCCGAGCGGCACGATCGTTTTTTTCGGCATGCCTTTTGTCCCGGTATCAGCGACGCGATTGCGCGAGCAGTTGGAAGCGGGCGAGCGGCCCGGAGAACTGTTGCCCTCTGGAATTCTGGACTATATTGAAACGCACCGACTCTATCGCCCGACGGGCGACAGGTCCTGACACAGGCGAAACTATGGATCTGCGCAAGCTTCAACGAGTGATAGTCGATGCACTGGACGATATCAAGGCCCAGGACATTCGCGTCTTCAACACCACCGATCAGACCGAACTCTTCGACCGGTTCATCATCGCCACCGGCAATTCAAATCGACAAACGCGCTCGCTCGCTGCACATGTCCGCGACAAGGTCAAGGAAGCTGGCGGCCAGATCATCTCTGTTGAAGGCGAGGAGAGCGGCGAGTGGGTCCTCGTCGATCTTGGTGATGCGGTAGTGCACATCATGCAGCCGGCGATCCGCGCCTACTACAGGCTGGAAGAGCTCTGGGGCGCTAAACCGGTCAGCCTGCGAATCGGGCCGACGACGGTCGCGGCCAGGCCGCGTCGGCCGGCAGCGGCAGCAGCGGGAACCGGCGCTTCGGCTGTACGCCGTGCGCCACGTAAGGCCGCCGGCGCGGCGGGTGCCGCGGGTGCGAGCCGCGCCCGCAAGGCCCCGATCAAACCCTGACCCGCGGTGCGACTGCGGATCATCGCCGTGGGCACCCGCATGCCCGGGTGGGTCGACGCAGCCGTCGATGACTACTGCGCGAGACTGCCCGCTGAGATCGCAGTCGAATGGCGGGAGATCCGTGCTGAGCCGCGAAGCGCGGGTTCCTCGGCAGCGGTCTGGCTCAGCAAAGAAGCCGAGCGCATCGCCGGCGCGCTACCCCAGGGCGCCTGGCGCGTCGTGCTGGACGAACGGGGGCGCGATCTTGGTACGCGACAGCTATCGCAGCGCCTCGCCCACTGGCGCGAGCAGGCGCGTCCCGTCGCCATACTGATAGGCGGCCCGGACGGGCTCGCGCCGACGCTGCGGGACTGCGCTGACGAAACCGTGCGCCTGTCTAGCCTCACGCTCGCTCACCCGCTCGTACGCGTCGTACTTGCCGAGCAACTGTTCCGCGCGTGGTCTATCCTCAGCGGTCACCCCTACCATCGCGACTGAAGCGCCCGCTCCCCATGCACGTCGACGGCAAGCTGCCCCCTCAAACATTTATCTGGCTCGCATCTCGCAGTCCGCGAAGGCAGGAGCTGCTGCGCCAGATCGGCATCGAGTTCCGGCTGCTTGCGCCCGAGGACGGCGAGGATGCGGAGTCGCTAGAGCAGAGTCGCCAGGGAGAGGACGCAGCGAAATACGTTCTGCGCGTGGCGATCGCCAAGGTCCAGGCCGGCCGCGAGCGCCTGCTGCAGCGTAATCTGCAGCAGGCACCGATTCTCGCCGCCGACACAACAGTCGCCTTGGGCGGCACCCTGTTGGCCAAACCCGTTGATGCAGCCGACGCAGCGCGAATGCTCGGAATGTTGTCGGGGCGTACCCACAGGGTTCTGACAGCGATCGCCATCGCCCGCGGTACTCGAACGATAGATTCCGCGATCAGCGTCTCCCGCGTTACTTTTGCGCGGATGAGTCAGGGCGTCATCGACCGCTACATCGCGACAGGCGAACCGATGGATAAGGCCGGCGGTTACGGCATACAGGGAGCGATTGCCCGTCATGTAAGGCGCATCCAGGGCAGCTACAGCGGCATCATGGGCCTGCCCTTGTACGAAACGGCGCGCCTGCTGGGCGCTGCGGGAAGATCCGGTTCATGAGCGAAGAAATCCTGGTCAACCATCAGGCCCATGAAACCCGGGTAGCCCTGGTCCAACAGGGCATCGTGCAGGAACTGCTGATCGAGCGCAGCGTATCGCGAGGTCTGGTGGGCAACCTCTACGTCGGGCGGGTTTCCCGGGTCCTGCCCGGCATGCAGTCGGCCTTTGTCGACATCGGGCTTGAACGGGCCGCTTTCCTGCATGTCGCCGATCTCTGGCAAACGCGGCACGGCACCTCCCCTGGGCCGGCGCAACCCATCGAAAAGCTCCTCTTCGAAGGTCAGCCCATTCTGGTCCAGGTGATCAAGGATCCGCTTGGCACCAAAGGCGCGCGGCTTTCTTCGCAGGTAAGCATCGCCGGAAGGCTGCTCGTCTACCTGCCGCTTGAGCCTCACATCGGCGTCTCGCAGCGGATCGGCGATGAGGCCGAACGCGAGGAATTGCGGACCCGGGTCCAGCAACTGGTCCCAGCCGGCGAAAAAGGCGGCTTTATCGTCCGAACGATGGCCGAGGACGCCGGTAGCGAGGAACTCGCAGCCGATATTGCATACCTTCGCGGGCGTTGGCAGCAGATTCTGGAGAGTTCGCGATCGCATAACGCTCCCGCTCTGGTGTATCAGGAGCTTGCCCTGACCCAGCGGGTGCTGCGTGACATGGCGTCTCCCGCCACTTCAGCGGTCATTATCGACTCCAACGATGCGTACGGGCATATGCAGGAGTTTGCTGCTGCGTGGATGCCCGAGATGAGTACGCGGCTGCGGCTGCACCGTGCGGAGCGGCCGCTCTTCGAACTGCACGGCGTGGAACAGGAAATAGCGCGCGCCCTGTCTCGCCGGGTCGATCTCAAGTCGGGCGGCTACCTCATCATCGACCAGACCGAAGCGATGACGACGATCGACGTGAACACCGGCAGCTACGTGGGCGGGCGTAATTTCGATGACACGATTTTCCGGACCAACCTCGAAGCGGCGCACGCAATCGCGCGGCAGCTGCGTCTGCGTAACCTCGGCGGGATCATCGTCGTCGATCTGATCGACATGCGTGAGGAAAGCCACCGCGACGCGGTGCTGGCCGAACTGCGCAGGGCGGCGCTCGCAGACCGTACCCGCATCGCGATCAACGGATTCACAACGCTTGGGTTGGTCGAAATCACCCGTAAGCGAACCCGCGAATCGCTCGCGCGGGTGCTGTGCGAACCTTGCCCGGTATGTACAGGCGCCGGGCAGATCAAGACTGCACGCACCGTCTGTTTTGAAATCCTGCGTGAAATCGAACGCGAGTCCTCGCAGTTCAACCCCCGCGAGTTCCGCATCGTCGCCTCTCAGGGCGTTATCGATCTGTTCCTGGAGGAGGAGGCGCAGTCGCTTGCAGCGCTCTGCGATACGATCGGTCGCGAGGTATCGCTACGAGTCGAGACGCTCTACTCCCAGGAGCAGTACGACATCGTATTGCTCTGACCCGGGCAACTCAACGCTTGTCGCGGGGTACCCGTCCGAGGAGGTAGAACTCCGGGTTGGGCATCATCGAGCTCAGATTGGCCATACGGTTGGACAGCGCAAAAAATGCTGCAATCGCACCGATGTCCCAGGCGTCCTCATCACTGAATCCAACAGCGGCGAGGCGGTTGAAGTCCTCCTCACCGAGTTCGCCGGAGCGTGTCGCGACCTTGAGTGCAAAATCGAGCATAGCGCGCTGGCGCGCCGTGATCGCAGCCTTGCGATAGTTGGTCGCGATCTGATCGGCTATGAGCGGACTCTTCTCAAAAATACGCAGGATCGCGCCGTGCGCCACCACGCAGTAGAGGCAGTCATTTGCCGCGCTGGTGGCAACCACAATCATCTCCTTTTCGCCTTTGCTGAGTGCGTTCTCGCGCAGCATCAGGGCATCGTGGTAGGCGAAAAACGCGCGAAATTCGTCCGGCCGGCGGGCAAGCTTGAGAAAAACATTGGGAACAAAGCCGCTTTTTTCCTGAACCGCAAGGATCTTGTCGCGGATATCCGGCGGCAGTCCGGCAATCTCGGCGAGCGGGAATCGATCGGTCTGACCGGTCGCGTTCATGGTGGAATTCCTCAGGATTCGGGTTGAGTCTGCTGGATTCGATGAAGCCGCGCGTAGAGACCGTCTGCAGCGATGAGCTCGGCGTGATTGCCGATCTCGACGATGCGGCCCGAATCGAGTACGACGATTCGGTCGGCTCGCTCGATCGTTGAGAGCCGATGGGCGACGACAAGCGTCGTACGCCCCTGCATCGCCCGCTCGAGCGCTGTCTGAACGGCTCGTTCGGTCTCGCTGTCAAGCGCAGAAGTCGCCTCGTCGAGCAGGAGCACGGGCGCGTCCTTGAGCACGGCGCGAGCAATCGCCAGTCGCTGGCGCTGCCCGCCTGACAACTGCGTACCGCGCTCGCCGATCTCAGCCTCCAACCCTCCCGGTAGCGACCGCACGAAGTCGGCTAGCGCCGCGACCTCAAGCGCACGCCACAGCTGATCATCCCGCGGGGCATCGGCGATGGCAATAGCAAGATTAGCGCGGATGCTGCCGTTAAAGAGCACGGTTTCCTGGGAGACCAGCGCGAGCTGCGCGCGCAAGTCCGACAGTACGAGTTGTTCGGTCGCAACTCCATCCAGGAGGACCCGCCCGCTATCCGGTGAGATGAACCGGGGCAGCAGATTGAGCAAGGTCGTTTTTCCCCCGCCCGAGGGACCCACTAGCGCGATCATTTCGCCTGCCGTGATCTCGAGCGTCACCCTGTCCAGCGTGACGCGGGCGGAGCCCGGATAGGTGAGGCTTACCGCATCAAACCGGATCGCGCCCCGCGCGCGCCCAAGGGTCAGGTGCCCGTCGTCGGCTTCGGCCCGGCGATCGAGGAGCTCGAAAACCTTCTCGGCCGAGGCCAACCCCCGCTGGATGGCGGCGTTGACATCGGCAAGATGTTTTAGCGGAGCGAGCAGCATCAGCATCGCAGTGATGAAGGAGACGAAGCCCCCGACGGTTTCGCCCCGCCCAGCCTGGACCAGCGCGATACTCACCACGACGGAGACGGCTATCGCCGCACAGAGCTGAGTAAAGGGCGTTGTCGCCGCAGCGGCGCTGGTAATACGGATCGCGACCCGGCGCAGCCGCGCGACCGTCTCTGCAAAACGCCGCGACTCGCGCTCATAGGCGTTGAAGATCTTGATCACTTTGTAGCCCTGAACCGCGCTTTCAACAGTACGGGTGAGATCGCCCATCTGCTCGAGGTTGCGCCGGCTGAGCGCACGCATTCTCCGGCTGAATGCAGTGAGGACAAACGCGAGCGGCGGCACCATGCCTAGCACCACGAGAGTCAGCTGCCAGTTGAGCCAGACTAGCCACGCGAGGAGCCCGACGATCACGAGCGAGTCGCGAACCAGAACGGTCAGAGCCTGTGTCGCTGCGTCGGTGAAGCTGTTGACCTCGTACACAACGCGCGAGATCAGCAGACCGGATGCCTCGCGCTCGAAATCGCTTGCCGGTAGCCTCATCATGTGCGCGAACATGCTTTTGCGGACATCGGCGAGCACACCCGCCGATACCCAGGCCATCGCATAACTGGCGCAGAAAGTAGCGATACCCCTGACGACAAATATGCCGATGATCGCAGCCGGCACCCACCAGAGGGGAAAGGCCGAGCGCTCGACAAAGCCTTGATCGAGGAGCGGTTTCATGAGCGCAGGAAAAAGAGGCTCCGTCGCAGCAGCGACCACCATAGCCAGCAAGGCGGCGGCAAAGCCTCGCCAATAGGGTTTGACCCATCCCAGGAGCCGGGCCCAGGTCTGCAGGGAGGATCTCGTCAAGCTAAGCGTCCGGTCGTCAATATTCGACGGCAACGGAGATCGGGCGGAGCCGCTCGCCAAGCGCGCTCAGCAATCCCTCCTCGGGGCGCACGCGCCAGGAGGGCCCCAGCTCAATGGCGCAGTGGCCAGCCCCGTTGGCGTAATCGATCACGACTGGCAGTGCAGCTGCGTCCGCCGCCTCACCGGCGGCAAACGGCGCAATTGCGCTGCGCAGCACCGCTCCATCCGCATTACCGTTGAGGCTGATCCTCAATCGCTTGCCAAATTCCCGGCGTGCGCCGGCGAGATCGAGCAGGCGCTCGGCTACGACCCGCTGGCCTCCGGTGTACTCATCACGACTCACCTTTCCGAGAACCACCAGCAGTTCGTCCTCGCGCACCAGCCGGCGATTAGCCTCGAACAGTTCATTGAATACCGATATGTCGACCCGCGCGGTGCCATCGTCGAGCGTGACAAAGAGCATCTTGCCCCGTCTGGTCATCTGGGTACGTTGCGCCGCCACAATGCCCGCGAGCCACACCGGCTGCTGGGCTGGCGCGAGATCCACCAGTCGCCCCCTCGCAAAGCGGCGGACCTCGGACATATGGGCACTGAACGGGTGGCCGGTGAGGAAAAAACCCAGGGCCAGCTTTTCTTCCTGTAGCCGCTGTCTCTCGCTCCAGGGCGGAACCTGCATCCACTGAGCTGCGAGCAGCGAGCTGCCCGTCGACTCGCCGAAAAGGCTGGCCTGCTCGATCGACGCGCCCGCTGCCTCCCCTGCCTCCATGGCGCGCTGCGTGTTGGCGAGCATCCGCGCGCGGTCCGGGTCGAGGCTGTCGAAGGCGCCAGCTCGAACCAGCGCCTCGACAGTGCGACGATTGACGACGCGACGGTCTATCCGGGCGCAGAAATCGAACAGGTCCACAAACGGCGCTCGCTCGCGAGCCGCGAGGATATTTTCCACAGCGCTCTGCCCGGTACCCTTGACGGCGCCGAGCCCGTAGCGGATTTCCCGCTCACTCACAGGCTCGAACCGAAAACCTGAAAGATTGATGTCTGGAGGCAGAACAGTCACGCCATTGCTCTGCGCATCCGATACGAACAACTGGACCTTGTCGGTATCGTCCATGTCCGACGAGAGCGTCGCGGCCATGAACTCGGCTGGATAGTGCGCCTTGAGCCACGCCGTCTGATACGTCACGACCGCATAGGCAGCGGTATGAGACTTGTTAAAGCCGTATTCGGCAAACATAGCCATAAGATCGAAGAGCTTGTTGGCCAGATCGACCGAATAGTTTTTCTGTTTCGCGCCTTCGACGAAGAGTCCGCGGTGCTGCGCCATCTCCTCGGGTTTCTTCTTGCCCATCGCTCGCCGCAGGAGGTCAGCGCCGCCCAGCGTGTAACCGCCCACTATCTGCGAGATCTGCATCACCTGTTCCTGATAGACGATGACGCCGTAGGTAGGCT
>CAZZKA010000117.1:0-10798 GCA_964654745.1 uncultured Bordetella sp. | reverse complement strand
CCCCGCCGTCTGCGGGGTGTAGCCCGCTTTTTTCATATTGGGAATAGTGATGATGCCGGTTGACATCACGTTGGCCACCGCACTGCCGGAGATCGTGCCAAAGAGCGCCGAAGCCACCACCTCTACCTTGCCCGTGCCACCCCGGTATCGGCCGAACAGCGCCGTGGAAATATCCGTAAAGAACTCCGCTCCGCCGCAGCCCTGCAGGATCCGACCGAAGAACATGAAAACCAGCACGGTGGTCGCTGCGATCATCAGCGATGTCCCGAGCATGCTCGAGGTATCAAGCGCGAGATAGGGCAGCAGACGCGTCAACGAAACTTGTTTGGTGGCAAACGCCCCAGGCAGCAGGTAGCCGAACAGTGCCCAGGCGAAGAACACGCCGAAAACGATCGTGAGCACCATTCCCGCCGAACGGCGGCAGGCCTCGAGGCTCAACACCAGGAGGATCACCGCCAGAATCATCGCCTCAGTCTCGTTGCCGATAACATCGGCCTGAAGCGTGGGGTACCGCACACTCAGCCAGGCGCCCGCCAGCAGACCAATAAACGACGCAAGTGTGGCGAACAGCCGCCCAACCCCGCCTGCGCCCGATACGGAACCGCCTGCGTCCGATACGGTAAGCGGGAAAAATGCGATGAACAAGGCAAGCCCAAGAGCAGCCGCGATGAACTGTTCCTGGTAGATGAACCAATCGAACCAGGTCGGTGCATCAACCGCCCAGAACAAGCCCCCCGCCGCGAGCAGAAATGCCGCAGCCGACGCAGAAAAAGAGCGCGACAACATCAAAGGGCCCGCAGCGGTCGCGTCAAGGCTCGCCGATGGCGCTCAGCGAGCGATCCCCAGTTCCTTCAGCGCCTGAGTCGCGCCCGGGTGATACGCGATACCCGTGTCGTCACCGACCCGGCGCGCTTCGAATTCGGCAAACAAGGGCCCGGCAGCCTTGAGATCGGCTGCATGCTCGTACAGGGCCTTGACGACCTTGGCCACCACATCGTTGCTCACCTTCGAATTGGCCCAGAGCGCGTAGTCGTAGACGAGCATCGGAGTCGGCTGGTCGACGCCGACCTTACCCGGGCCGGGCTGAACGATTTCGACGCGACTATGCGGAACATGACGGGTGATGGCCTCGACGGCTTTGGGTGTCGCATCGAAGGGCAGGAACCGAACGCCACCCAAAGCAGCCTCCCACTCGCGCAGCTGCGCCATGCCGATGGTGCCGATCGAGGTCACGGTCTGCTGCTGCTTGAACGCGTCGAACATTCTCGGAAACGCCGGTACCGGCACCTGGCGGGTGTCCTCAAAGGTCATGCCCGCATTGGCCAGGTAGCCCGTTATCAGGACCTTACCCAGCGGATTACCGGTAAATCCTGCCGGAACCGGCTGTCCCCTGAGGTCGGCTAGCGACTTCAACGGGCTGTCCTTCTTGACCACCAGCCCGTTGTACCAGGGCACGATACGGGCGACCATTTTGAGGTCAGGATTCGGACGCTCAACGATCACGGTACCTGAGACGAGGTAATGCAGTTCCGGCACGTTAGAGATGCCGAATTCGATATCGCCGCGGTTGACCAGCGGTGCGTACTGCGCCGCGCCAGCCATCGGCTGGGTCCGCATCTGCAGGCCCCCCTTGTCGGATACGACCTTGGCAAGACCCGTCGCTAACTGAAAGGTTGCGCCGGTCTGAGTCGTACCCAAGCCGACGACCTGCGCGGTCGCGACACCCGCACCGGAACCTAAAACCAGCGCGGCTGCCGCACCGATCAGCCGAGTGAATCGAAACCTTTTCATGCTGCCCTCCGTAGCGAACTGATCATCGAGCTTTTCATCAGATAGGCTTTGGCCGCCACCGGATCCTCAGCCATTTTGCAGAGTTCGTCCTGCTTTCTTTTGCGAGCGGCCGGATCACGCTCGGCCAATGTTTCGCGATTGCGGGCTGTGGTCGCATTGATGTGATCGACTGCAACGGGCCGGCGTTCCTCTTCGTAGGCATCCAGACGATCCTCACCGCCGCGATGCATAGCAATCAGCTTGCCCGCAAGGTTGAGACCGTCGTGCAAGCCCCCGTTCATGCCCATCCCGCCTATGGGATTATTAAGATGCGCGGCATCTCCGGCGAGAAACGCCCGACCCTTGCGGTAGGTCGCTGCAACCTTTTGGTGGACCCGATAGAGCGTGCGATGGCGCGTTTCGTAGGGCTCAGTCTTGGCGAACACACCCTGCAGCCGGCGCTCTCCCGATGCCAGGACGTCTTCATCACTCTCCTCGCTGGTCGGGAACAAGACCCGCCACAGCCCCGGCACCTTGAGCAGCACGCACCACTCGTCGGTGTCGGCAATGTAGTTGACGTAGGACAGCCGCGGCAGATGATTCTCAAGGGGGAAGGGAGTGCTGACCACAAAAAACCGCTCGGGAAAGGTCAGCCCCGGAAAATCGATGTCTAGCGACGTCCGCACCGCGCTGTAGGCCCCGTCTGCGCCAAGCAGCCAGTCCGCCTTGAGCACTTCGCCCGATTCGGTCTCCACCGTCACCGAATCGGCATCCTGCCGAACTGCGCTGACCCTGGTGTCGAACGCAATCCGGACGTGAGGAAACTGAGCGAGCCTCGAGACCAGCAGATTGGTGAAACGAAACTGCTCGTACTGGACTCTGTAGGGGTGGTCGGTCTCCCCCTTGAGCAGTCCCATGTCGAACTCAGCGATCGATCCGGTTCGGCGATCTCGGATCTGGAAGGTACGGGCGATCAATCCATCCCGCAGGATGTCGTCGACCAGGCCCAATTCGCCCATCATGTCGAGCGTCGGCGGATGCCAGGTCGAGGCGCGAAGATCCGTCGCCAGTTCAGCTGCCCGCTCGAGGACGGTGACCTGGATGCCTTCGCGAGCGAGCGCGAGCGCTGTGGTGAGCCCGACTGGGCCGGCACCGGCGATGATGACTTTCATGATTGGATCACGCTCAGTAACGATTGAAGAGCAGGCGGGCCGGTGCGCGACGTCTCTGCTCAAACGATTCAGTTGATGTTAATCGCCGTACCGACCCCGCGCAAACAAGGCCCCGCGACCCAAGGTCCATTGGCTCGTCTCGGCCCGGAAGGGCTGGCTCGCGGCCGGCCGGAATAACGCCGACTGCACCCTCGCGGGGGGGAATATAGGCTCCCGGGGGCCACGCCTGCGATGCTTCGACCGGGGCCGGTCGCTCGCAAGGTATCAGAAACGCCCGGGGATGGCCCGGGCAGGGAAGCTCAGGCGGCTGCCGGAATCGGTGCCGCGCCGTGCTGACGCGCAAGCGTCTGCAGCGCTGCTTCGAGCGGTCTGACCGTTTCCTCAATACGGGCGAGCTTCTCCAACCCGAACAGACCAAGGCGGAAGCTGCGGAAGTCCGGTCCCTCGTCACACTGCAGCGGGACGCCCGAGGCGGTCTGCAGTCCGAGCGCGAGAAATGCCTTGCTGCTCTGCATGTCAGGGTCATGGGTGTAGCTGACCACCACACCCGAGGCTTTAAAGCCCTCGGCAGCGACGCTCGGGTAACCGTAGGACTCCATCAACTGGCGGACCCGGTTGCCCAAAGCGATCTGCGCCTGCTTCTGCGCGGCGAAACCGCGCGCCCGGGTCTCAAGCATCGCCCCCCGGGTGATGGTGAGCGCGTCGGTCGGCATTGTGGTGTGGTAGACGTGCGAGCCGCCCTCGTAGGTCTCCATGACCTGCAGCCACTTCTTGAGATCGAGGGCGAAACTTGCACTCGTCGTTGCGTCAATACGCTCCCGCGCGAGCTCGGAAAGCATCACAAAGGCTGCGCAAGGAGAGCCCGTCCAGCCTTTCTGGGGAGCGCTGATCAGTACATCGACGCCGGTCGCGCGCATGTCGACCCACAATGCACCCGAGGCGATGCAATCGAGCACAAACAGACCACCAACCGAATGAACGGCGTCGGCGACAGCCTTGAGGTAGGGATCCGGAAGGACCATGCCACTCGAGGTCTCGACGTGAGGTGCAAACACCATCGCCGGCCGCTCTGCTCGGATCGCGCTGACGACCTCATCGATGGGAGCCGGCGCAAACGGCTCTCGGGCGCCGGGACGTGCCCGCCGGGCCTTGAGTACCGTGCAGGCGCTCGCGAACCCGCCGGCATCGAAAATCTGTGACCAGCGAAAACTGAACCATCCATTACGCAAAACCAGAACGCGCTGGCCCTGGGCAAACTGTCTGGCGACCGCCTCCATACCGTAGCTGCCGCTGCCCGGCACGACAATGGCCGAGCGGGCACCGTAGGCTTCCTTGAGGACCGACGAAATATCATTCATGACGCCCTGGAAGCGGCGCGACATGTGATTAAGGGCCCGGTCGGTGTAGACGACCGAGTACTCAAGAAGCCCGTCGGGATCGACGTTCGGAAGAAGACCGGGCATGAACAGCTCCCGCTGTAAAAGGAATCGTCTAGTGTAGCGGGAAGCGCAGATTCGGACCAGTAAGTCAACGCAAATCGCCCCTCCTGCGCCTCTCGTGCGGCACTTTTGCGACGAACCGACACGTCTGGCAGGCGTTCACCGGTACGGCGAGACGGCTCCCCTGCCGCCACCGGAGCCCGCTCAGGCGCCCGGTTCCACTACTGCGACCGGATTTCGGTACCGCTACCCGTCGGGGCATACACTGCCGCTGCGGTCTGGGCGGGTTGCGCCTGCGCGTTGCCAGAAGGGAGCGAGGATGGAGCATTATCAAGTCGGAGTCGATATCGGCGGCACTTTTACCGATTGCGTGGTCCTTAGCAGCAGCGGCGAATTGCTCGCTGCCAAATCTCCCTCGACCCCCCCGCACTTTGCCACCGGAATGTTGAACGCCATGCGCCTGGTCGCCGACCGGGTGGGTCTGGACTTCGGGACCTTCTGCAGTCGGATCAGCATGCTCACTCATGGAACCACGGTCGGCACCAACACCCTGATCCAACGTCGCGGCGCCAAAGTGGGCATGATCACCACCAAGGGCCATGAGGACATCATCCACATCATGCGTGGCTCGCGCGGTATCGATTCGCGCAACCTCAACCCGCTGGTGCATTTCCCGGAAAGCCAAAAACCCGTGCCGATTGTTCCCAAGCGCTACATCCGGGGGGTGTCGGAGCGTATCGACTGCCACGGCGAGGTAGTCGTCGAGCTCAACGAATCCGAAGTCATCCGCGCGGTCGATGAGCTGGTGGCCCTCGGCGTCGAGGCCATCGCAGTGGGGCTGCTCTGGTCCTTCAAGCACCCGGCGCACGAACAACGCATCGCTGCAATCATCCGCAAGCGCGCGCCCGGCATCTTTGTGAGCTGCTCGGTCGAACTCGCACCCAAGTGGGGCGAATACGAGCGCATCACAGCCACCGCGCTGAACGCCTACATCGGACCGGTCACATCCAACTATCTCCGGCAACTCGATGCGCAGCTGCGCGCTGCAGGCTACCGCAAGCCGCTTCAGATAACCTCCTGTGGTGGTGGCTCGATTTCCGTCGAGCGCGCGATTCAGGCGCCACTCCTAACGCTTGACTCCGGACCGGTCTCAGGCGTGACCGCCTCGCTCTTCATGGGAAAGCTCATCAAGTGCGACAACATCATCACGACCGATATGGGCGGCACGTCCTTCGATGTTGGCATCATTCACCGCGGCAAGCCCGCCTACAGCTCCATTGCCAATGTCGCTCAGTATGAGTATTTCATCCCCAAAGTCGACATCCAGGCGATCGGCTCTGGCGGGGGCTCGCTGGCCCGCGTCGACCCGCTCACCCAAACCCTGCGAGTCGGTCCGGAATCAGCCGGGGCCGACCCCGGGCCCGCGTGCTACGGCAAGGGCAACCTCACGCCCACGGTCACCGATGCTGATGTGGTGCTGGGCTATATCGATCCGGAGAATTTTCTTGGTGGCCGCATCAAGCTTGACCGCAAAAAGTCCGAAGAAGCGGTTGCACGCGTGGCCAAGCAGGTGGGACTCAGCCTTCACCAAACCGCAGCGGGCATCGCGAAAATCGCTGAATTCAAAATGGCTGACATCATCCGCAAAACCACTGTCGAAAAAGGCTTCGATCCGCGCGATTTCACCGTGTTTGCTTTTGGCGGAGCCGGACCAGTCCATGCAGCGGTCTTTTCTCGAGAATTGGGCGTGCAACGCGTGCTGATCCCGCTCAACCGTATCGCCTCGACCTGGTGTGCCTTTGGGGCTGCCACCGCGGACCTGCTGCATGTTCATGAGCAGGTCGACATTCAGAGCTCACCCTTCAACCTCTCGCGCGTCAATGCGGTGCTCGCGGAACTCACCCAGCACGCCCGCGAGCAGATGAAAAAAGACGGCGTGCCCGCCTCCAAGCTTTCGCTCAGTTTTTCGATCGATATGCGCCATCGCGGTCAGATCAATGAAGTCGAGGTCGAACTCCCCGCATTGGGCGCGGGCAAGGCGAGGCTCACCGGTACCGCCCTAGCCTCGCTTCATCAGGCGTTTTATGAGCGCTATGAGGCTATTTATGGAAAGGGATCATCCTATGCCGATGCCCGGCTCGAAATGGTCACCTTCCGGGTACGAGCGCGCAGCAAGACGCAGACGCTATCGCTCAAAAAACAGACGCGCGCCCGCGTTGCGTCGTCCGACTCAGCGCGAACCGGGTTTCGACAGGTCTACTGGAGCGACCTTGGCGCGCAAAAGCGCACACCGATCTACGACGGCGCAAAGCTCCGGCATGGCATGAGCTTGAAAGGCCCCGCCGTGATCGAGACCACCGACACCAACATCGTGATCCAGCCCCGCCAAGTCATGCGGGTCGATGCGCTGGGCAACTTTGAAATCCTGTTTGGGAACTGAGCCATGCCGACCACCACCACATCCCCCCGGCAAAGCACCTTCAAGGCCATCAAGGGCGGCTATGTTCCGCCCGAAAAGCTCACCATCTCGCCAAAACTCAAACTGCATCGCAAACAGGACGCGAGCATCGATCCGGTCACCTTCGAAGTGATCCGGCACAGCTTGTGGAACGTCAATGAGGAGCATGGCGCCACCATTCAACGACTGTCGGGTTCGCCGGTAGCGATGTATGCGCTCGACCTCAATCCCTCCATCCTCACCGAGGACGGCGAATTTGTCTTCTTCGGCCCTTACATGCAGTACATGTCGGGGGTTACCGACACCCAGGTCAAGTGGATTCTGGAGAATCGATCGGACAATCCTGGCATCCGCGATGGCGATATGTTCCTCGCCAACGACCCGTGGGTGGGGGCCGCGCATCAGCAGGATGTGATGCTGATCTGCCCGGTCTTTCACGGCGACGAATTGTTCTGCTGGGTCACCAACTGTCTGCATCAATACGATATCGGCGGCATCACCCCGTCGAGCTTCTGTCTGGCCGCGGAAAACGCCTACGAGGAAGGCATCCTCCTGCCGCCGATCAAGATCGTTGAAAATGGCGAGATCCGCCGTGACATTGAGGAGCTTTACCTTCGCGCCTCCCGAAAACCCGAGGCCGTCGCACTTGATTTCCGCGCCCAGCTAGCCGGCAATCACACCGCCAAGGCGCGCATCGAAGCATTGCTCGATCGTTATGGGGCAAGCGTGGTGAAGGCGGTGATGCGCAAGATCCTCAATGACGGCGAGCGCGCTTTCCTCGAAAAGATGGCACGCCTGCCCGACGGGCGCTGGCAGGACCGCACCTATGTTGAGTGCTGCCGTCCTGGCGATCGCAATGCCTACCGGGTCATGCTGTCGCTCGAGAAAAAAGGCGCGACCCTCACCTTTCGTAATGAGGGCACCAGCCCGCAGGACGGCGCGATGAACGCCACCTTTTCGGGGTGGCGGGGCTCGATCATGGTCGCGCTCAACCAGTTGCTGTGCTGGGACCAGTATTTTGCGATAGGTGGCGCTCTGCGCCACGTCAGGTTCGACCCCACGCCCGGCACCATGAACTGCGCCGAGTTTCCTGCGTCGGTATCGACCGCACCCGTGCAGGCAATGGAGATCTCGCTCTATCCCACCTACAACGTGCTGAGCAAAATGATTTTTTCCGATCCGCAGATGCGCAAGGACATTATGTGCATTGGCGGCACGAGCCAATGGCCTGCAACGATTTTTCGCGGCACGGACCAGTGGGGCGATCCTTTCGGCTACCTGCTGGTCGATCCGATCGGTGGCGCAATCGGCGCATTTGCGCAGGGCGACGGCATCTCCACCGGCGGGCAGTCGCGCACCCCGATCTGTAAGCTCCCCAACATCGAGCACACCGAACAGACTTTCCCGCTTCTGTTTCTATACCGCAAGGAAGTGGTCGACTCGGGCGGTGCCGGCCAATTTCGCGGCGGACTCTCAGCCGAATCCTGCTTCATTCCGCACGGCACGGCTTCGATCACGCACGACACGCTTTCGTCGGGCAATGCCATCCCCACTTCGACCGGCATGATGGGCGGCTATCCCGCAACCGTAAATGTCTACAAATTTCATAGGGACTCGACGATCTCTCGCATGATCGAGCAGAGCGCGATGCCTGTCGACATCTCCGAAGTCGGCGGACGCGAGGAGGTGCTCGCCCTACGCCAGCAGAATTTCAAGCAGGGACGGTCCGACGTCTACTCGGTCATCTGGACGGGTGGCGGCGGGTTTGGCGATCCGCTCGAGCGCGATACCGAGAGCGTGCGCTTTGATGTGGTGGAGAACATGGCTGTCTCGGTTGCGTCAGCACGCGAAATTTACGGGGTGGTCATAACGGACGATCAGGTTGACGACAAAGCGACTGCGGCGCTGCGGGCTGCCCTGCGCGCCAAACGCAAGGCTCATCCGCGCCACAACAGCCTGCCGATCCGGACGCTGAGCGGCAAACTGGTGCGCGACATCACCGCCAATCTATCGGTGCGTTCAGATCCGCAGGCGCAGGGCAAGGCACGCAAGCGCTGGTGTTGCGCGGGCTGTGCGAACGATCTCGGACCGACCAGCGACAACTACAAACTCGCCTGTACCATGCTCGAGTCGCCCGTGACCGCTTCCAACCCGCACGTCGGCGACCCCAAGCGCTACATCGATCCCGTGCCGGTGTTTCGCCAGTTTTTCTGCCCATCATGCGGACGGCTGATCGAGAACGAGATTGCGCTGTCGGGTGATCCGATCCTGCAGGACATCGAGATCGCCGCCTAGATCCAGCTGCCCGCTCAGTTAAAAGGCTGACAGATTCCCGGAAAAACGATGATGATGAGGAGCGTCAGCAGCATCATCCCCACAAAGGGCGCCGAACCGCGAAAAATCGTCATCAGGCCGATTCGGTCATCGGCCAAGGTACTTCGCACCGTGTAGACCGAGAGCCCAAAGGGTGGTGTGAGCAGACCGATCTCGACCGCGATCACGGTGATCACGCCGAACCAGACCAGATCGATATTGAGCCCCTTGGCCACCGGCAATAGAAGCGGCAGCACGATGAGCATGATTGATACGGAGTCGATGAAACAGCCCAGGAAAATCACGATCAGCAGATACATGGCGAGAAAACCCGCCATGCCGAACTCCGCTGCAGTCATCCACGACACGATGCTCTGCGGTAACCCAGACAGGGCAAGCATCCGGCTGTACAGGTTGGCAGCGATGATCAGAAATAGCACCGAGACCGTGATGCGGCCGGTCTCCACCAATACCTGCCAGAAAATCTGCCGGTTCAAGCGCCGGCGTGACAATGCGATCACAAGCGCCGCCAGCGCGCCAACCGCTCCAGCCTCGGTAGCGGTAAAGAGCCCCGCATAGATTCCGCCAATGACCAAGGCAACCATCGCAAGCACGGGCGCGAGCTTGACGGTCGCCTCAGAAAAATTCATCGGTGAAAGTTCGGGCTTGAACGAGACTTCCTGAACATAGGCGGGCTTGAACTTTGCCATCAGGTAAATCCCGCCACTGAACAGGGCAGCGAGCAGTACGCCTGGCGCAACGCCGGCGAGAAACATCTCCCCGACCGAGCGTTCAGCAAGAAACGCATAGACGATCATGAGCAGGCTGGGAGGAATAAGCATGCCCAGCACCGACGAGCCAGCGACGCATCCGGTGGCAAACTCCGGTGTGTAGCGGCAGCGGAGCATCTCGGGCACTGCAACCTTGGTAAAGACTGCTGCCGAGGCGATCGAAATCCCGGTGATTCCAGCAAATACCGCATTGGCAAACACCGTGGCGATACCTAGGCCACCCGCTATTTTTCGGCAGATCCGGTTGGCGACATCGAACAGATCAGAGCCGAGCTGGGCATTGGAGACCAGAAGCCCCATCAGCACAAACAAGGGAACTACGCCAAAGTCGTGGCTCTGTACCGTGTCGGATGCGGCCTGAGCCAGCATCGCAAGCGCGGGATCAAGGTGACCACGGATCAGAAATACACCGATGAATGACAGCAGAAGAAGCGCGACTGCGATATGCAGTCCGGTGAAAATCAGCACGACCATCGCTATAAGGCTAAGCACACCGGTTAGCACAGGCGTCATGGCAGCGAGGTCTCGGTCAGCTTGCGAAAGTCGGCGACCGCAAGAAACAAAAATGTGAGCGCGCAGCACGCGCTTCCAGCCAGCATGATCAGCCTGACCGGCCACAGCGGTATTGCAAAGTCATTCATCGCACCGAAAAAGTCTCCCAGTTCCCATGCGCGGATGAGTTCGGGCCAGATCGCGAGGCACAGCACGGCAAGCATCGCTGCACCGACCAGATGAAATACGCACTGCATCGCAGCGGCGAGGTGTGGCGCCCGCCGGTTGACGTAATCGAGCAGAAAATCTGCGCGCGGAAATCGTCCAGCCCATAGCGTATTGGGAAGCTGCAGGAAAACCACG
>CAZZKA010000116.1:0-10806 GCA_964654745.1 uncultured Bordetella sp. | reverse complement strand
TCGATCCGCGGCGCGTTTGTGGGATCGGTTCTGGTCGGCGTCGTGGATACCTTTGGGCGCACCATGCTGCCGCATCTGTTTCGTGAACTGCTGCCGCCGCAGTGGGCCTCGGCAGCTGGCCCGGCGGTCGCGTCGATCCTGATCTACGTGCTGATGGCGGTAGTGCTCTTCGTCCGGCCTCAGGGCCTGTTCGCGGCGCGGGGCTGAAGGCAGTGTCCTCGCGTCTTGCCCTCTGGCTGGCCGTGCTCGCGGCAGCTATTGCGCTACCCTTCGTGCTGCGCGCTTATGGGCTCGACTTCTACACCAGCATGGCGAGCCGGATGTTGATCTACGGGCTTGCCGCGGTGAGCCTTAACTTGATTCTGGGCTACGGCGGGCTGGTCTCGTTCGGCCACGCCGCCTTCGTGGGCCTCGGCGCCTATACCGTCGGCATCATGATCCACGAAGGCGTCGCGAACGGCTGGATGGGCTTTGCTGCTGCAGTCGTCGTCTCGGGGGCCTTTGCGCTGGTGATCGGCGCGATCTCGCTTCGCACGCGCGGCGTCTACTTCATCATGATCACGCTCGCCTTCGCGCAGATGATCTATTACCTCGTCAACTCGGTGAAGGCCTACGGTGGCGACGAGGGGCTCAATATCAAGCGTCGGTCCGACTTTGGGTTCGGGATCGATTTCAAGGACGAGGTGGCGTTCTACCTGCTCGCGCTCGCGATTCTGGTGATCTGTCTGGTGATCATTCATCGCCTGATGCATGCGCGTTTCGGGAGGGTGATCCTCGCGATTCGCGATGATGATGTACGGGCCGAGTCGGTCGGATTTCCGGTCTACCGGTACAAGCTCATTCTGTTTGTGATTGCCGGGGCGATCGGCGGACTTGCCGGAGCACTGATGGTCAACCAGCAAAATTATGTGAGCCCGAATCTTTTGCACTGGACGCAGTCCGGCGTGCTGATGATCATGGTCATTCTGGGTGGGGTGGGCACGCTCACCGGTGGTGTGTGGGGCGCACTGCTGCTGCTGATCCTCGAGGACCTGATCGCCGAGTTCACCGTACATTGGCAGTTCTACGTCGGGTGGGTGCTGCTTGCGGTGGTGCTGTTTGCTCCCCGCGGACTGGCGGGGCTGCGCTGGCCGGGGCGGGCGAGATGACTTCGCCGCTGCTCCAGGTCGAGTCCCTCGTCAAGCACTTTGGCGCGCTTTGCGCCACCGACCATGTGAGCTTTGATCTCATGCCCGGCGAGATCCATGCGCTGATCGGTCCCAATGGCGCAGGCAAGACGAGCTTTGTGGCGCAGGTATCGGGGCACCTGGCGTCCGATGCCGGTCGGATTGTGTTCGCCGGGGACGAAATCACGCGTACGAGTGTTCATGAGCGGGTCGGCCGAGGACTTGCCCGATCCTTCCAGATCACCCGACTCTTCAAATCCTTTACCGTGCGTGACAACATTGCGCTCTCGGTACAGGCGCGCTCCGGGACCAGCCTGTCGTTCTGGCGGCCCGTGGCCGGTGAGCGGGCACTCGCTGATGAGGCCCAGGCGCTCCTTGAGCGCCTGGGGCTTGGCGATCGGGCCCGGGTCTTGGCGAGCGAACTCTCGCACGGCGAGCAGCGTGTCCTCGAGATCGGACTGGCTCTTGCCACCCGTCCGCGCGTGCTCCTGCTTGATGAGCCGATGGCGGGCGTGGGCCCCGATGAGTCGCGCCGCCTGGTGACTTTGATCAGCGGTCTGCGGCACGAATGCGCGATCCTGCTGGTTGAGCACGATATGCAAGCGGTGTTTCAACTAGCCGACCGCATCACGGTGCTCGTGAACGGTGCGGTGATTGCGAGCGGCCCTCCGGCTGCGATCCGGCAGGATCCCCAGGTGATTGCGGCGTATCTGGGTGACGAACTCGACCATAGCGAGGACGGTCCGGCAGAGCATGCCTTACCTGTAGCCAGCGGCACAACCGGCGCGCAGCGCGTGCCACTGGAGGGGCGGCATGGCTGAACCCCTTCTCGATGTGAGCGAGGTACGCGCCGCCTACGGAGCGAGTCAGGTGCTCTTTGGCGTCGGGCTGCAGGTTGCGCCGGGGCAGGTCGTCGGTCTGCTTGGTCGCAACGGCATGGGCAAGACCACGCTCATCCGCAGCATCATCGGTCTGAAGTCGACGCAATCGGGCGAGATTCGGTTCAGCGGGACGTCGATTCGGGGCGTGTCGGCGGATCGGATCGGACGGCTGGGGCTCGCCATCGTTCCCGAGGGCCGGCAGGTGTTTCCGAATCTGAGCGTGGAGGAGCACCTCCGTGCGTTCAGTGCGGTGCGCAACGGCAGCCGCGACCCCTGGACCGCCGACAAGGTGTTTGCGCTTTTCCCCAGGCTTGCCGAGCGGCGCAACAATCTGGGGTCGCAGCTATCGGGCGGCGAGCAGCAGATGCTCGCTATCGGACGGGCGCTTGTTACCAATCCTCGCCTGCTGATCCTGGATGAAGCGACCGAAGGACTCGCACCGCTCATCCGTGAGGAAATCTGGCGCTGTCTCAAGCAACTGCGCGAGGCGGGACAGACCCTGCTGGTGGTCGACAAGTATGTGAGCCGGCTCGTCGAGATCGCCGATCACCATGTGATTCTTGAACGCGGACAGGTGGCGTGGCGAGGCACTTCGGCTGAACTCGCTGCCGACCGTGCGGTCTGGCACCGCTACCTGGGGGTATGAACGGCTTGACCGCCGTACGACCCATACCCTGGTGACCCACTCCGATTCCGCCGCGACGATAGCCTCCGCCGCGCCGTCACGCCCGCCGGGTCTGCTGCCTTATCTGCTCGCCCAGGTCGTATTCGGCCTCCTTGCGATGACCATCTGCCTGCCATCGATGCAGGAGTGGGGAGACCTGTTCGACGCCAGTGCAGCGCGGGTGCAACTCACGTTCAGTGCCTTTGTGCTCGCTTACGGTGTCTCGCAGTTGTTGTACGGTCCGCTCTCGGATCGCTTCGGCCGCAGGCCGGTGGTGTTGTTGGGGCTCGCCGTGGCGATTGCCGGGTCATGTGTCGCAACGTTCGCCAGTGGAATCGACGGCCTCATCGTCGGGCGCATGATTCAGGGCTTGGGTTGCGGCGCCACCATGGTTGTCGGCCGTTCGCTGGTCCAGGATTTTTTTTCCGGGCCCGAGCGCACGCGCGTGATGGCGTTCATCGGCATGACGATGGGGGTCTGTCCGCCCGCTGCGACGCTCGTGGGCGGGCAACTGCACGTGCATCTGGGGTGGCAGGCCAATCCGGCGTTAGTGGCGTTGCTGGGGTTAGGGCTGTTCGGGCTCGCGCTGCGAATGCTGCCTCGCCCGATCGCCAAGGCGCCGTCGGAATCGCATTGGGTGCGGGCAATGCTGTCGGCCTATCGTGCGCTCGCACGCGTCCGGCCCTACTTGCTGCACGTCACCATCCTGGGGGCATCGACCGGTACGTTTTACACCTATCTTGCCGCTGCTCCGCTCGTGCTGCGGGGCTACGGCGTGGGCCCGGAGGGCGTGGGTGTCCACGTCGTGATGGCCACGCTCTCCTATGTGGTGGGTAACTGGTTTACCAGTCGGCTGATCCGGTCACTGGGAGACCGGAAACTGATGGTCATGGGCCAGATCGTCACGCTGTGCGCAGTGGCCTTGATGATCGCCATCGCCGGCTGGGAGTCGCCGTTTGCCTTCTCGCTGCCCGCCATCGTACTTGGCTTTGGCCACGGACTGTTGATGCCGCCAACCTTATCGGGCACCGTGGGAGCGGTTCCCGCGCTCGCGGGTGCTGCCGCTGCTGCGGCGGGTCTGATCCAGCAATTATCCGGTGCGTTTGGCGGTTACACAGTGGGCTGGGTGTCGACCGAAGGCAGCTTCCAGGTTGCCCTGCTGCTCACCGGATTCACACTGGTCGGCGCCATCGCGCAGTGGGCGCTCAGAGGGACTCTCCACCGCTAGTTTGTGGAAAGCATGACTCCTGACGCGATGGCGCGGAGTGCTTCGATCAGGCGCATCGCCGCCGGGCTGGTGGACCCTCGGCGCCTGCGCGTGATGCCGACGATGCGGGTCCAGTCGGTACCTAGAACGTCTAGTGCGACGAGTTGTTTTGCCTGGGCTTCCCACCAGATCAGCTCGCGCGGAATGAAGGTGAGCGCATCGCTTTGCATCACCATCGCCTTCATCAGGACGGTCGAGGTGGTTTCGACCTGTGATGAAGGGGGATCCAGACCATGACGGGTGAAGAAATCATCAAAGGCGAGACGTTCGAGCTCGCGGCGCCTCGGGAGAATCCAGCGCTGTTCGATGAGTTGTGATGCGCGGATGCCAGGGCGGCGGGCGAGGGGGTGGGCGGTACGCGCGGCGACGACGCCCGTTTCGGTGAACAGTGCTTCGTGATTGAGCGCAGCATCGGTTGCGCGCGGTGGAACCGATGAAAGCGCGAAGTCGATTTCTCCCAGCTTCACCGCCGGCATCAGCGATTCGTTGAGGCCATAGAGTACGGTCACCCGCAACTCGGGGTGGGTGTCGGCCAGCCGCACCAGCGCGAGCGGCAGCAGCCGGTTGGCCTCCGTGGGGCCGCAGCCCACCAGCACGTGCCCGCTACGCGAACCCTTGAGAGCCTCGATGGTGCCGGTGGCGCTGCGTAGCTCGGCTTCAACCACCTGGCCGTGCTGCAGCAGCGCCTCGCCCGCCGGGGTGGGGGAGACCCCGAATCGGCCGCGCTCGAGCAGGCGAACGCCGAGGCTACGTTCGAGCGCCTTGATGCTTTTCGAGAGCGCCGGCTGCGAGACGCCCAGTTCGGCCGCCGCCTCGGTGAGGTTGCCGTGCCGGACCGCTCCGAGGAACATCTGAAGTTTTCGATAATCCATAACTAATGGTAATAGAAAAAGCATGGATGGTTGTAGGTCGGTACGGGCAGCGCTGATAAGGTTTCCATCTCGTCTCAGCCGTCGGAGCCCGACATGCCCATCATCGACCTCGACCACCTGGTGCAGCCTGATCGTGTACACCGCAGCGTCTACACCGACCAAACCCTGTTCGACCTGGAGATGGAACACATCTTCGAAAAAATCTGGGTTTATTGCGGCCACGAATCCCAGGTTAAAAAGCCAGGCGATTACTGGACCCTGCAGATCGGTCGCCAGCCTCTGATCATGGTCAGGGGCGAGGACGGGAAGGTCAGGGTCCTCTACAACCGCTGCCCGCATCGCGGCGTGATGCTCATCGGCAACCAGAGTGGCAACACCGGCAGGCACTTCGTCTGCTCGTATCACGCCTGGAGTTTCAAGCTCGATGGCAAGATCAGCGCCATCCCGCTCGCCAAGGGCTATGAGGGTACGCGGCTGAGCTTTGACGATCCCGACGCTAGCATGGTGCCAGTGGCGCGCGTGGAAAGTTATCGTGGCTTTGTCTTTGCAAGCCTGTCACGCACCGGCCCCTCGCTCACCGAATTCCTCGGGGAGGCCAAGGTGGCGTTCGACGACATCTGTGACCGCTCGCCGGAGGGCGAGGTCGAAGCCGTTCCGGTCTGCCATCGCGTGATGCAGCGATCGAACTGGAAGTTTTTCATGGAGAACCAACTCGATGCGCTCCACCCCTCGGTGACGCACCAGTCGACCGGCGTGCCGGCGCGGCGCGTGGAAAACCGGGTCAAGGCGGAAAAGGGCGCCGCACCGCTCTTTTTTCACTACCTGTCCGCGTTTGCGTCAAGCTTCGATCAGTGGGACAGCGTGCAGACGGTCAATTTCCCCAACGGTCACGGCATTCTCAAGGCCTATATGGGTTTGCGCCCGACCGACCCCGATACGGTCGAGTACGAGGCCCTGATGAAGAAAGCCTATGGTGAAAAAAAGGCCGAAGAGTTTCTGTCACGCAGCATCCACCATGTGCTGGTCTATCCCTACCTTTCCGTGCAGTCGCCGCTGCAGCAACTGCGGTGCCTGCGCCCGCTTGGGCCGGATCGGACCCTCTCCGAGATCTGGCACTTCCGGCTCAAGGGCGTTCCGGAAGCGATCTATCGCCGCTCGCTGTGGTATTTCAACCTGGTCAACTCGCCGGCTACCCTCATCAATGCCGATGACCTGGAAAACTGGACCAAGGGACAGTGGGGTCTGCAGTCCAAGGGCGGGGAGTGGGTGAGCTTTCACCGCGACCATGGCCGCGACACCGAAACAGACGGCGTGGCCTATTCCAACAAGGGTACCTCCGAAGTGGTGATGCGCAACCAGTTCAAGGCGTGGAAGCACTACATGAAGCCGGTAGCCACCGCGCTTGCAGCCTGAGGGGGGCATGACTATGGAACGCAAAGCTGTGAGCCAGGCGCTGGGAACCGGCGTGGTGATCGAAGCCATCGAATCGATGACCGGGGCTGAATCCATCGCTCCGGAACATGTCGGCCGCGGCCGAATTCCGGCTACCGGTTATGTGCCCAAGGCTGCCGCGGTCGATGCGGTGATGCAGCGAGAAGTCGAGACGCTTCTTTTCCGGCAGGCGGCGATGCTCGATGCCAAGGCCTGGAGCGACTGGGCGGGGCTATTCACCGACGACGGCATTTATTGGGTTCCCGCATCGCCCGATCAGACCGACTGGGAGGGGCAGCCGTCGATCTTTGCCGAGGACAAACTCCTCATGGAAGTGCGGATGGGGCGCTTGCAGCATCCCAACGCCTGGTCGCAGGCGGCCGCCTGGGCCACCAACCATATCGTGGGCAATGTGATCATCGAGTCCGCAAGCGCCGACCGGGTCGAGGTGTATTCCCGCTTTCAGATGATGGAAATGCGTCGGGACGACATCCGCCATTTCGGGGGCAGTTACCGCCATTCGCTTGTGCGCGTCTCAAACCAGTGGCGGATCCGCTTTCAGCGAGTCGATCTCACCAACGGCCAGGGCCTCTACGAGTACGTGCTGCAGGCTTGGCTCTGAGGGTTGGCCCGGCTCAGCGCTGTCGGGGAAGAGGTCGCCCGCCCGCCGCGCACGCCCGCTGTTTGATCCGGTACGCGAACTTTGCCGCACCGGGTCATGGTTATTGCCGCTCACTTTTTCTGCAGATTCGCTACGATAGGCGTCATCATTTGTCGGTGCCGGAGGCATGGTCATGAAGCGCGTCATTCTTTTCATTCTCACCAACCTCGCCGTGATGCTGGTTCTCAGCATCGTGGTGAACCTGCTCGGGCTCAACCGATTCCTGTCAAGCGCGGGCCTGAACCTCGGGTCATTGCTGCTGTTTGCTGCCGTGATGGGCTTTGGCGGCGCGTTCATCTCGCTTCTGATGAGCAAGCCCATGGCCAAATGGTCCACCGGTGCGACCGTTATCAACGACTCGTCCGACCCGGGTCACCAGTGGATCGTGCGCACCGTCGCCCGGTTTTCGCAGCAGGCCGGCATCAATATGCCTGAGGTCGCAATTTACGAAGGCGAGCCCAACGCCTTTGCCACGGGAGCGTTCAAAAACTCCGCTCTGGTAGCAGTCTCCACCGGGCTCCTGCAGTCGATGAACCGCGACGAAGTTGAAGCGGTGATTGGTCATGAGGTTGCGCACGTCGCCAATGGCGACATGGTGACGCTCACACTGATCCAAGGGGTGATGAATACCTTCGTCGTGTTCATTTCCCGCGTGGTCGGCTATGTCGTAGACCGCATGATTCTGCAGAACAAGGACGATGCGCCAGGCGTTGGTTATGTGGTCACGACGATCATCATGGACATTCTGCTGGGGGTGGTGGCCGCAATGGTGGTCGCCTGGTTCTCGCGTCAGCGCGAGTTTCGTGCGGACTCCGGGGCAGCGCAGTACATGGGGCAGAGGCAGTCGATGATCAACGCGCTCGCCCGGCTCGGCAATCTGGATCCCGGCGAGCTGCCCAAAACGGTACAGAACATGGGCATCAGCTCCCGGCCAAGCGGGATCGCAGCGCTGTTCTCAAGCCACCCTCCGATCGAAGACCGGATTCGCGCGCTTCAGGCCTGATCGCTCCGGTCTTGCCGGGACGGGCGCGTCTGCACCGGCGCCTACGCCAGACCGCCTGTGCGGCCGCCGATCGGCGGCCGTTGTCTTTTCGGCCTGGTTCGGGCGGTGCGCTTACGCCGCCGCGCCGGCCTTTGCGAGCACCCCGTCGCTTGCTATGCTTCTCGCCGGAGCCTGCGCCAGGCCGACAGCAATCAAAACAAACCGGGGAGACCACGATGGGCGCAAGCGATGTACCGGTACTGGAAGGCAGCTTTGCCCCGGTCCAAGCCGAACGGGTCACCGATCTCACCGAAGTCGAAGGCGAGATACCCGCCGACCTGAACGGAATACACGTTCGCAACGGACCCAATCGTCGGTTTGAGGCGCCTGGGCGTTATCACTGGTTTGATGGCGATGGCATGCTGCATTCGGTGGAGTTCGACCGAGGCCGCGCGCGCTATCGCAACCGCTGGGTGCAGACCGAGGGCCTGGGCGAAGAACTCGGAGCCGGGCGTGCCCTGTGGCAAGGGGTCAAGGATCCCCCTCGCCGTGACCGACCCGGGCAGCCGCTCAAAAACACGTCAAACACCGATGTCAAGTTTTTCGCGGGCGACCTGGTCACGATGTGGTATCTCGGCGGCGCCGTTTACCGCTGCAATCCGCGCGATCTGTCGACCATCGGTCCGCTCGCGCTGGATCCGCGACTTCGCGATCTGCCAATTTCGGCGCATTCCAAAGTCGATGAGCGGACTGGCGAGTTTCTTTTCTTTGCCTATGGCAAGGAATCGCCGTACATGCATTACGGTGTGATGGACCGGCACGGCAAGCTGAACACCTTCATGCCGGTCCAACTGCCCGGCCCGCGCCTGCCTCACGACATGGCAATCACGACCCACTACTCCATCCTCCATGATCTGCCGCTCTTCTACGACATGGACGCGTTTGCTGCGGGGCGACACAAATTGCGTTTCTACGAGCAGATGCCCTCGCGATTTGGCATCGTGCCGCGCCACGGTACGCCCGATCAGATCCGCTGGTTCGAGGCCGATCCCATCTACATTTACCACGTCTCCAACGCCTGGGAAGAGGATGACGGCCAGGGCGGAACCGAGATCGTTATGACCGGAACGCCTTTCCGCTTTCCACGCCGATCCGATGGGATGATCGATGCTGCCAAGGTACCCCGATACTTTGCCGAACTCGATAACGATTGCATGTTTTATGAGTGGCGATTCAATCTGCGCACCGGACGCACGCGAGAGCGAGTCCTCGATGACTTCATCAATACCGAATTCCCGGTGATCAATTCAACCATGCAGGGCGTACGTACGCGCTACTCGTGGCACCTGCTGATGGGGCGGGTACAGCGGCCGGAGGAGCCTCGTTTTGGCGGTTTCGCCCGTTACGATCTCCATAGCGGTGCCTGCCAGGTTTATCACGAGGGGCCCCACCGCTGGTGGAGCGAGGCGCCTTTCGCACCCGCCGACCGCATGACGGCCGAGGACGATGGTTACCTGGTTGGCTTTATGAACGACATGCAGACCGGCGCCTCGTACTGCACGGTCTTTGATGCGCGCGATATCAGCCGAGGCCCGGTTGCCAGGATCCGTGTACCCGGTCGGGTGCCTAACGGCTTTCATGCGACCTGGGTGAGCGCCGAGCGCCTGAAGCGTGGCTGGTAGCCCACGCCTTTTCCACTGTCGGGTTTTTCATGCCGTTCCCCAGGCAGTGGATTGACGCCTGATGGATTCGTCGGTTGTGCAGTTTCTTCAGCTCGTCATCAACGGCGTTGCGATCGGTTCGATTTACGCGTTGGTTGCGCTCGGTCTGGTGCTCACCTACAAGGCGACCGAGGTCCTCAACTTCGCGCACGGGGACGTATTGATGGCGTCTGCCTTCGTGGGGTGGGCGCTGATCGCTGGCGCGGGATGGCCTTTCTGGCTTGCGATACCTGCGGTGATAGGTTTTGCAGCGCTCCTGGGTTGGACGCTCGACAGGCAGTTGTTGCGGCGTATCGCGGGACAGCCGCAGTTTGCCGGCGTGATGCTGACGATTGCCGTCGCATTCATGATCCGGGGCGCAGTGAGCATGATCTTCGGCCCGGATTCGCGTCGCTTTGAGACGCCGTTTTCGGGGCGCACCCAGATCGGGCCACTCGTGATCAATGACCTCAACCTCGTGATCCTTGCTGTGGCGTTGGCGGTGACGGCCGCTCTTTTCTGGTTTCTCGGGCGAACGCGGCTTGGCCTTGCGATCCAGGCGGCTTCTCAGAATCAGCTCGCGGCCTATTTGAACGGTATTCGGGTCAAGGCTTTATCGTCGCTCGTGTGGGCTGCAGCAGGTGCTGTGGCAGCGGTCTGCGGGCTGCTTCTTGCTCCCGTGGCGCTGGTCGACATTGGTCTTTGGGTAGTCGTGCTCAAGGCGCTCGCAGCCCTGGTACTAGGGGGCTTTGGCAGCGTCCCGGGCGCGATCGTGGGCGGCATTCTGATCGGGGTGATTGAGCAGCTCTCCGGAGTTTATCTTCCTGATGGCAGCAAGGATGTCGCGGCCTATCTGGTGCTGATCGCAGTGCTGGTGATCTGGCCCAGGGGGCTGCTCGGCGAAGCCCACGGGCGCAGAGTCTGAGGCGAACATGCGTTTTCGCTACGACACCTCCTACCGCGACGGCCTGCGCCTGCTGCGCTATCGCTCGGAGTATGTGAGCTACGGCCTTTTGCTTGCGCTGCTGGCGGCAGCGCCGCATTTTCTGCCGAAATTCTTCGTGGGCGAAGTGACGTATCTCTTCATTCTTTGCCTCGCGAGCCTTGGGCTCATGGTGCTCACCGGTTACACGGGACAAGTGTCGCTCGGGCATGCGGCCTTCATGGCGATCGGCGCCTACG
>CAZZKA010000115.1:0-10830 GCA_964654745.1 uncultured Bordetella sp. | reverse complement strand
CTTGCGCTGTTGCTGCCGCTGGTACAGCAGCACCTGCTTCTTCGCCACGAGGGCGGCGATCTCGGTGGCGTCTTCGACCAGGGCCGCCCCCTCGCGGATCAGCTGATGGCAGCCCTTGCTGAGCGGTGAGTGCACAGAGCCGGGGAAGGCCATCACTTCGCGGCCATATTCGGCGGCCAATCGGGCGGTGATGAGCGAACCGGAAAACCGCGCAGCCTGTACGACGACGGTTGCCGCCGACAGCGCGGCGATGAGGCGGTTGCGCCGTGGAAAATGATGGGGTAGGGGGTCGCTTCCGAGGGGAAGCTCGGAAAGGATTGCGCCATTGTCCGAGATGGCCCGCGCCAGGCGCCGGTTGGCGATGGGGTAAATGCGATCGACCCCGGTCCCGATCACCGCGGCAGTCAGGCCGCGGGCTGCGAGCGCGCCCTCGTGGGCCGCGCTATCGATACCGGCTGCGAGCCCGCTCGTGATCACAAGGCCTGCATCGGCAAAGCTTGTGCCGAGCGAGCGTGCGCAGGCGAGGCCGTCGCGGCTCGCGTGGCGGCTGCCGACCAGGGCAAGCGCCGGCATGCTCAGGATCTCGGGATGGCCCTGCACGAAGAGGACAGGCGGCGGGTCCGCGAGCATCGTGAGCGCATCAGGGTAGCGCGGGTCGCTGCGCGCGATCAGATGGTTACCCGGGATGTCGGCCCACTCGAGCGAGCGTTGCACGGCGCGCTGGCGCACCGGGTCGTCGGCAAGGAGCCGGCCCGCCCTGGCCGGACCCAGAACCTCAAGCAGCGGCTCCGGTGGCGCAGCGAGGGCGGCACAGGCGCCGCCGAACCGAAGACGAAGCCGTTCGATGCCCGATGCGCCGAGCTGATCGGTGTGGAAAAGCTCGAGCCAGGCGCGCATGCAGCCGCGCGGAGCCGCCGCGTCGGCGCACCAATCGGGGTCATCGAAGGAGCGCTTGCCGGGCAACGGGACCGCCGAGGTAGTCGGGCAGGCGCAGCAGGCGGGGGCTTCGGAGCGGCGCGCAGCGGACTCGCGTGCGTGATGACGCGAGAGGCTGAAAGCGGGCTCGTCTGCTTTGCCGGGCGCGGCGAAGAATCTCGGGGATGCAGCGGGGTTCACGGCGCGTGACTCCTTGAGTTGATCGGGGTTGCGCGGGAGGTGGGTGGCTGTTCAGCGTGCCGAGCATGCGAGGCTCTGCCTGGTGCGGTCTTCTTCGCCCTAGGCCGGATGGCCAAGCCCGATGGGCGGGGCTATCAGACGAGCGAGCGGGTCGGCCGGGCTGGCGGACCCCTCTGAAGCCCCCTGCGGGACAGACTCTGGCGGCTAGCGCAGCGGCGGGCCGGATCAACCCTTCGCCCTTCCAGCGCGGTGGCGCGCGTTGCGACCCGCAGAGGACCGAGCGCGGGCCGGGGCAACTTGCGACCAGGGCAAGCCGGGCGGTAGCATTCCAGGATGGCCGTGAGAACCATTCTTCGCTACCCCGACCCGCGCCTCGCGCAGGTTGCTCAGCCCGTTTCGCAGGTCGACGAGAGCATTCGCGAGCTCGTGCGCGATATGGCCGAGACCATGTATGCCGCGCCCGGCATCGGGCTTGCCGCCACGCAGGTCGATGTCCATCAGCGCGTGATCGTTATCGATTTATCCGAAACGCGTGACGCGCTGCAGGTTTTCATCAACCCCGAAATCCTCGCCGCGACCGGTGAGCTCGCCGAGCACGAAGAAGGCTGCCTGTCGGTTCCCGGAGTGTTTGAGCAGGTCGAGCGGCCGGCGGCGGTGACCGTGCGGGCGCTCAATGCCCTGGGCGAGTCGTTCACGCTGCACGCCGAGGGCTTGCTCGCGGTCTGCCTGCAGCACGAGATCGACCACCTTGACGGCAAGGTGTTCGTGCAGCACCTCTCGCGCCTCAAGCAAAGCCGTATCCGCGCCAAGCTCGTCAAGCAGGAGCGCGACGCCGCCTGACCTGCGCGCACCGTCCCGCGGCACGCGGGCCGTCGCGCCGTCGCTCGGGGCGACCCAGTTCGGTGAACGACGGGAGATTTTTCGCTTGCGAATCATTTTTGCCGGAACGCCGGCTTTTTCGGTGAGCGTGCTCGACGCGCTGGCCGCCGCCGGGCACGAGCTTGCGCTCGTTGTCTGCCAGCCCGACCGGCCGGCAGGTCGCGGGCAAAAACTGCTCGCGCCGGCGGTCAAGACCCGCGCGCAGGCGCTCGGGCTCGAGATCGCCCAACCCGCGAGCTTGCGAGATGAGGCGGCGCTAGCCTTGTTGCGTGCGGTCGGCGCCGACCTGATGTTGGTGGTTGCCTATGGCCTCATCCTCCCGCAGGCCGTGTTGGATATTCCGCGGTTGGGTTGCATCAACGTGCATGCCTCGCTCCTGCCGCGGTGGCGCGGGGCTGCGCCGATTCAGCGTGCGATCGAAGCCGGCGACCGGCACACCGGCATCACGATCATGCAGATGGATGCCGGTCTCGACAGCGGTCCGATGCTGCGAAGCCGTGCGCTGCCGATCGGGCCGGATGAAACCGGGGGGCGCCTCCATGACCGGCTCGCCGAGCTTGGCGCTCAGCTTGCCGTCGAGACGCTCGAGGATCTCTCGCGCGGCTTGCTCCACCCCGAGCCGCAGCCTTCCGCCGGAATCACCTATGCAGCCAAGATTCGTCGCGCAGACGCGCACCTTGACTGGAACGAGTCGGCGCAACGCCTTGCGGACCGTATCCGAGCCTTCGATCCCAGCCCCGGCTGTGTGAGCGCGCTCGCAAGCCGCCCGCATGAGCCGATCAAGATCTGGGCCGCCCGGGCCCAACCGATCGCAGCGGGCGGCGCCGATCCGGGCGTGCCGGTGCGCATGGACTCCGGTGCGCTTGAAGTCGCCTGCGGGCAGGGGCGGCTGGCTTTGCTTGAGTTGCAGCGGGCGGGCGCTCGGCGCCAGACTGCAGCGGAGTTCCTGCGCGGCCGCCCGATTGCCGCGGGTGATCGCTTTATTCACACCGGCCCCTGATGGCGCCGGGCCTGCGTTCAGCGCTTTCGCTCGAGCAGCGCGCGGCTGCCCAGGCGCTCGAGGCGCTCGCCACCGGGCAACGGCTTGATGCGGCGCTTGCGCGGGCGTATCGAACGCTCGACATCCCCGCGGCATCGGCCTCTGCCGTGCGCGACATGGCGAGTCATGCAGCGCGTCAACTGGGGACTTGCCGCGCGCTGTCGCAGCTGCTGAGCCCGCGTGAGCCGACGCCGGCGGTGGCGGCGCTGCAGTGGCTAGGGTTTTCTCAGTTGATTGAGCCTCGCCGCCGCGAGGCCACAATCGTCGATCAGACCGTCGAGGCGGCTCGCTCCGATCCGCGCACCCGCGCTGCAGCCGGATTCCTCAATGCCACGCTGCGGGCCTTTCTGCGCGAGCCGAAGCGCCTGCTCGAACAGGCGCGTGCGGACCCGGAGGGCAGATGGAACCACCCGAGGTGGTGGATCGAAGCCTTGCGCCGCGATCATCCTGGGCAATGGCAGGCGATACTAGAAGCGGCAGCCGAGCCGCCGCCGCTTACCCTGCGGATCAACCGCAGGCACACCGATGCCGATGATTACCTCGGCCGCCTCGCAGCGCTTGGGATGGAGGGCCGCAGGGTAGGGACAGACGCGGTTATCGTGGCGCCTGCGTGTTCGGTTCACGAGTTGCCGGGCTGGGCTGCAGGTTGGGTGTCGGTCCAGGACGAAGGCGCGCAGCGCGCTGCCCTGTGGCTCGATGTCGCGCCCGGCCAGCGAGTCCTCGATGCGTGCGCAGCCCCTGGCGGCAAAAGCGCGCATCTTCTGGAGCGCGAACCGATCCGGCTCACCGCAGTCGAGATCGACCCAGAGCGGCTTGAGCGCATGGCGCAGGGGCTTGCGAGGCTCTCGCTCGAGGCCGAGCTCGTCTGTGACGACGCCGCTCAGCCGCAGCGGTGGTGGAACGGTGAACCCTTCGATCGAATTCTCGTGGATGCACCCTGCACCGCCTCGGGCATCGTGCGCCGTGCCCCGGATGCCCGATGGCTGCGCCGCCGTAGCGATCTCGCGACATTTGCGCAATCGCAGCGACGACTGCTCGACAAGCTTTGGCCGCTCCTTGCTCCGGGTGGTAAATTGCTCTATGTCACCTGTTCGGTGTTCGATGCCGAAGGCGCCGATGTTGCCCGAAGTTTTCTGCAAGACCATGCCGATGCCTCTGAAATCGCCCTGCCCGAAGAAGAGGCAACCTTGAAGCGCCCGGGCCTTCAGTTGCTGCCTGTGCGTTTGGCGCAACGAGACCACGACGGGTTCTACTACTGCCTGTTCCGAAAGCGCTGCTGATGGGCCGGCCGCTTGCCGCACTTGCTGCATTGGCCGCGCTCCTCGTCGCGACCACCTTCACCACGCCGGTACCCGCCTCCGACGCGCAGTCGGTGCGCATTGAGCGCAGCATCGACGGTCGGGCCCTGGTGGTGTCGGCCGATGTCGAGCCTCCTCGGAGCGCACGCCTTGAGGAGGCGGTGACTCGCGGCGTGGCGCTGGTCTTTTCGCTCGAGTTTGAGCTGTTCCGGCCGCGGTGGTATTGGTGGGACCAGCGGGTTGCTCAGCACTCGGTCGCGCTTCGCCTGTCCCATCACGCGCTCGCCAGGGAGTTTCGCGTCGTGCGCGAGGACGGCAAGGCGCTTACCTTCGATTCGCTTGACAGCGCTCTGGCGGCACTTGCGCAGGTGCGAAACTGGCGCATCGATTTCCCCGACCCCCCGGCTGCGGGCGACTATCTGGCGCAGATCCGTCTGCGACTCGATACCAGTCATTTGCCACGCCCCTTTCAGGTAGACGCCCTCACCAACCGAGAGTGGAATCCCCAGGTCGAATGGACCCGATCGAGTCTAACGCTACCCTCGATAGCGAAAAGCGCGCCGTAGGGCGCCTGCTGCGCTTTGCGCTGATCATTTCGGTTGCGGTGGCCGTGGTTCTGCTCGTGCTGCTTGCGGGTGCGACCGCCAACACCGGGCTCTTTGAAAGCCATTACCCGGCACTCCTGATCGCGACCGGCGTGGTGGCGCTCGCGCTCCTTGCGCTGGTTGCCGAACTGATCCGGCGCCTGGTCAAGCGCTACCGCCGAGGCCTGTTCGGCTCGCGGTTGATGGCGCGACTTGCGCTCTCGTTCACCCTGATGACGGTGGTGCCGGTTGCGCTCATCTATCTCGTCTCGGTCCAGTTCTTGGGCCGCTCAGTCGAGTCGTGGTTTGCCGTACCGGTCGAGCGTGCGCTCGAGTCGGGGCTCAGCCTGGGGCGAGCAACCCTCGATGCCCAGCTATCCGATCTCGTCTACAAGGCGCGTTCCATGTCGGTCGCGCTCAGCGATACATCGCCAGCCAACTGGACCGCGGCGCTCAACCGCCTGCGCGAGCAGCTCGATGTCCAGGAGGCGCTTGTTGTGAGCGGCAACCGCAGCCTCCTCGTTGCGGTGGGCGGCCGACTGTCCGCGCTCGTTCCCGATCTGCCCTCTCCCGCTGCGATGCGTCAGGCGCGGCTGTCGCGTTTTTTTTCCGCCATCGAAACCCGCGAGGTGGCCGGACAGTCGTTTCGCGGTCTGCTCATGCGTGTCATCGTTCCGATCAACGCCGAGGGGCCGCGGCTGGAGGACGGCGCCTTTCTGCAGCTGGTGCAGGAGGTCCCGATAGCGCTGGCCGAGCATACCGAGGCGCTCGAGCAGGGCCGGCGCGATTTTCAGCAGCTTTCGCTCTCCAGAGAGAGCCTTTCGCGCATCTTCAGCGTGACGCTGACGCTCATTTTTCTGCTGACGGTATTTTCTGCTGTGGCGGCAGCCTTTCTGTTGTCGGGTTGGCTGGCGGGTCCGCTTTCTATGCTTGCCGCCGGAACGCGAGCGGTGGCGGGGGGCGATTTCCGTCCGGTCAAGGCGTATGCCGGGCGAGACGAGCTGGGCGTTCTCACGCAGTCCTTCAACGAGATGACGCGACAGCTTGAAGACGCGCGCACCCTGGTCGAGCGCAACCGACGTGAAATCGAGCAGGCGCACGCCCGCCTGGTGAGCGTGCTGGCCAACCTAACCGCTGGCGTGATGGTGCTTGATGCGCGTTGGCGACTGACGCTGGTCAACCCCGGGGCGCAGCGTATTCTGGGCGTCTCGCTTGAAGCGAGTCTCGGTCGGCCGGTTGCCGCGGTCATTCCCCTTGCGCCCTTTGCCGACGAGATCCGCCAGGCCTTCATCGAGCTGCAGGCGAGCTCCACGGGAAGCTGGCAGCGCCAGTTCGTGCTGCCGCTGTCCGATGCGGGCCAGCCCCGCCCGGTTGCCTGGGCCTCGGGCAAGACGCTCCTCGTCCGCGGCTCGATGCTGCCCGGAGAGGGATTTGTGATCGTCTTTGACGACCTCACTGAGGTGATTTCAGCGCAACGCACCGTCGCCTGGGCCGAGGTCGCGCGCCGCCTCGCGCACGAAATCAAGAATCCGCTCACTCCGATCCAGCTCTCTGCCGAGCGCCTTCGCGCGCGGCTTCACGACAAGCTCGCGGGGGCGGATGCCGAGTTGCTGGTGAGAGGTTCTCAGACCATCGTCGAGCAGGTAAGTGCGCTCAAACACCTTGTCGATGAGTTTCGCGACTATGCCCGGCTGCCGGCCGCCCGCCTTGCACGGCTTGATCTCAACCGGCTGATCGAGGAAATCGAGCCGCTTTATGCGGGCAATGTCCGACTCCACGTGGAGCTGGCTGACAATTGCCCCGATATCCTGGGTGATGCCGCCCAGCTGCGCCAGGTCATCCTCAATCTGATCGGCAATGCGATCGAGGCTACCGAGAAACAAGCGCGGCCCCGAATAGAGGTAATGACCGGGCTGGTTGAGCTCGCTGAGGACACGCCTGCCGTCCGCCTGGTCGTGCGCGACAACGGCCCGGGCTTTGCGCCCTCGATGCTCGCGCGAGCGTTTGAGCCCTATGCGACGAGCAAGCCGCGCGGCACCGGGCTTGGCCTGGCCATCGTTAAAAAGATCATCGACGAGCACAATGCGCGCATAGAGCTTGGCAATCAGACCGATGCCACCGGCGAGGTGGCCGGCGCGCAGGTAGCCGTGCTATTTACGAAAATCGCAAAAAGCGGGGAAAATCCCCGGATGAACACCGCAACCCCCGCCTAGAGAGTGAGCTGAATGGCCGAGATTCTCGTAGTCGATGACGAAATCGGCATCCGCGAACTGCTGTCCGAGATTCTGGGCGACGAGGGTCACGCGGTGCTCCTTGCCGAGAGCGCGCAGCGCGCGCGCGAGATTCGAGAGAGCCAATCGGTCGATCTGGTACTCCTCGATATCTGGATGCCTGATACCGACGGTATTACGCTGCTCAAGGAGTGGGCCGCGCGGGGACGGCTCACCATGCCCGTCATCATGATGTCGGGTCATGCCACCGTTGATACGGCTGCCGAAGCGGCGCGCATAGGCGCCTGCGACTTCCTTGAAAAGCCGATTACGCTACAAAAGCTCCTTCGCGCGGTGCAGATCGGGCTCTCGCGGCCGGCACCGGCAGGCGCAACAGCGCGTCTCGCACCGGCGTCGGCTGCGGCTCCCGCAGCCGCCACCACGGCGCTCGCGCAGACGGCGGGTGCCGCGCCGGCCGATCCGGCTACCGTGCGTGGCGCTGAGCCCGGGCAGGCTGGCGAGGTGTCCGCGCCCGCGCCCGGCCCTTCGGCCGCAGGCGACTCGCAGGCGGCGCGGCTGCTGCTGCGGGAGTTGCCGCTTGATGCGCCGCTTCGTGATGCGCGAGATGCCTTTGAGCGGGCGTATTTTGAACACCACCTGTTGCGTGAGCAGGGCAGCATGACGAGGGTCGCAGAGCGAACCGGGCTGGAGCGCACCCATCTCTACCGTAAGCTCAAGCAACTCGGCATTGATCTCTCGCGCGGCGTCTGGCGCAAAGCGTCCAATTGAAGATCATCATTCTTGGTGCGGGCCGAGTCGGCGCTTCGGTGGCCGAGAGCCTGGTCTCCGAGCGCAACGACATCACGGTCGTCGATACCGATGTGGTGGAACTCGCTGCGCTGCAGGATCGGCTGGATTTGCGAACCCTGGCCGGCAACGGCACCCACCCTCCGGTGCTGCGGCAGGCAGGCGCTGAAGACGCCGACATGCTGATTGCAACGGCAGCGCGTGACGAAACCAACCTGGTGGCATGTCAGCTTGCGGCAAGGCTCTTCAATATCCCCACCCGAATCGCACGCATACGCGCGCCCGAGTTTCTCGAGCACCCCGAGATTACCGGCGAGGATGGCTTCCAGGTGGACCACCTGATCTGCCCTGAGCAGACGGTGACCGACTACATCATGAAGCTGATCGAGTTTCCCGAGGCCTTACAGGTGCTCGAATTTGCCGGCGGCCGGGCGAGCCTCATCGCGGTGCGCGCCTATGAGGGCGGGCCGCTGGTATCGCATCCGATCCGCGATCTTCGCGCAGCGCATCCGAGCATCGACATGCGCATTGTGGCGATCTTTCGGGGCGACCGAGCTATCGCTCCGGAGGGCGATACCCTGATCCAGGCCGGAGACGAGGTTTTCATTCTCGCGGCGGCTGAACACATCCGCACCGCGCTGTCGGATCTGCGCCGCATGGATCAGCCGGTGCGTCGGATCATGATCGCAGGAGGCGGCAACATCGGGCTGCGCCTTGCGCGCGGACTCGGGCCGGGCTATCAGGTCAAGATCATCGAGGCACACCGGCTGCGCTGCAACTACCTCGCCTCGCAGCTCGATGCCGGCCAATCTCTGGTCCTCAATGGCGACTGTACCGATGAGGATCTGCTTGCCGAGGAGGGCGTCGACGAGATGGACCTCTTCGTCGCACTGACCTCCGATGACGAGAACAACATCATGTCGTGCATGCTCGCCAAGCGGATGGGTGCGCGGCGAACCATCTCGCTCATCAATCGGCAGGCCTACGCGGATTTGGTGGAGGGCAATCGCATCGATGTGGCGATCGTGCCCGCGCAGGCGACCATCGGCCAGCTGCTCAAGCACGTTCGCCGGGGCGATGTCGCCGCGGTGCATTCGCTTCGGCGAGGCGCCGCTGAAGCACTGGAGGCGATCGCCCATGGTGATGCCAAATCCTCGCGAGTGATCGGCCGCCGCATCGAACAGATCGATTTGCCGCAAGGCGCAATGATCGGCGCGATCGTGCGCGCCCGCGCCCCGGCGGACCCGCTCGCGCCTGACGATGCCGGCGGCTATGAGGTGATCATGGCGCATCACGATACGGTGATTCAGCCGGAGGACCATGTCATCGTTTTCATGAGCAACAAGCGGCTTCTGCCCAAAGTGGAGAAGCTCTTCCAGGTTGGCGTCGGGTTCTTCTGACGTGGTTCGACTGCTCGTTGTCGCGCCAGTGCTCGCGAGCCTTCTCATGATGTTTTCGGCGGCTTTCGTGCCCTCGCTGGTGGTATCCATCGTGATGGCCGATGGCATGCACTGGGCTTTTGCGGGTTCGGCGCTCGGCTGCATGGCGATCGGACTCAGCGCGTGGCTTGCCACTCGGAATGCGCGCCGCGAGTTACAGCCGCGCGACGGCGCGCTTCTGGTGGTCTCGGGGTGGCTGGTCGTTACGGTGGCGGCCATGCCGCCGCTGCTGCTTGCCCGTCCGGATCTATCGCTCGCGCATGGGTTCATGGAGTCGATGTCGGGGCTCACGACAACGGGCGCGACGGTGCTCGCCGGCCTGGATGTGCTCGCGCCCTCAGTCAATCTCTGGCGGCACACGCTTCAGTGGATCGGCGGCCTGGGGATTATCGTGATGGTCGTTGCCGTGCTTCCGCTTCTCGGGGTCGGCGGCATGCAACTCTTCAGGGCCGAGACTCCTGGGCCGATGAAGGAGGGGAAGCTTACCCCGCGCATCACCCAGACCGCCAAGTACATGTGGGTGGGCTATGTGCTGCTCACGCTGCTTTGCGCGCTAGCCCTCTGGGCCGCAGGTATGCCGGTGTTTGATGCGGCCTGCCATGCACTGTCGACGGTCTCGCTTGGCGGCTTTTCCACGCGGGATGCGAGCATTGGCAGCTTCGATTCGCTACGGATCGAGGTTGTACTGTCGGCCTTCATGCTGCTCTCGACAATCAATTTCTCCACGCACTTTCTTGCGGTGCGCGAGCGCTCTGCGCGGGTTTACCTGCGCGACCTCGAAGCCTCGGCCTCGCTCACTCTGATCCTCATGAGCGCGCTCGGTTTGAGCGCCCTTCTTTTCTGGCAGGGCACCTTCGATACACCGCTTGAGGCGCTTCGTTTCGGCGCCTTCAATACGATTTCGGTTGCGACTTCAACGGGGTTCATGACCGATGACTATTCCCTTTGGCCGGTGTTTGCGCCGCTCTGGATGGTATTTCTGGCCTGTGTCGCATCGTCGGCCGGATCGACCGGCGGCGGGATCAAGATGGTCCGCGCGCTAATCCTCGTCAAGCAGGCTGGCCGCGAGTTGCGACGCCTCATCCATCCACACGCCGTGATGCCGCTGACGATCAACGGCAACACGGTAGAAAACCGGGTGATTTTTGCCGTCCTGGGTTTCATGCTCCTCTGGGGCGCCACGCAGATCGCGCTCACCTTTGTCCTGCTTTTTACGGGCGTCGACTTCATCTCGGCGCTGTCAGCGGTGGTCGCCGCCGTCAACAACCTTGGGCCTGCGCTGGGGCGCTTCGGGCCTGCTGAAAATTTCAGCGCCCTGTCGGACTTTCAGGCGATCGTGCTGTCTCTTGCGATGTTAGCCGGCCGGCTCGAGTTGCTGTCGTTTTTTGCGGTGTTTACCGCTGCCTTCTGGCGCCGTTAGGACGGTGCTGCCGCCGGCAACCCTGGTTTTCGGGCTGT
>CAZZKA010000114.1:7487-10904 GCA_964654745.1 uncultured Bordetella sp. | reverse complement strand
CATCCCGCGTACCGAGTGCCTCAAGGACACGGTTGCCCGCGTCGCGCCGTTTTGGGAGCAGATGATGGCGCCGGCGCTTCGCGAAGGACGGCGCCCTCTGGTCGCTGCACACGGCAACTCGCTGCGGGCCCTCATCAAGTACCTTGAAGACATCCCCGAAGACGAGATCGTCAACCTCAACATTCCGACAGCGCGCCCGATGGTTTACGAGTTTGACGACCGGCTGCGGCCGCTGCGGCGCTACTACCTGGGCGATGCCGCCGAGATCGCGGCGGCGATGGCGGCGGTGGCCGCACAGGGCAAGGCGGCGAAACGCTGACCACGGGCCGCGAGGGTCGAGCCCCGCGGTCAGCGAATTGCCGCCGGGGCGCGCAAGCAACACCGCATTGCCGCCGCCCGCCGGCTGATGGGCCTTTAACTGCGCCGCGCGCGCGGCGCGGGTTTATACTGAGACATTGCCTTTCAAGCGCCGTAACGACACTCGTCAGCGCGGCCCAGGGCCTGCAGGACACCTCATGAAGTCGAGACTCAAATCTGTCGGATTGATTCTGGTCGGAGCGATCGCCGGCATTCTGGTGAGCGTCGGCCTGACCGCGCTCGCACAACGCAGTCAGCGCGCAACCTTACCCCTGGAAGAGCTGCGCCAGTTTTCCGATGTATTTGGCGCGATCAAGGCCAACTACGTCGATTCGGTCGAAGACAAAAAGCTGATCACCGAAGCGATCAGCGGGATGATCTCCGGACTGGATCCGCATTCAGCTTATCTCGACGCAGACGCGTTTCGCGAACTGCAGGTCGGAACGCAAGGTGAGTTCGGCGGCCTGGGTATCGAGGTCGGAACCGAGGACGGTTTCATCAAAGTGATTTCGCCGATCGAGGACACGCCGGCAGCCCGCGCGGGAGTCAAGGCGGGCGACCTCATCGTGCGCATTGATGACAAGTCGACCAAGGGCATGGCGCTCAACGACGCGGTCAAGCTGATGCGCGGCAAGCCCAAGACCTCGATCACCCTTACCCTCTCACGCAAGGGTGAAACCCGCCCGATCGTGATCTCGATCGTGCGCGATGTGATACGCGTGCAATCGGTGCGCTCGCGCGTGATCGAGCCGGGCATAGGCTATGTGCGCATCACGCAGTTTCAGGAGCACACGGTCGAGACGCTGGTGCGCCATCTCGACACACTCGACCGTCAGGGCGCAATCGGCAAGGGTCTGGTGCTCGATCTGCGCAACGACCCGGGTGGACTGCTGCACGGCGCCGTGGGCGTTTCGGCCGCTTTCCTCCCGCCCAAGGTCACGGTCGTCACTACCGAAGGCCGTACCGAGGACGCACGGCGTAAATACTCGGCAACGCCCGAGGACTATCTGCGTGGCAGCCGCGAAGATTACGTCGCGCGCGTGCCGTCTGCCGCGAAAAAAGTTCCGATGGTGGTGCTCGTCAATGGTGGCTCGGCTTCAGCCTCCGAGATCGTCGCCGGCGCGCTCCAGGACTACAAGCGCGCGGTGGTTCTCGGCACGCAGACATTTGGCAAGGGCTCAGTCCAGTCAATCCTGCCGCTATCGAGTTCGACTGCGATCAAGCTCACCACGGCGCGCTATTACACGCCCAATGGCCGTTCGATTCAGGCGCGCGGCATCGAACCGGACTTTCTGGTGGAGGAGACGCCCGAGGGCGACTTGAGCAGCTTCCGCCTGCGCGAGGCCGATCTCAATCGGCATCTTTCCAACGCCCGCGAGCAGGAGCGTCCCTCCGGCACGCCCAAACCCACGCCCGAGAACGATCGCGCCCGCGACCGCAAACCCATTGAATTCGGCTCGGCGGACGACTATCAGCTGCAGCAGGCTCTCAATCACCTCAAGGGTCTGCCGGTTACCACGGCCAAGCCGCGAGCCCCGGAGTCCGCCGCAGCGGGCGGCGAAACCGGGTCCGCGCAACCACCGCGCTGATCGCAGACCGTTGCAGCATGGACGACCGGCAGCTGCTGCGCTACGGCCGCCACATCCTGCTCGATGAGGTCGGGGTTGAAGCGCAGACACGGTTTCTCGAATCTTCCGCCCTGATCGTCGGGGCGGGAGGCCTGGGCTCGCCCGCGGCGCTCTATCTTGCCGCAGCCGGGGTTGGCAAGCTCGTCATCGCCGACGGCGATACCGTCGATGCGAGCAACCTGCAGCGGCAAATCCTGCATCGCGAGCACTCGATAGGCTCGCGCAAGGTCGACTCAGCACGCGCCACGCTCGCCGAGATCAACCCCGAAACCCAGGTTGTGACGATTGCCGAGCATCTGGCAGGCGCGCTACTTGATGACCTTGTCGCACAAAGCTCGGTTGTGCTCGACTGCAGCGACAACTTCCTCACCCGTCACGCCGTCAATCGCGCCTGCTTCCGGGCCCAGGTGCCGCTCGTATCGGGCGCAGCGATAAGGTTTGACGGGCAACTCGCGGTGTTCGACCCGAGGGCAGACGCATCACCGTGTTACCACTGCGTCTTCCCCGAAAGCGAAGCTGTCGACGAAGTGCGCTGTGCGGTGATGGGCGTCTTTGCACCGCTCACCGGCATCATCGGAACGATGCAGGCTGCCGAAGCGCTCAAGCTAATCGGCGGATTCGGTAAGCCCGCCACGGGAAGGCTGCTACTCGTGGATTCGCGCGGTTTGAACATCGACAGCATCACGCTCGCCCGCGACCCAAACTGTCCGGTATGCGCGGCCTATCGCGCGCAGGCCTAGCCGCGCGCACGCGGACCGGTCAGCGCTCCTGATCGCACCATCAGCGCACTTGCGGACCGAAAGGGCAGCGCGGCAAGTCCGATCAATGCAAGACCCGCCGCCACCAGCGGCCAATAGGCATTGCTCAGGTCGTGGAGCAGCCCGCCGGTCCACGCGCCGATCGCAGCTCCGAGCGCCATGAGCGCGTAAATCGTTCCATAGATCGTTGCCGCAGCGGGGCCGGCGAAAATCCGATTCGACAACATCGAGACAATGGGTCCGCGCGCGCCCTGAGCGAGGCCAAAACCCACGACATAAATGATGAGTCCCAGGGGCGCACCGCGCAGTGCGACCCATAGCAGGCCCGCGAGGCCCGAGGCGGTCAACACGAACGAGGCAAGGCCTGCCCGCTGGTGCCCGAGTCGATCACCAAGCCAACCCGCACCGATGATTCCAACCGTCGACAAAAGGCCCGCAAAGCCATAGGCCGAGGCAGCGACGATGGGCTTCATGCCGCTCTCAATCAGCATGGCAACGACCTGCGGCGTAACGTGGTAGGAGGCGAGCGCGGTGAAGAAAAATATTTGCGCGAGCTGCCAGTAACAAGGGTCGGCCCACGCGGCTCGCAGCGCGCCCAGGCGGTCAGCAGGCAGGTGCGCCTCGGCCCCGTGAGCCCTCGTCCCCTCAACTGCCGTCCCCTCAGCTGCCGTCCC
>CAZZKA010000114.1:0-7387 GCA_964654745.1 uncultured Bordetella sp. | reverse complement strand
CCTCGGCCCCGTGAGCCCTCGTCCCCTCAACTGCCGTCCCCTCAGCTGCCGTCCCCTCAGCTGCCGTCCCAGCTACTGCCGTCCCAGCTACTGTCGCCCCGGCTGCCATCGTCCCGGGGGCCACCGCACCCGAGGGTCCCGCCGCGTCGGATTGGGCAAGGCGCGGCTGCACGGCAGGTGCGGCGGGCGGCTGAGCTAGCTTGCGCCAGGGCAGCGCCAGACAAAGCGGGCCAGCGACCAGGGGCAGGGTCGCCATCGCCATCCAGGCGGTGCGCCAACCCCATGCGTCAATGAGCGACTGCGCAACCGGCAGCAGCACCAGCGCACCGCACCCCGCACCCGCATAGGCGATCGCGATCGCTGTGGTGAGCCGCGTTCGATACCAACGCGCGATCAGCGTAGTCGCACACACCATGCCTGTCGCAGCGCTGCCCGCCCCCATCAGGACACCGGCTCCCAGGTAGATCTGCCAAAGCGACTGCGCAAAACCTGCGACGAGTGCAGCAGCGCCCAGAAGAAAAAGCCCCGAGCAATAGATCGCGCGAGGCCCGAACCGATCAAAGACAAAACCCGCCACCGGCGCGGCGAGCCCGCTTACCAGCATGTAGGTCGCAAATACGCCGGTCAACGCGCTTCGTCGCCAGCCGAATTCAGCCTCGAGCGGCAGCACGAACGCGGCCAGGGCGTCCGCAATGCCGCGGCCGGTGAAATTGAGAATAAACGCGATCGCCAGGACAGCAACGGCATAGCCCCCCTCGCGTCTGGCGGGGGTCGGAGGCGGGTCAGTTGGCATCGGCGGGGCGTAATCGGTGGCGGCAAGCTCGCAGCCGAGACCGCCGACACGCGCGCTGCTGAGTATTCGAGGCTAGCAAGCTGCGCTTGACGGTGTCAAACTTGCGCCCGCCATGAAGCCACCCCCAATCACCGAACACCTGCCGCCGTTTGCGTCGCTGCTGCGACCCGGCGATCACATCATCGTCGGCCAGGCCGGTGGCGAGCCGCTTACGCTCACCCGCGCGCTGATCGACCAGGCCGATACCCTGTCGGGACCGGTCGAGCTGTTTCTCGGGGCGGTGCTATCCGACACGTTCGCGCGCGAGCTTCCACCAAATATTCTGCTGGGCGGCTACGGCATGATGGGTGGTTCCGCGCGCGGCTTTGCTGCTCAGCCGGGCGCTCTCGCGCGCATCGTGCCGACTCCCTACCGGGAGCTTGAGCGTGCCTTCGGCGCACGGCGAATCCCGGCCGATGTGGTGCTGCTACAGCTCGCCGCATCGCGCGACGGGACCCGACTGAGCCTGGGCCTTGCCAATGATTACGTGGTCACGGCTGCGCGACACGCGCGGCTGGTGATCGCCGAAATTCATCCCGACGCGCCTTTCACGCCGAGCACGGATCTGGCATCGCTTGGCGAGACCCTGCGTATCGATTTCGCGATACGCGCTGCGACCCCGTTGGTGCAGTCGCCAACCATGGTCGCCGAGTCCGCCGAGCGCCGTATCGCGGAGCTCGTTGCATCGGTGATCCCCGATCGCGCCACCGTGCAGACCGGGATAGGCGCCCTGCCGGATGCAGTCCTGGGTTCACTCGCCGGTCATCGAGATCTGGGTCTGCACAGCGGACTGATCGGCGACAGCGCGATCGCACTGATCGAGTCCGGTGTGATCACCAACGCGTACAAGGTGACCGATGCGGGGTTTTCGGTGACCAACACCGTCGGGGGTACGAGCCTCACCCATCGCCACCTGCATGAGAATCCTCAGTTCAGGATCAAGCCGTCCTTTTACACGCACAACCCGGGAACACTCGCCTCGCTCTATCGGCTGCACGCCATCAACTCCGCACTCGAAGTCGACATCACGGGCCAGGCCAATGCCGAACATGACGGCAAGACCTGGCGCGGCGGCCTGGGCGGTCTTGGCGATTTCGCCCGCAGCGCGCGCCTGTCGGAAGAAGGCAGGGGCATCGTTGCGCTTGCCTCGACTTCGCGAGACGGCAAGCGCAGCCGCATCGTCTCGGCCACCGCAAACGGGCAGGTCACGCTTGGGCGCGGCGACGCCGATCTCGTGATTACCGAATGGGGCATCGCGGATCTGCGTGATGCGTCGTTCGAGCAGCGCGCGCAACGCATGATCGCCATCGCGGACCCACGCTTTCGCGAGGGGCTCGAACGCGACTGGGCCCGAATGAAGAAGGGCTAGACGGCCCGCCCGGCAGGGATCGCGCCGATGCAAAAACGAGCCAGGCGGGCGCCTCAATGCGCTCAGTCGCTCAGTCGCTCGGGCGCTCAGGCGACCAGGGTGGGCAGCTGCTGTTCGATGCCTTCGGCCGGCAGGCGTTTGAAGCCGCTCTTGGCAAAGCGTAACCAACGGCCCTGGACAAAAGCCATCACAATCGCCGCCCGGGCGCCGGCATCGGAGTCGGCTGGCAGGCTCGACTGCGCGATGGCGATCCGAAACGCCTGACGCAGCGAGGCTTCGACGCGGTCGATCAGCTGATTGATGCGCGCCTGCAGCCTGTCGTCCTCAGTCACCAGCGCGTCACCCACGAGCACTCGCGTCATGCCGGGGTTGCGCTGCGCGAAGGTGACCAGCATCAGTACCATGTCGCGCAGCTGGCGCAAGCCCTCTTCGTGAGTGGAAGTGATTTGATTGATGAGGCCAAATAGCGTTGATTCGATGAACTCGATCAAGCCCTCGAACATCTGCGCCTTGCTCGCAAAGTGCCGGTAGAGCGCCGCCTCGGAGACTTTGAGCCGCGCGGCCAGGGCAGCGGTCGTCACGCGCTCGCCCCCGGGCTCCTGGAGCATCGCCGCAAGCGTCTGCAGGATCTGCAGGCGGCGTTCACCCCGCTTGGGTCGGGTGCCGGCGCTGTCGGCGGATTCGGTAGGCTTGGCGGATTCCATCTTAGTGGGCGGCGCGAGCACGCAGACGCCGCGCGAGGTGACTGATCGATTGTACTTGAAGCCCGGCGGGCCGGGCAGAGCCGGCGCGGCTGCGCGCATGCGGCGGGCGGCGCGACTCGTTGAGTCCGGTGACAAGTACGGTTGCGACCCGCGCTGCGCGCGCGCGGGCAAGATTGTTCACCGAATCCTCGACCAGGGTGCAACGCGAGGCAGGCGCCCGCAGTCGGGCGGCGATACGCCGCATCATCGGCGCCGAGGGCTTCGGCTGCAGCCGCCCAGCAAAGCGCATGGTCTCGATGGGAACGATTCCTTCAAGCACCGACGCGATGCCAAGCGACCGTACCACCCGGCGCGCGTAATCCCACGGCGCATTGGTTAGGATGACCCTGCGCCCCGGCAAGCGGGCGAGCGCACGGGCCAGCTTGCTGCTGCGTCTGACCAGTCGCTCGAGATCCGGAAACGGGTGGGTTTCGCGCAGGTAGTGGTGGGGGTCGACCTGATGGTGAATGATCATCCCCAGCAGGGTCGCGCCGTAGCGCTCCCAGTAGCGCCTGCGCAAGGCCCCCGCCTCGGCCAGCGACAATCCGACGTGCCTCGCGACATACTCGGTCATCGCCTGATTGATCCTCGGCATGATCGCCGACTGCGCATCATGCAGTGTGTCGTCAAGATCGATCAGCCAAACCCTGCCTCGCCGATCTGCGCTCGCGGGCAGCGCGATCGGCCTGCCAAGCGATCGCATGGCCGTTCAGTGACTGCGGATCATTGTGCCCACACCGTGATCGGTCATGATCTCGAGGAGCAGACAGTGATCGACGCGGCCGTCGATGATGTGTACCGAATTGACGCCGGCCTTGGCCGCATCCAGTGCTGACGAAATCTTGGGCAGCATGCCGCCCGATATCGTGCCATCGGCAAACAGCTCGTCAATGCGGCGCGCGGTGAGGCCGGTCAGCAGCTTTCCCGACTTGTCGAGAACACCGGCCGTGTTGGTGAGCAAAACGAGTTTTTCCGCCTTGAGCACCTCAGCGACCTTACCCGCCACCACGTCGGCGTTGATGTTGTAGGTTTCACCCTCGGTGCCCGAGCCGATGGGCGCAATCACCGGAATGAACCCATTGCCGGTGAGCGTGAGCACGATACCGGGGTCTATCGTTTCGATCTCGCCCACCTGGCCGATGTCGACCTCTTCACCGGGCTGTTCGGGCAGCATCATCCTCAGCTTCCGCGCGCGGATCAGACCCCCGTCCTGGCCGGTCAAGCCGACGGCGCGGCCACCCGCGTGATTGATCAGCTCGACGATTTCCTTGTTGACCTGGCCCGCAAGCACCATCTCCACGATATCCATGGTCTCGGCATCGGTCACGCGCATGCCCTGAACGAATTCACCTTTCTTGCCGACCCGCGCAAGAAGCTGCTCGATCTGCGGTCCACCGCCATGCACAACCACCGGATTCATGCCAACCAGCTTGAGCAGCACGACATCTCGCGCGAAGCTCTCTTTGAGCTGCGGATCGGTCATGGCGTTACCGCCATACTTGATCACCAGCATTTTGCCGTGAAAGCGCCGGATGTAGGGCATGGCCTCGGCGAGAATTTCAGCTTTAAGAGCGGGCGGCGTGACGGGCTTGTCGTTCATGGGGACTCCGGAGGCTGATCCTTGTCCTAAAGGATGTAGCGGGCAAGATCTTCGCTGCGGGCGACATCTGCAAGCCGCTGGTCGACAAACGCCTCGTCGATGAGCACGGTCTGCCCGGTCTGAGCATCGGCGCAGAAAGAGACTTCCTCTAACAGGCGCTCCATCACGGTGTGCAGTCGCCGCGCGCCGATGTTTTCGGTGCGTTCGTTCACCTCGAAAGCGATATCCGCGAGGCGCTTGATCCCGTTGTCGAGAAACTCCAGCTTGACGCCCTCTGTGGCAAGAAGCGCCTGATACTGCCTGGTGAGACTCGCGTCGGTCTGGCCGAGGATTCGCACGAAGTCGTTCGCGGTGAGCGCCTTCATTTCGACCCGGATCGGTAGTCGTCCCTGAAGCTCCGGGATCAGATCCGAGGGGCGCGACAGATGAAATGCGCCCGAGGCAATAAACAGGATGTGGTCGGTACGGACCACGCCGTAGCGGGTGTTGACCGCCGTGCCCTCGATCAGGGGCAGAAGATCCCGCTGCACGCCCTGCCGCGACACATCCGCCCCTTGATGCTCGCCACGCGAGGCGACCTTGTCGATTTCATCGATGAAGACGATACCGTTTTGTTCGGCTGCCTCAAGCGCTTGCGCGCGGATCTCCTCTTCATTGACCAGGCGCGCGGCCTCCTCCTGGGCGAGCAGTCGCATTGCCTCGGTAATCGTCATCCTGCGACGGGTCTTGCGCCCTGGTAGTTGCGAGAAGAGCGACTGCAGCTGCTGGCTGACCTCGTCCAAACCCGACTGTCCGGCGGCGCCCCCGGAAAGCGGCAGGATCTGGGGGGTGGCCTGCGCGAGCTCGATCTCGATTTCCTTGGTATCGAGTTCCCCCTCTCGAAGGCGCTTGCGCAGTTTCTGGCGCGTAGGCGAATCGCTCGTTGCGGGCGGTTGCGGGTCGGGCTCGGCACCCAGCCCGAATGGAAAAGCCGGCGCTGCGGGCTGCGGGCGCACTCCCGGCAGTAGCGCATCAAGCACCCGCTCCTCGGCAGCATCGAGCGCCTGCGATTGAACGGTCTGCATCGCCCGCTCGCGGGTCTGCTTGATCGAGGTCTCGACCAGATCCCGAATGATGGTGTCGACATCCCTACCGACGTATCCGACCTCGGTGAATTTGGTAGCCTCGACCTTGATAAAGGGAGCCTGCGCTAGCCGCGCAAGGCGCCTCGCGATCTCGGTCTTGCCCACGCCGGTAGGACCTATCATCAAAATATTTTTCGGCGTGATTTCGTTGCCCAGGGCGCCGCCCACCTGCCGGCGGCGCCAGCGGTTGCGAAGCGCAATCGCCACCGCGCGCTTGGCCGCAGACTGACCGACGATGTGGCGATCAAGTTCAGCGACGATTTGCGCCGGGGTGAGTGGTGCGGGCTCAGCCAAGGGTTTCGACCGTGTGCTGCTGATTGGTGTAAATGCAGATGTCTGCAGCAATCGTAAGCGCCTGGCGCACGATCGACTCGGCATCGAGCGCTGAGTGCCTGAGCAGTGCGAGCGCCGCCGCCTGCGCATAAGCCCCGCCGCTGCCGATTGCAATCAACCCGTGCTCGGGCTCGAGCACATCACCGTTGCCGGTGATGACAAGCGAAGCATCGCGGTCTGCGACGGCAAGCATCGCCTCGAGTCTGCGCAGCGTCCGGTCGGTGCGCCAGTCCTTGGCAAGCTCGACCGCCGACCTCACCAGATGGCCGGAATGCTTTTGCAGCTTGGATTCGAAACGCTCGAAGAGCGTAAAGGCGTCCGCCGTGCCGCCGGCAAATCCGGCAAGCACCTTGTCCTCATGCAATCGACGAACCTTGCGAGCACCCGCCTTGATCACCACATGGCCGAGCGTGACCTGTCCGTCGCCCCCCAGCGCGACACGACCGTCGCGCCGGACCGAAACGATCGTGGTGCCGTGGAACTGTTCCAATCAATCGCCGTAGAGCTTTTGGCGCAATTCGCGCCGCTGCTGCGCTTCGAGCGAGAGCGTCGCCGTCGGCCGCGCGAGCAGCCGCGGCAGGCCGATGGGTTCACCGGTCTCCTCGCAAAAGCCGTATTCGCCGCTGTCGATGCTCGCAATCGCCTGCTGGATCTTTTTGAGCAGCTTTCGCTCGCGATCGCGCGTGCGCAATTCAAGCGCATGCTCTTCTTCGATGGTGGCGCGATCGGCCGGGTCGGGGACGATCACCGTCTCGCGAAGATGCTCGGTCGTCTCGTCGGCGTTGTGGAGGATTTCCCGCTCCATCTGCTGGAGCCGCTCGCGGAAAAACGCGAGCTGGGCCTCATTCATATAGGCCGACTCCGGCATGCGCAGAAGCGCTGCCTCGGTCAACGGTTTTTTTTCTTTCGTGGCTGCCATGTCAATTCCTGCCTGATAGATCAGCCTACGCGAGGCACTGCTCGAGGCCCTTGATGAACATGTCCTTCGGCAGATTACGGCCGATGAACACCATTTTGCTGGAAGGCTTTTCGCCTGGCTGCCAGCGCCTGCCCAGGTCGGCACCCATCATCATGTGCACCCCCTGGAAAACCGTCTGGCGGTCGGACCCCTTCATGAAAAGCACGCCTTTATACCGCAACAGGTCCGGACCGTAAACCTGAACCAGACCCGAAAGGAAGTCTTCAAGTTTGCCCGGGTCGAACGCACGGTTGGAGCGAAAAACAAAAGACTGCACGCTGTCGTCGTGCTCGTGCTCATCGCTTTCCAGAAATTCGGGGTCGATTTCGAGGATTGCGTTGAGGTTAAAGCCCCGGATATCCAGGATCTCATCGATCGGCGCGTCACCAAAATGGACCGCACGGATCGGCGCGCGCGGGTTCATCTTG
>CAZZKA010000113.1:0-10920 GCA_964654745.1 uncultured Bordetella sp. | reverse complement strand
CGCCGCGCCGACGGGCGTGTTGCCACCCGCAACTACATCGGCGTGATTTCCACCGTCAACTGCTCGGCCTCGGTCTCGCGCTTTGTCGCGCAGCACTTCACACCCGAGGTGCTGCGCGAGTGGCCCAATGTAGATGGCGTGGTGCCGATCTCACACTCCTCCGGTTGCGGCATGGACACCCAGGGCGCGGGTATCGACGTACTCCGACGCACCATCGCGGGCTACTCGCGTCATGCCAATTTCGCGGGCGTCGTGATCATCGGGCTCGGGTGTGAGTCCAACCAGATGGATGCGCTATTTCATGCCCAGGGGCTGCGCGAAGACTCGGTGTTAAAGCCGCTCATCATTCAAACCTCGGGCGGTACGCGCCGAACGGTCGAAGCTGGCATCGACGCGGTTCGCGCCATGCTGCCCGCTGCCAATGCCTTCAAGCGCGAACGGGTCCCGGTGAGTCACATCACGATAGGCCTGCAGTGTGGAGGCTCGGACGGCTATTCGGGCATTACCGCGAACCCGGCGCTGGGCGCCGCCTGCGATCTGCTTGTCGCGCAGGGCGGCACAGTGATTCTCTCGGAGACGCCCGAGATCTATGGCGCCGAACATCTGCTCACGCGGCGTGCAGTTTCGCAGGAAGTCGCCGATAAGCTGATCCGGCGTATTCGCTGGTGGGAAGAGTACACGGCCCGTAACCAGGGCAGCATGGACAACAATCCGTCGCCGGGCAACAAAGCCGGCGGGCTCACGACGATTCTCGAGAAATCGCTGGGCGCGGTCGCTAAAGCCGGGACTTCTAATCTGGTCGAGGTCTACGAATACGCTGAGCCGGTTACGGCAAAGGGATTCGTGTTTATGGATACGCCGGGCTATGACCCGGTATCGGCGACCGGCCAGGTCGCGGGCGGCGCCAATCTCATCTGCTTTACCACGGGACGAGGCTCGGTTTATGGCTGTAAGCCAGCGCCCTCGATCAAGCTTGCGACCAACAGCGCGCTCTATGACCGAATGAGCGAGGACATGGACATCAACTGTGGTCCCATTATCGATGGTTCGGTGAGTGTGGCCCAAAAGGGCCAGGAAATTTTTGATCTGATCGTCCGGGTTGCCGCAGGCGAGGCGACCTGCAGCGAATCGCTCGGCATTGGCAACGATGAGTTCGTGCCCTGGCAGCTTGGCGCGGTGATGTAGCGCCGGGACCCCGGCGGCTCGCCCGGACGCCGCACACGGTGCGTACTTTTTCGCATTTTCATGATTCGCGTCACGGCGTGCGGGCGCGAGTGTGACGAAAGCCGCAGACGTTGCGGCAGGAGACATCGATACTGGCTCCATCTGATCCCCACACTCGGAGTCATCGATGAGCCACGAACACAGCCTGGATATCTCACCGGCCGTTTCTCCTGATCCGGCGGGCAACCCGCTCAGTGCCCTGCAGATGATCGTCGATCCTGCAGCCGCTCTGCAAGCAGCGCGTCGCATGGAGGCGAGTTGCCGCAGCGGGCTGAGATTTTTCAGCGACTTCCGGCGTGTGCGCCCGCTCGATTCGTTTGATCCCGATGCGCTTGAACTCGATGCTGAGCTTGTCGACGACGGCTACCCGGCGCTCGAGTCGTCGCCCTTCGACAGCCTGTTTGAGCCCCGATTCGATCCGGGGTTTTCGCGCGGCCGCTAGGCGTGATAAGCGCGGTGACGGTTATTGGAGCGAGCCCCAGGGTGCTGCGTCGATCCCGGCTTCGGGCGGTGCAAGCGCCCTTTTTCAGGCCGCCGCGCTGAAGCCGAATAGCCTCGCCGGGTTGTCAACCAGGATTTTTTGCAGTTGCTCCGGGGTGGTCCACTGGCAGGTGAGGTTGTACAAGGCAACGGTCCCGGTCTCGTGCGCGAAAGAGAGATGAGGATCGTCGCTTCCCCAGATCAGGCGGTCGGGTGCTGCCGAGGCGAGCGCCTCGATCATGGGCCGAACGTCGCTGTAGTCGGGCGGGCGCCTGGAGATGCGGTAATACCCCGTGAGCTTGACCCAGCAGCGGCCCGACCCACGGGATACGAGCTCGAGCAGGCGCTTAAAGCCTGGCTGCTCAGGACCCGCCGCGGCAGCAAACATTCCCAGATGAGCCAGTGAGAAGTCCACCTCAAGGCGCGCCATCCGATCAAGCAGGGATTCGGTGAGCCACCCGGGAAGCAGAAAGTCGAGGTGCCAGCCGAAGTCCTTGCAGCGCTGCTCCAGGGCGTCGATCCTGGGCCGCAGGCGCGATACCAGTTCTGCATCGGGGGCGTGGATGGGCGATACGTTGACGCGGATACCGCGGACGTTTTGCCGGCTGAGCGATTCGAAGAGCGAGTCGGGGGCATCGTCCTCGATATCTACGATGCCGCGGCAGCGGTCGCCCATCTTTGCCATGGCTTGCAGTTGGCAATCGTTGTCGCGCAGATAGGCGCTGGGCTGCACGAAGACGAAACGTTCGATACCGATTCGGTTTGCGCGCACCAGATAGTCCTCAAGCGGCGCCAAGGGAGGCTGATAGCGCAGCTTCGGATCGCGGTAGGGGAATCGCGCCGGATCGCCGAAAACATGAAAATGCGCATCGCACGCGCCCGCGGGCGCGCGCCGGATCGGTTCAATGGCTTCATTCATGACAAATAGGGTCAAGTGGAAATTTTGCGAAGCGTGTCGATGTCTTTGCGCATGGCTGATTCGAGATAACTCACATCGCTACCCGCGATCAGGAAGCGTGCACCGAGCGCGAGCAATTTCGCCTGCAATTCGGTATCCCCGCGGATACCGCCCACCCCTAAAAACTTGCTGTGGGCCCGACATGCAGCCGCTACCGATTCGTAGGCTTCGATGAGGCGCGGATGCCGCAACTGCCCGGCAATCCCCATTTCGGTACAGAGATCGTTGGATCCGATCAGCAGCATGTCGATTCCCTCGACCGCTGCAATCGCATCGGCCTGAATCACAGCCTCCGGTGTCTCGATCATCGCGATGATGAGGGTGTCGCGGTTGAGTTCAGTGATGACCTCTGCGAGCGGCATGCTGCGGTAGCAAAGCGCAGGGGTGCTGCCCATTACCGAACGGACGCCGGTCGGCGGGTAGCGGGCAGCCGATACGATGGCGCGCGCCTGTTCGGCCGTGTTGACATGCGGAACCAATAACCCTTGCGCGCCGCCATCGAGCGCGCGCGATACTGCATCGGCGGCATGGCTCGGTATACGGATAAGCCCGGCAATGCCGAGCGCCGCTGCGCTCGCGCAGAGCATGGATGCGGTTTCAAGCGAAAGAGGGCTATGTTCCAGATCGACATACACCGCATCGAAACCTGCTGCCTTGGCGAGCATGACGATATCCGGGCTCCGCGCCTGGCGAAGCCCCAGGCATAGCACCAGTTCGCCCCGAGCGAGCCGCTCAATTGCGCGATTCATTCACTCAGCCCGGACGCCGGCGCGATCGATTACCTGCTTCCACATCGTCAGCTCGCGGCGGATGAGATCGGTAAACGCGGCCCCGTCTATTCTCACCACGCGTGCGCCCTGCGAATCGAGAAAAGCGGTCACCTTGGGTTGCTTGACCGCGCGGGCGATTTCTTCCTGTAGCCGAGCGACCACTGCCGCAGGTGTGCCCGATGGGGCAAGAAAGCCGAAGCGGTAAACGACCTCATAGTTCGCGAAGCCCGACTCGGCAAAAGTAGGAACATCCGGAAACGCTGGCGAGCGCTGGCTGCCCGTGACGGCAAGCGGCACGACACGGTTTCCGCGCATATGGCCGGAGGCGCCTCCAAGGCTTGAAACGGTGACGTCGATCTGATTGCCGACGGTATCGGTGAGCGCAGCCGCGACACCCCTAAACGGTACGTGCGTCATCTCAATACCTGCCTGCGACAGGAACAACTCGGTCGCAAGATGAGCCGATGAGCCCTGTCCACCCGAACCGAAGGTAAGCGCCTTGGGCTTGGCCTTGGCCAAGTCGACCAGCTGTGCGAGGGTGCGCACGCCGAGCCCGGTACGCGCGACGATGACCGCAGGGGCCTCCACCGGGATCGTGATGGGCGTCAAGTCGCGCAGCACGTCATAGGGCAACGACTTGTAGAGACCGGGGGAAATCGTGAGCGAACTGTCAGTGAAGACGAGAGTCTGCCCATCCGGTTTGGCTTTGGCCACTTCGGCGGTGCCTATGGTTCCCGCTGCCCCCCCTTTGTTCTCGACCACAAATTGCTGGCCAAGCTGCAGGGAGAGCTCGGCTGCGATGTTGCGGGCCGCCAGATCGGTGAGAGCGCCGGGAGCAAACGGCACCATGATACGAACCGGGGCATTGGGCCAGGCCTGGGCGTACGCCCCCGCCGGGAGCGTGGTGAGGATCATTGCGCCGGTTATGGCCGCGAGGAATCGTGGGCGCGACCGCTGCGAGGGCTTCATGGGTATCTCCAAGGGATCGGTTGGATTCAACGGTAGCTCCATTGGGCAGCCTCGCGCTCAGATCGCCCGGCAGCGGCCGGGCGCCAGTGCAGGGCGCGGATTTCTCCAAACTCGCGAGCAAGTCTTGTCCATGTTGTACCGCCGTCCTCGCTGCGAAATACCTGGCCCAGATTGGTACAGGCGAACAGGAGCGAGGGGTCAGCCGGATGGAGCGCGACGCACCAAGGAGTGCTGTTGAGGGTACCCGGCAGGGGGAGTTCCTCCCAGTCGTAACCGGCATTTCGGCTACGCAGCAGCCGCCCGGTACTACCCGGCGGGCCGTTACCGTTGGTGAGGTACAGCGTTTGTCCGTCGGGAGCGAGGACGATCGCGCGCGAGTACTGCCAGCTTGATTGGAGGGGCTCGAGCGTCCAGGTCTCGCCGTTGTCGCGGCTGCGGTGAACGCCCTTGTTGGTCGTTGCCAGAACAGCCTTGGACCCATCTGCTTCGCGTACAACCGCCACGCCGTGAATATCGCCCGAGACCAGGCCGCGATCGAGGAATACCCAAGTCCGGCCACAATCATCGCTGCGCCAGACGCCCCCTATTTCGATACCTGCCCAGACCACGTTACGGTCGATCGGGTCGAAGAGGATCTGAGTGACCCGGGTGGGCCCGCGATTGATCTCGGAGAACGCTTTCACACCTGGTGTCGCGCAGAGTTCCCAGCTCGTTGCGCCGTCGGTGGAACGGTAAAGCGCACCGGGCCGGGTACCGGCGATCAGAATTTGTGCATCGCTGGGGTCTTGGGCGATCGCCCAGACATCGAGCATGGGGCTTGCGATCGCGCTCCAGGCTTGCGCCGCCTCGCTCCAGCGAAAGAGTCCCATATCGGAGCCCGCATAGAGCGTATCCGGCTCATCGGGGTGGCTGCTGAAGCACCACACCCGCGCCTCGGTGTACATGCCCGAATGGCTGTTGGGATGGATCCAGCTATCGCCCAGGTCGCTGCTGAACCAGGTTGAATGGCCGGCTGTACCGGCGTAAAGGCGAACGCCGTGCATGGCTGCACTCTCCGCAGGAGAAACGGATAGCGGACGACGGGCCGCATCGGATCCGATGACAGGAATGGTAGCCCACAGGGCGGGCGGTGTCGAAAGGATTTCTCTGCGATGGCGGCAGCGCTGGCCGAGGCGCTCGTGACGCGAGGCTAGCGCAGCACCAGATTATCGCGATGAATCAATTCGGGCTCCTCGATGTAGCCGAGAATCGACTCGATTTCACTTGAGGCACGACGCATGATGCGCCGGGTATCGGCCGCGGAATAGTTGGTGAGGCCGCGGCCGAGCTCCAGGCCCTGGGCGTCGCAAATCGCGATAACCTCGCCCCGCTCGTAATCGCCGGCGACGTCGGTCACCCCGATAGGCAGGAGGCTGCGCCCGTCAGCAAGCAGCGCCCGGCGTGCCCCGACATCGATCGTGACGGATCCGCGCAGCTGGAGGTGGTCAGCCATCCACTGCTTGCGGGCAGCCAGACGGGGAATGTCGGCGATGAATTGCGTACCCAGAGACTCGCCTGCTGCCAGACGCTCGAGCACGCCCGCTCGCCGACCCGAGGCGACCACGGTGCTCGCGCCGCCGCGCGCTGCGCGTTGAGCGGCAAGCACCTTGGTGATCATGCCGCCGCGCGCAATGCTCGAACCCGTGCCGCCGGCGATCGCCTCCAGCCTGGGGTCGGTCGCGCGCACCACGGGTAGAAGTTGGGCGGCCGGATCCCTGCGCGGGTCGGCGGTATAGAGGCCTTCCTGATCGGTGAGGATGACAAGCGCTTCAGCATCGATCAGATTGGTGACGAGTGCACCGAGCGTATCGTTGTCGCCGAACTTGATCTCGTCGGTCACCACGGTGTCGTTTTCGTTGATGATCGCAATGACGCCGAGCCGGAGCAGGGTCAACAGAGTCGAGCGCGCATTGAGATAACGACGCCGATCGGCGAGGTCTTCGTGGGTGAGGAGTACCTGCGCGGTACGCAGACCGTGTTCGGCAAAACAGCTTTCGTACACCTGAGCGAGCCCCATCTGACCGACCGCCGCCGCAGCCTGGAGTTCGTGCATTTCATGAGGACGTTTACGCCAGCCGAGTCGTTTCATTCCCTCTGCTACCGCTCCCGAGGAGACCACAACGACCTCTTTTCCTGCGGCGCGGATTGCAGCGATCTCCCGCCCCCAGCGCGAGATCGCATCGCGATCCAAGCCCTTGCCTTCGTTGGTGACGAGACTTGAACCAACCTTGAGGACGATACGGCGCGCCGAGGCGACCACATGCACGGGCGACGGCAACTGAAGCTCCAGCCCCGCGCGATCGCTGGTCTGTGGGGCGCCTGCCGTCAGCGAGGCGCCAGACGCGATTGGGTTGGAAGAAGCCTGTGGGTCCGTCACTGGCGGGCTGTCACGATGAAGGTTGCGGTGAGTTGTGTGATGAATCTCGGTGCGGCGCTCTGCGCGCTATTGAGCCGATCGCCGCCGTGCTGCTCATCTTCGGCGGGAGTCGCTCGCCGCGACAGGCGGTCCGGCGAGGGGGTCTGAGGTAAATCGTACATCGGGTTCGCTCTCGACCACGGTTCTCTGCGAATCCAGGTACTCCTGGATGGCCCAGATCAGCTGCTGGCAGCCCTCGCGCGTAAGCGCGGAGATCGGATAGATACGCGTCGTGTCGACGGGAATCGCCGATCGCCCTCGACCGCGCAGCCGTTTGGTAAAGGCATCGATTCGCGCCTGGCGTTCATCTTCGGGAATCATGTCGATCTTGTTCAGGACCAGCCAGCGAGGCTTTTCGTAAAGCGCCGAGTCGTAGGCCCGCAGCTCGCGCAGGATCGCGCGTGCGTCGTTGGCCGGGTCCGACTGCGGATCGATGGGCGACAGATCCACCAGATGCAGCAGTAGTCCGGTGCGTTGCAGATGCCGAAGAAACTGGTGCCCCAGACCGGCGCCCTCAGAGGCGCCTTCGATCAGGCCCGGAATGTCAGCGACGACGAAGCTCTTTTCCGGGCCGACGCGGACGACGCCGAGATTGGGGTGCAGAGTCGTGAAGGGGTAGTCGGCGATCTTTGGACGGGCGTTGCTGATTGCGGCAATCAGGGTCGATTTGCCCGCATTGGGCATGCCGAGCAGACCTACGTCGGCGAGCACGCGCAGTTCCAAGCGTAGCCGCCGCTCCTCGCCGTCGCGACCCGGGGTGGAGCGGCGCGGCGCGCGGTTGATGCTCGACTTGAAATGAATATTGCCGAAGCCGCCATCGCCCCCGCGGGCGAGAAGCGCGACATCGCCATCTCGGGCGAGATCAGCAACGATCTCTCCCGAATCTTCGTCGTGGATCAGGGTCCCGACTGGCATGCGGAGCCTTATGTCGGCCGCTGCGGCGCCGTACTGGTCCGAGCCCCGGCCGTGTTCGCCATTGCGGGCCTCATGGCGGCGCGCGAAGCGGTAGTCAACCAGCGTGTTGATGTTGCGGTCAGCCACGGCCCAGACGCTGCCGCCACGCCCGCCATCTCCGCCATCGGGCCCGCCCCGCGGGATGTATTTTTCGCGCCGGAACGACACGATGCCGTTGCCGCCGCGGCCGGCCGCTACTTCGATGCGCGCCTCGTCGACAAACTTCATGTCAGGACTCCGAAGGATCGGGCTTGCATTGCGGCCGGGAACCCAAGCAAAAGCCCCGCAGGTGCGGGGCTTTGTCGGCCGGATGCATGCAAGAAATCAGTGGAGCGGTGCGATCCGGACAACTCGGCGCTTGGCCGGCCCCTTGACTGCGAACTCCACTTTGCCCTCGATCAGTGCAAACAGGGTGTGGTCCTTGCCGACACCGACATTTTCACCAGGGTGAAACTGTGTGCCGCGCTGGCGCACGATGATCGAACCTGCCGGGACGGTCTCGCCCCCGTAGGCCTTGATGCCCAGCATCTTGGGCTGTGAATCACGGCCGTTGCGCGTAGAGCCGCCGCCTTTTTTCTGTGCCATGTTTAGCGACTCCTTACTGCTGGGCCGTCGCTTCGCCCAACGACGAAGCGATCCGGCTCACCATGATCTCAGTGTAGTTTTGCCGATGCCCCTGACGCTTTTGATAGTGCTTGCGCCGGCGCATCTTGAAAATCCGCACCTTGTCGTGTCGACCGTGGGAAAGCACCTTTGCCGAAACCGTCGCGCCGGCCACAAGCGGCGTTCCAACGGCGATCTGTTCGCCGTTGCCAACCGCAAGCACCTGATCGATGGTGATTTCGACTCCGATGTCCGCCGGCATCTGTTCTACTTTGATCTTGTCGCCAGCGGAAACCTTGTACTGCTTTCCACCGGTTTTTATGACCGCGTACATGGATAGACCCCAAAAAACCCCGAAGAACCTGCCATTATGGCAAAAGGCGTCCGACAGGTCAAAAATCCCCCGCCTGCGGCCTATAATCGACAGGCCTGGTTGGCTGCGCGTTGCCGGGTGATCTGTCCTACCGAATCCCCTTTCGACCGATGACCCCCTCTGAGCTTTTCCCCGCCCTCGCCGCTGATCTCGCCGCCACCGACCGGGTGATCAGGGAAAGTCTCGACTCGGAAGTTGCGCTGGTCGGAACGATATCGGACTACATCGTCGGCTCGGGCGGCAAGAGGCTGCGTCCGGTGCTCCTGCTATCAGTCGCCCGTGCCCTGGGGTACGCCGGGCCGGGTGACCACCACAGGCTTGCTGCAGTCGTCGAGTTCATCCACACCGCCACCCTCCTTCATGACGATGTCGTGGACGATTCGGAACTCAGGCGGGGTCGGACGACGGCCAATTCGGCGTTCGGCAACCCGGCGGCAGTTCTGGTTGGCGACTTTATCTACTCGCGGGCTTTCCAGATGATGGTGGATGTCGACAACATGCGGGTGATGCGGGTTCTTTCGGATGCCACCAATGTGATCGCCGAGGGCGAAGTGCTGCAGTTGATGAACTGCCATGACCCTGACACCGACGAGTCGCGTTATTTGCAGGTGATTCGTTTCAAGACAGCTAAGCTGTTTGAGGCGGCAGCCCGCCTGGGGGGCATTCTGGCCGGGGCCTCGCCGGGCGCCGAAGAGGCGTGCGCGGCGTTCGGCCGGCATCTCGGGACGGCGTTTCAGCTGGTCGACGACATTCTCGATTACGCGGGTGATGCCGGTGAGACTGGAAAAAATGTGGGCGACGATCTGCGCGAGGGCAAACCCACCCTGCCCCTCATCCACGTGATGCGCCATGGCGATGCTGCGGACCGGTTGATCGTTCGGCAGGCGATCGAGCAAGGTGACGGCGAGCGGTTCGGAGAAATCATCGCCGCGATTGCGCGCTCGGGGTCGCTCGACTACGCGAGGCGGATGGCTCTGGCCGAAGCTGATCTGGCGCGGCGCGCAGCCACTGAGCTGTTGGCCGGCTCCGAACCGGGGCCCTTCGCGGATATCCTGCTGGCGATGCCAGCGATGGCGGTCAACCGCGCGAGCTGAGCTCGATGTGGGCGCCTACTCTCGCCGGACGCCCTTGACTGCAGGCGGGGGATCAGCCCGGCAAGCGGCGCGGAGGATGGGGCGGGGGTCAGCGAAGGGGACGTAGCGGAATGGGTGGGTTCAAGCCCCCCGGGCCCTGGGGGGGATCGTTCTGCAGGCCTCCCGGTTGAACATTCATGATGCCGATCGGTGGCAGCATGCCGCCGACCCCCGAAACGCCGGTGCCAGGGCGGGGAGGCTCGGTTCGGATCGTCTCAACGGTTGGCGTGAAACTCCGTGGGACGGCGTCAAAAAGCTGGGACAGGACCGCCGGATTGTCCTGCGATTTGGCCTCTATCGCCGTATCGATCATTCCCATCGTGGTTGCTGAATCGGCGGTTCCGAGCCATGAGGCGCGGTTTGATCCGAGAAGGATGAGCTTTTCGACCGAGCAGCCCGGGAGGTTGCGACGCATCCAGTCGAGTGCGACCCGTTCGCGCTCCGTGGGGTTGTGGGTATCCAGAGCCAGGGTTCGGAATTCAGCGATCAGACATGGGGCGCCAGCCGAGGGCTGACGATTGCCTGCAGAGGGGGCGGGGCCGCTCTTATCGGGCAGCGCTGCGGGCCCGGCGCTCGCGGGTTGCCCCGTTGTGGATTGCGGCGGCCCGGGCTGCACGCCTGGCGTGGGTGTGACGGCAGGGCGCTGCGACTGGGGGCCTGGCGTCGCCGCAGGAGCAGTGCCCTGGGCGAAGGACTCGGAGACGACCATCATCATCGCAAGCGAGAGCGATAGCGAGGCCATGCTCCGGGAAAATCGCGGTCGGTCAGCGGTGGTCAGTTGGCTCATGGCGGGTCTCCAGTGGAGCGACGGTGCCGGCCGGGGTGGCGCTCTCCAGGAAGAAATCGAACCGTCGACCCAGGACTTTAATCCGAGCTCGTCCGCGCAAGCCCAAGGCGAATCCACGTCTGCAGTCTGCTCGACGCCTTTGATACAATCGAAGGTTCGCATCGGGGTGTAGCTTAGCCTGGTAGAGCGCTACGTTCGGGACGTAGAGGCCGGA
>CAZZKA010000112.1:0-11122 GCA_964654745.1 uncultured Bordetella sp. | reverse complement strand
GCGCTCGAGGCGAGGGGGGGTTCCAGGGTTTGCCGGAGCTTCTCGGCCGGGTGGTCGAGCGCATCGACCAGTTGTACCAGCAGGACAATGTCAGTGACGTGACCGGCGTGCCGACCGGGTATGTTGATCTCGACCGGATGACATCGGGGATGCAGCCGGGCGATCTGATCATCGTGGCGGGCCGCCCGTCCATGGGCAAGACCAGCTTTGCCATGAACATCGGTGAGCATGTCGCGATCGAGCAGCAGCTGCCGGTCGCAGTCTTCAGCATGGAAATGGGGGCGACCCAGCTCGCCACCCGCATGCTCTGCTCCTCGGGAAGGCTCGATCAGCAGCGGGTCAGGACCGGGCGGCTGCTCGATGACGACTGGCCGCGGCTCACCAGCGCGATCTCCAAGATGCAGGAGGCGCAGCTACATATCGACGAAACCCCTGCGCTGACCGCACTCGAGTTGCGAGCGCGCGCCAGACGTCTGGCGCGCCAGTGCGGCAAACTCGGGCTCATCGTCATCGACTATCTGCAGTTGATGTCGGCGACTTCGTCGGGTGAAAACCGGGCTACCGAAATTTCCGAAATTTCGCGTTCGCTCAAGGCATTGGCCAAGGAGCTCGATTGCCCCGTCATCGCGCTTTCGCAGTTGAATCGATCACTCGAACAACGCCCCAACAAACGTCCGGTGATGTCGGATCTGCGGGAGTCAGGCGCGATCGAGCAGGACGCCGATGTGATCATCTTCATCTATCGGGATGAGGTCTACAATCCCGATTCGACCGACAAGGGTACCGCTGAAATCATCATCGGCAAGCAGCGCAACGGACCGATCGGATCGGTACGCCTCACCTTTATCGGCGCCTATACGAAGTTCGAAAACTTCACATCAGCGGCGAACTGAATCTAACGATTTTTCTTCGGCGACCGGGCGTGTTCGAGTTCAGAGCGCTTCGGCTGCAAAATCGGCAAGCCTCGAGCGCTCGCCCCGCTGCAGCGTGACATGGCCGGAGTGGGCCCAACCCTTGAACCGGTCGACCACATAGGTCAAACCTGACGAACCCTCGGTCAGGTAGGGCGTATCAATCTGCGCGATATTGCCGAGGCAGACCACTTTGGTGCCAGGACCAGCCCGGGTGATCAGCGTCTTCATCTGCTTGGGTGTGAGGTTTTGGGCCTCATCGATGATCAGATACTTGTTGATGAAGGTGCGGCCGCGCATAAATGAGAGCGCCTTGACCTTGATACGGGTTCTCACCAGGTCGGCCGAAGCGGAGCGGCCCCAGTCGCCGGCAGCCGAATCGCCCTGCAGCAGCACCTCGAGATTGTCCTGAAGCGCACCCATCCAGGGCTGCATCTTCTCTTCCTCGGTGCCGGGCAGGTAGCCGATATCCTCGCCCACCGGGACGGTCGCCCGGGTCATGATGATCTCGCTGTAGCGCCTGGCCTCAAGAACCTGCGTGAGCCCGGCGGCAAGCGCGAGCAGCGTTTTTCCCGTGCCCGCCTGTCCCAGCAGGGTTACAAAGTCGATCTCCGGATCGAGCAGGAGGTTGAGCGCGAAATTCTGTTCGCGGTTGCGGGCACCCACGCCCCACACCGCGTTGCGATGGTGGCTGTGGTCCTTTAGCGTTTGCAGAACGGCGGTTTTGCCGACGATTTCCTTGACCCGCGCGGTAAGGGGCGCGTCGCCCTCGAGATGTACGAACTGGTTCAGCAAAAGCCGGCCGACCAGCGGCCCGCTGATGCGGTACAGCGTGGACCCGTTCTGCTGCCAGGACTCGACTCCCTTGCCATGCCGGTCCCAGAAGTCGGCTGGCAACTCGAGCATTCCGGTGTAAAGCAGATCGGTATCTTCGAGTACCTGATCGTTGAAGTAGTCCTCTGCGGGAAGGCTCAGCGCATGCGCCTTGATGCGCATGTTGATGTCCTTGGAAACCAGCACGACCTCGCGACCCGGTTGCTGTTCCTGAAGAGCCCGCACCACGCCCAAGATCTGATTGTCGGCCTTGCCCATCGGAAGGCTGGAGGGAAGCATGGCGGCGAAGGCCTGCGTCTGGAAATAAAGTCGGCCCGTCGCCTCGCGGTTACCCAACGCCGACAAATCGATGCCGTGTTCGATGTCGGCTCCCGCTGCAGCGATCAGCGCGTCAAGACTTCGGCTGACTTGCCGGGCGTTACGCGAAACCTCGGACATGCCTTTCTTGTGACTGTCCAATTCCTCGAGCGTCATCATGGGCAGATAGACGTCGTGCTCGTCGAATCGAAACAGGCTCGACGGATCATGCATCAGCACATTGGTGTCGAGTACGAACAACTTGGCCACCGCATCGGCCGCCCGGTCGTTGCGGCGAGCCTTCGCGGGGGCGGGCGCCGGCGGGGGAACTGAAGGCCGGCGTCGCCGGGACTTCGCCGGATCGGCGGGGGTTCGGCCAGCGGGAGCTTCAGACTCTTTTGAAAGCGGGGTCGCTGCGGCAGCACGCTTCAGATCGACGACGGTTGCCTCGCGGCCGACGGTGGGCCGCACCACGGGTCGGGATTCACCAACGGCCGATGGCAGGCGGCCCGGCGCAGTTACGGTTGCGGAGGCAGGCCGGCGTCCATCAGGGTTTTCGCCCGTCGTGTCGGCCTTGGGCTTGCGGGCCGCTCGGGCCGAGAGTTCGACGACTGCGGCGGGGCCGGTTGGGGGCTTGGGCAGGGGCATGGCTTTAATCAGGCTGAGCCCCGGACTGAGAACCCGAAGGGCAGCAGATGTCCGGAGCGTAACAAAGGAGGGTTCAGCAGGAGAGGGTGGCCTCGAGAACTTCGTTCGCATGGCCCGCGACTTTGACCCCGCGCCACTCGCGAACCAGTTTGCCGGAGCCGTCGACCAGAAAGGTCGACCGCTCGATGCCCCGCACCTGCTTGCCGTACATATTTTTGAGTTTCATCACTCCGAAAGCTTCGCAGAGCGTTTCTTCCGGATCGGAGATCAGATGAAAGGGTAATTCAAGCTTGGCGCGAAAGCCCTCGTGCGACTTGAGGCTGTCCCGGGAGACGCCGAACAGAACCGCGCCAGCCGCTTGGAATTTGCTGTTGAGATCGCGGAAATCACCGGCTTCGGAAGTGCAGCCTGGAGTGTTGTCCTTCGGATAAAAGTAAAGGACCAGCTTGGTTCCCTTCAGCGACGACAGACTGACGGGACCGCCGGTGCTCTGGGCGGTGAAGTTGGCGACACGCGCGCCGGGCTTGACACTCAAGACGCAATCTCCGGTAGACAGAACGGCCGCTTTCTGACGGCGGGCTTTTCGAGAAACCTTATCACAGCACGCGAGAGCTACCGCCCAAGGCCGAGACAGGGCGTGGCTATGGTCCCGTTCTGCATGACAGGGCATCGGCTAGGCGGGCAGCAGCGCAGCCAGCACCTTTCGTCCCTCGGCCATCAGGATGTTGTAGGTCCGGCAGGCGGCCGGCGTGGTCATGACGTCCAGTCCGATGCGGGCGGCGGCGATCGGCGCGGTGAGGCGGGGATGGGGAAATCGCTGGTGCGGACCCGTGCCTAGCAGGATGACTTCTGGTTGCCGGGCGAGCAGGGTGGCGAAGTCGGCCTGAGCGAGGGCATCGAGTGAGGCAAACGGCCAGGCGGCAACCGGCCCCTCTGGCATCAGGAGAATGGCGCCCTCGTGCCTGACCCGGTTGATTTCTATGAAGCCCGGGCCGTACGCGGTGACCGTATTGAGTGCCGAGGCGGAGTCTGCGTGCAGTTTCAAGGGCTGGGGACGAGCGGTTTGCGGTAGGGATTGCGTGCAACCGGCTACAATAGCAGGTTGGATAATTAACCCGCAAAGCGCCCTTGCGAGGCCCCCCGGATGTCTGCGGAGGGCGGTGGATCAGCGAGGTCTGCCTTGCCCATTGCCGGGTTTCCGTCATCTCATGAAGACCATTCGCAAATCGGCGAAGCTCGCCAACGTCTGTTACGACATCCGCGGTCCTGTGATGGCGCGCGCCCGCACCCTCGAGGAAGAGGGCAACCGGATCATCAAGCTCAATATCGGCAATCTTGCTCCGTTCGGATTCGACGCGCCGGAAGAGGTGGTTCGGGATGTGGTCATCAACCTGCCCGGGGCGTCGGGATATTCGGACTCCCGGGGCCTGTTCGCTGCCCGCAAAGCGATCATGCAGTACGCTCAAACCAAGGGCATCGGTGGTGTCCAGCTCGACGACATCATCACCGGCAACGGCGTTTCCGAACTGATCGTGATGTCGATGCAGGCGCTTTTGGACAGCGGCGATGAGGTGCTGGTGCCGGCCCCCGACTATCCGCTTTGGACTGCTGCGGTGAGTCTCGCCGGAGGGGTTCCGCGCCACTATCTGTGCGACGAGGGCAGTGGCTGGTTGCCCGCACTTGACGATCTCGAGCGCAAGGTCTCCGAGCGCACCAGGGCTCTTGTCATCATCAATCCCAACAACCCTACCGGAGCGCTTTACCCGGACGATATGCTCAAAGCGCTGGTCGATTTCGCGCGGCGCCATCAGCTGATCGTTTTCGCCGACGAGATCTACGACAAGATGATTTACGACGGGGGCGAACACACCTCAATCGCCTCGCTTGCTGATGACCTTCTCTTCGTGAGCTTCAACGGGCTGTCAAAAAACTACCGGGCCTGCGGCTACCGTGCCGGTTGGATGATCATATCGGGCAATAAGCGGGTGGCCTCGGACTACATCGAGGGGCTCAATATGCTCGCCACGATGCGTTTGTGTGCCAATGTCCCGGCGCAGTTCGCTATTCAAACGGCGCTGGGCGGCTATCAGACCATCAACGATCTCATTAACCCGGGTGGCCGTCTGTATCGGCAGCGTGAACTGGCCTATGACCTGCTTACCCAGTTGCCAGGCGTGAGTTGCGTCAAACCGAAGGCTGCGCTCTACCTCTTCCCCAAGCTCGACCGCCGCCTCTATCCCATCGTGGACGATCAGCAGTTCATTCTCGAGCTGCTGGAGGAACAGCATGTACTCGTGGTGCAGGGTACAGGGTTCAACTGGCCGGACCCGGATCATCTGCGCATTGTCTTTCTACCCAACGCCGACGATCTGCACGAGTCGATTGGCCGGATCGGCAGGTTCCTTGAGGGCTACCGGCGGAGGCATGCCTGAAATGAGTGCCCATTTACCCATCCGTGTCGGTCTGCTCGGCATAGGTACCGTCGGCAGCGGCGTGTTCAGCGTGCTGGCCCGCAATCAGGCAGAAATTGTCCGCCGTGCTGGCCGGAGCATCGAGATCACGCATGTCGCCGACCTCGATGTCGACCGCGCGCGTCGAATCGCCGGCGATGCGGCCACGGTGAGCGCCGATGCGTTCGCTCTGGTCCGTAATCCCGATGTGGACGTCGTGATCGAGTTGATCGGCGGCTATGGCGTTGCCCGAGAGCTTGTTCTGGAGGCGATCCGCCACGGCAAACATGTCGTGACCGCGAACAAGGCACTGCTCGCAACGCACGGCAATGAAATTTTCCGTGCTGCCTCCGAACACGGCGTGATGGTCGCGTTCGAGGCGGCGGTGGCAGGCGGAATTCCCATCATCAAGGCGCTGCGTGAGGGCCTCACTGCTAACCGCATCGAGTGGATTGCCGGGATCATCAATGGCACGACCAATTTCATCCTCTCCGAGATGCGCGACAAGGGGCTGCCGTTCGCAACGGTGCTGGCCGAGGCGCAGCGGCTCGGTTATGCCGAGGCGGACCCAACCTTCGACATCGAGGGCATCGATGCCGCGCACAAGGCAACTATCCTGGCCGCCATCGCCTTCGGCGTACCGATGCAGTTCGACCGCTGCCACGTCGAGGGTATAACCAGCCTGCAAAGCGAAGATATCCGATATGCAGAGCAGCTTGGTTATCGCATCAAGCTCCTCGGGATTGCGCGCCGTCGCGAGCGGGGCGGCATCGACGGTATCGAACTCCGAGTTCATCCCACGCTGATTCCGTCGCGCCGCCTGATTGCCAGCGTCGAAGGAGCGATGAATGCGGTCTGGGTCAAGGGCGACGCCGTGGGTCACACCATGTACTACGGCAAGGGTGCAGGATCGGAGCCGACTGCGAGCGCCGTGATCGCCGACCTGGTTGACGTCACAAGGACCTTCAGTGCCGACCCCGGTCATCGCGTACCGCACCTTGCCTTTCAGCCCAATGCGCTTGCCGACACCATGATTCTTCCGATCTCGGAGGTCGAATCGGCCTACTACCTGCGCATGCGGGTGGCCGACGAACCAGGCGTTCTGGCGGATGTGACGCGTATCCTTGCGGACCTGTCGATCTCGATTGACGCCGCGCTGCAACGTGAGGCGGGTGAGGGTGAGAGTCAGACTGATTTCATCCTGCTCACTCACCGCGCGGTCGAGGGCCGGGTGGACGAGGCGATCTCCCGCATCCAGTCGCTATCCACAGTGCTTTCAAAAGTTGTCCGGCTGCGGATGGAAGAGCTGTCGTGAAATACGTCTCGACGCGCGGCGCGATGTCGCCCGCGCGGTTTAGCGATATCTTGCTGGGTGGTCTTGCTCCCGACGGTGGTCTGGTCGTCCCCGAGAGGTATCCGGCGATTGCTCCGGAGCAGCTGCAGGCGTGGCGCTCGCTCAGCTACCCGGACCTCGCCTTCGAGATCATTCGTCTCTTTGCTGATGACATCGATCCGCAGGCGCTGCGTGCGATGACGACTGCAGCCTACAGCGAGCAGGTGTTCGGTAACAGCGAAGTGGTTCCGGTGAGCGCGCTGGACGGCGATGGCCTGCATCTGCTCCATCTGTCGAACGGCCCCACTCTCGCTTTCAAGGATATTGCGATGCAATTGCTCGGACGGCTGTTCGAGCATGTGCTGGCGCGCGAAGGTCTCGAGCTGAACATACTCGGTGCAACTTCAGGCGATACAGGCAGCGCAGCGGAGTACGCGATGCGCGGTCGCCGAGGCATTCGCGTCTTCATGCTTTCGCCCTTTGGCCGAATGAGTCCTTTTCAGGCTGCGCAGATGTACTCGCTGGGCGACGCCAATATATTCAACATCGCGGTCCATGGTGTTTTTGACGACTGCCAGGACATGGTCAAGGCTGTATCAAACGATCTCGGCTTCAAGCAGCGCTACGCCATCGGCACCGTCAATTCGATCAATTGGGCCCGCGTCGTCGCGCAGGTCGTCTACTATTTCCGTGCTTACTTTGCGGTCACCACAGGCGCTGGTCAAAAGGTCTCGTTTGCTGTGCCCTCGGGAAACTTCGGCAATGTTCTCGCCGGCCATATTGCCCGCGAGATGGGGCTGCCGATTTCGCGCTTGGTAGTGGCGACGAACGAAAATGATGTTCTTGACGAATTTTTTCGAACGGGACGCTACCGTGTCAGGGCCTCGGCAGAGACATTCCTGACCTCCAGCCCGTCGATGGACATCAGCAAAGCGTCAAACTTCGAGCGCTATGTTTTCGACCTGGTCGGTCGTGACGCTGCACGGGTTGTCCAACTTTGGCAGCAGATCGACGCACGAGGCGAGTTCGATCTGGGCAGCGAGGCTGCGGCGCGCGGCGCGTCCCGGTATGGGTTTGCCTCAGGGCGCAGCACACACGCGGACCGACTCGCGACGATTCGGCAGGCCCACGCCCGATACGGCCGCATCATCGATACGCATACTGCCGATGGGCTATTCGTCGCTGCGAATTGGCGTGAACCGGGTGTTCCCATGATCTGCCTCGAGACCGCGCTTGCCGCCAAGTTTTCGGCGACGATTCGTGAGGCGCTGGGTGTTGATCCGCCTCGCCCGGCCGGTTTCGAGGGCATCGAGTCCCGCGCGCAGCGTTACGCAGTCATGCCGGCCGAAGTCGCGATGCTCAAGCAGTTCATCGCATCTCGGTGTCCTGCGGGCCCCCGGTAGCGGCGGGACATGGCAGATTCCTCCCTCAACTGGCGGCAGACGGTGCTGCTTCTCGCCACCTCGGCGAGCTTTGCTTCCTCCGTCCTGTTGAACAAGCTGCTGGTCAGCGCATTGCCGCCGTTTACGCTTGCCGCCAGCCGCGTCCTGCTTGCCTTACCGTTTTGTATCGGGGCGATGCTGGTCCTGCGCAAACCTCTGCCTGCTTCCCGACGCGACCGCGCTGCGGTATCTCTGGCTTCCCTTGGCATTATCGTGGTGCCGTATTCCGCGCTCGCCATCGGCCAGCAGACCATCGCGAGCGGCTTATCGGGGATCCTCTATTCCATCATCCCACTGTTGACGCTTCTTTTAGGCGCGGTGTTCCTGCGCGACGAGCGCCTGGGTCTGGACCGATTCGCGGGGATTGGTCTCGGTATGGCGGGGGTCGCCGTGATCATCGGCCCCTCGCTTCTCGGGGGCATTGGCGAGCATGCTCTCGCCGAACTCATTACGCTGTGCGGCCCCGTTGCCTATGCCTTGGCAATGGTTCTGATGAGGCGTTTTCGCCATATCGATGCGGTGACTCTTACCGGCGCTGCATTCATCGCTTCCGCATTTGTGCTGGTTCCGCTCGCTTTTGCGTTTGAGAATCCCCTGGATCATTCGCCCGGTCTGCGTACGCTGCTGCTCTTGCTCGCGCTCGCGACCTTAGGCACCATTGTGCCCGCAGCCCTCAGTTATCAGCTGGTTCGACAGGTGGGGGCGACACGCGCGGCGGTCGCGATGTTTCTGATGCCGGGTTTTGCTGTGCTGGCGGGCTGGGCTGTTTTGGATGAGCGTCTCGGACTGGAGGCGTTTGCCGGGATGGCGCTGATCCTCGGCGGCAGCTATCTGGTCAATCGCGGCTCGGCAGCGCCGCCAGCACGTGCCCCGGTGGTTGCGTCGCAGTCGCGCCTGGCCTAGTTCCCGTTACTGATGATGAACAAACCTTCTCTTCAGAGCTTCGATGATGCACTTGCCGCGCTGCTGGCAGCAGCGCAACCCGTTGCCGGGGAGGAATCCGTTGCGACGATGGCTGCACGAGGTCGGGTGTTAGCGGCCGATTTGGTCTCCGGAATCGATGTTCCCCCTGCTGACAATACCCAGATGGATGGGTTCGCATTGCGGGTCGCGGATCTGGACGGTCAGACCGGCGTACGCCTGAAGGTCGCGCAGCGTATTCCTGCCGGGCACGTCGGCGAGCCGCTCAAACCCAAAACCGCTGCGCGAATTTTTACTGGCGCGTTCATGCCGCCAGGGGCCGATGCGGTCGTCATGCAGGAACAGACTCGCTCCGAAGGCGACGAGGTCGTCATCAGGCATCTTCCCAAGCCTGGCGAGTGGGTTCGCAGGGCTGGCGAGGATATTGCCCGCGGCGGAGTCGTGCTGTCGGCTGGCAACCGGCTCAGCGCGCAGGCGCTTGGTCTGGCCGCTTCGGTTGGGGCCGCGCATCTCAAGGTTAAGCCCCGGGTGAGGGTTGCTTGCTTTTTCACCGGCGACGAACTGGTGATGCCGGGTGAGCCTCTCGGCCCCGGAGCGATCTACAACAGCAACCGTTTCGTCCTGCGCGCGCTTCTTGAAGAGTTGGGCTGCGAGACGGTGGATCTCGGCATCGTTCCCGATTCGCTCGCCGATACCAGAGCGGCGTTGCGCAAAGCATCGGAGAACGCCGATCTGATTCTGACCTCTGGTGGTGTTTCCGTGGGCGAGGAGGATCATGTCAAACCTGCCGTGGAAGCGGAGGGCGAGCTCGCGCTTTGGCAGATCGCCATCAAACCAGGCAAGCCCCTTGCGTTCGGCCGCGTGCGGCGCAGCCACGCTCAAAACGAGAGTGCGTGGTTCATTGGTCTGCCTGGTAATCCGGTGTCGAGCTTCGTCACCTTTCTGATGTTGGTCAGACCCTTCCTCATGCGCCTGCAGGGAATCCGCCGTGTGGAGCCGCAGCGTCTTTCCATGCGCGCCGACTTCGCATGGCCGCGACCAGACCACCGGCGGGAATTTTTGCGGGTGTCATTCAACGCCGGTGGCGGGCTCGATCTTTTCCCCAACCAGGGGTCAGCCGTGCTGACGTCGACGGTACGCTGCGACGGTCTGGTCGACAATCCTCCCGGGCGTGCCGTTGCGCCGGGTGATTCGGTACGGTTCATCCCACTCAGCTCGCTGGGCGCATGAAGATCAGCCTGCTCTACTTCGCTTCGCTTCGCGAGGCTCTCGGAACCGGACACGAGTCGGTGGAGCTGCCGCCAGGTATCGGGACTGCGGGCGACCTGCGTAAATGGCTCGCTGCGCGAGGCGATCCCTGGTCGGCGCAGTTTGCCGAAGGTCGGGCGGTGAGGGTGGCGATCGCAAAGCAGATGGCCGCAACAGACACTGCGCTGTTTGACGGCGCCGAGGTCGCATTCTTTCCGCCTGTGACGGGAGGCTGACCCCTTGGCGATTTCTGTAAGGGTACAGACTGGCGATTTCGATGTCTCGCTTGAGACCGGCCGGTTACGCGAGGCTGATGCGTCGATTGGAGCGATCGCCGTCTTCATCGGCACCGTCCGCGATCTTAACGACGGTGCCGGGGTAAGTACCCTCACGCTCGAGCATTACCCCGGGATGACCGAAGCGGCGCTCCACCAGATCGCCGAGCAGGCCTGTGCGCGTTGGAGTGTCATCGACATCACCATCGTCCACAGGGTGGGCACGCTGCAGCCAACGGAGCAGATCGTTCTGGTGGTGGTGACCTCTGCGCATCGCGGCGAGGCCTTCGCTGCCTGCGAGTTCGTCATGGACTTCCTCAAGACGCAGGCGCCGTTCTGGAAAAAAGAACAGACCCCCTCGGGAGCCCGCTGGGTGCAAGCGCGGGTGAGCGACGATGAGGCTGCCTCGCGTTGGACGGATGCGGCTTCGGCCGGCGAACGGGTGTCGGATCAATGAGCCTCAGTTGGCTGGGGCTCGCAGCAGTCGCCTTGGGCGCTGCCGCAGGGGCGTCGCTGCGCTGGCTGTTTTCGCTCGCCCTCAACGATCTTCAACCCTCGCTGCCGCCGGGCACGCTGCTGGCCAACCTGCTTGGGGGACTGCTCGCTGGTTTTGCCATGGCCTGGCTGCTCAGGCATCCCGAACTGAGCCCTGCCTGGAGGCTATTCATCACCACCGGGTTTCTCGGTGGACTCACAACATTCTCGACGTTTTCCGCCGAATCACTCGCGCTCATCATGCGCGGCGACATGATGATGGCGGCTG
>CAZZKA010000111.1:0-11143 GCA_964654745.1 uncultured Bordetella sp. | reverse complement strand
GATCCACAACCACTCTGCCTGGGCCCGCATCGAATCGGCTTGAGCCATGGCCCGCCGCAACCCTTCGTGAACGATCAGTCGCGAAAGTTTTGATAGGCCAGCGGCAGGTCGGTAATTTCTTTCTTGAGCATCGCGATCGCTGACTGCAGATCGTCGCGCTTTGCGCCAGTCACCCGCACGGTCTCGCCCTGAATGCTCGCTTGAACTTTGATCTTGCTGTCCTTGACGAGACGGACGATCTTTTTTGCATGGTCACTTGGTACGCCATGGCGCACCGTGATCACCTGCTTGACCTTGTCGCCGCCGATTTTCTGGATATCACCCATATCAAGAAAGCGCACGTCGACGCCGCGTTTGGCGAATTTTCCGACCATCACGTCGCGCACCTGCCCCAGCTTGAAATCATCGTCGGCAAAGGCTGTGAGCTCGCGCTCCTTTTGTTCGACACGGGCATCCGATCCCTTGAAGTCAAAGCGATTGCCGATCTCCTTGTTGGCCTGATCGAGCGCATTGCGAACTTCGACCAGGTTGGCCTCGCAAACGATGTCAAAAGATGGCATGGCGGTTCTCCGTTCGTGGGTTGGGTTCGGATCAGAAGAGTTTTTTTTCGAGAAACACCGCCCTACCCATCGCCGGGTCGAGCGCGTAGGCATGAAATCCGACGTCGGCATAAACCGCCAGCGCGGCTCGGTTGCCGTCGAGAACTTCGAGTGTGAGTTTGCAGCAGCCCCGGTCGCGGGCGTGACGCTCCGCACGCTCGATCAAGCTTCGGCCGATCCCGCGGCGTCGAAATGGATCCGATACCACGATGTCGTGAATATTGAGCAGTGGCAAGGCGCGAAAGGTCGACACCCCTTCGAAGCAGTTGATCAGCCCGACCGGGGTTCGGCCGGCAAATGCGAGCCACCCTGCATAGTGCGGGCGGGCCGCGAGGACATCGCAGAGCCGGTTGCGAACGCCTTCGGCCAGTGGAGTCCCTCCCCCTTCGCGGCTGCGCGCGTATTGGTCGAGCAGACCGATCAGACCGGCGCGATGGTCCTGGTCGGCAAGATTGATACTTTCGATTCGAATTCCGTCGGCGCGGGCAGGCTGGGGGTCCATGGCGATCGCGGACAAATAGGCCCGGGGAAGGCCTTACCGTAAAGCAGCTTCTCATTGTAGAGGCTTGTCTGCATCGTGCTCAGCCTGGCGAACGAGATTCCAGGGCCTCCCACCGCTCAAGGCATTCGCTGAGCTCGGTCTCGATCTGCGCGTGACGGGCGGCGAGCGCCTTGGCATTGAGGGCCGGATCCCGATAGCTGTCGGGATCGGCCAGGCGGGCTGCGAGTTCCGCCTGCTCGCGCTCGAGTGCCTCGATGCGCGCCGGCAGGCCGTCTAGCTCACGCTGTTCCTTATATGAAAGCTTTGACCGGGGCGGGCGCGGCGAAGGAGACGACCGATTGACCCCCGACGCGTCGGCAGGGCCGGTTTCGGATACCGAAGGCTGATTGCGCCCGGTGACATCAGACGATCCACGGGTAATCGCAACGCGCCCCCTAGCCGCCTGCACCTCCGAGTAGCCCCCGGCGTATTCGAGCCACCGCCCGTCGCTCTCGAAGGCGATTGACTGCGTGACGACGGCATCGAGAAAGGCGCGGTCATGACTGACGAGCAGCACGGTTCCAGCATAGTCGGCGAGCAGTTCTTCCAGGAGTTCCAGCGTCTCGATGTCGAGATCGTTAGTCGGTTCATCGAGGACGAGCAGGTTGGCCGGGCGGGCGAAGAGCCGTGCGAGCAGCAGGCGGTTGCGCTCGCCGCCTGAGAGACTTTTTACCGGCGACCGGGCGCGCTCGGGCGCGAACAGAAACCGCCCCAGATAACTCATCACGTGCGTGCGCTTACCGGCGATTTCGATCCAGTCCGATCCCGGGCTGATCGTGTCGATCAGCGTGGCGTCATCATCGAGCTGCGCACGCATCTGGTCGAAGTAAGCGACCGTGAGCTGGGTACCGCGTCGAATCTTGCCCTCATCGGGCTCCAGGTCACCCAGTATGAGCTTGATCAGCGTGGTCTTACCCGCGCCGTTGGGACCGATCAGGCCGATGCGGTCCCCCCGGCTTACGACGCAGTCGAGTCCGCGCACCACCCAGCGCTGTCCCCAGGCTTTGCCGACACCAATCAATTCGGCAACCTGCTTACCCGATTGGTCACCGGCGTCGACCTCGATACGTGAAAGTCCGAGATGATTGCGCCGCATATCGCGCTGCCGGCGCAGATCCTCGAGTCTTCGTACGCGCCCCTCGTTCCGCGTGCGACGCGCTTCAACGCCCTGGCGGATCCACACTTCCTCCTGCGCGAGCAGCTTGTCAAAGCGCGCGTTGACCGAGGCTTCCTGGGCAAGTTCGTCGACTTTGCGCTGCTGGTACGCGGCAAAGTTACCTGGATAGGATCTCAGCACGCCCCGATCGAGTTCAACGATACGCGTGGCAACCCTATCCATGAGTCGGCGGTCATGGGTGACCAGGAGCGTTGTCTCGCGCCTTGAGAGGAGCAGTTCCTCAAGCCAGTTGATCGAGTCGATATCGAGATGATTGGTGGGTTCGTCGAGGAGCAATAAATCGGGTTCGGCCACCAGCGCACGGGCAAGTGCGACGCGCTTTGTCGTGCCACCCGACAGCGCTGCGACGGGCGCGGCAGGGTCAAGCCCGAGCCGGGAGAGCACGCTGTCGATACGGTGGGCGATCGACCAGCCCTCGCCAGCTTCAAGTTCAGTCTGCAGTGCTGCGAGCTTTTCGACCAGATCCGGCAGGCGGCTCGTCGGGCCCGCTTGAGCGCCGTGATCCTGAATCTGCGCGAGCTCGCTAGAGACCGCGCGGTGACGGCTCAGGAGTTCCGCATGCTCGGGCAGAGCAGCGGCGACAGCCTGCGCGACTGTATGCGCCGGATCGAACTGGGGCTCTTGCGGCAGATAGGCGTAGGAGCTCCCGCTACGACGCACGACGCGCCCGTCGTCGAGCTCGACAAGATCAGCCAGTACCCTCAGCAGCGACGATTTACCGGTGCCGTTTCGTCCGATCAGCGCGATACGCTCGCCGGGCTCGATGGACATGACGGCACGATCGAGCAGTGCAACATGGCCGAAGGCAAGGCACGCGTCTTGCAGGCTGAGCAGACTCACTTCAGGCGACCTGGCGACGGGCGTCGAGCAGCGGCGCCTGCAGGTCGGCGGAGTTTGTTCAGGGCGTCGCGTGGGCGATGAATTCGGCCGGTGCCGGATCGCCCCACTGCGAACTCAACCCTTCTTCTGCCGACAGCAAATTCGGCTGAGCCTGGTTGTTGAGCATGTCGGTATCAGCCCAGTGCTCGTGCACCCGCCCCCAGGGGTCCTGCCAATAGTCGAAGATCTGACTACCGAGGACATGTCGGCCAATACCCCAGACATGCTTATAGCGGTTGGCGCTGAGCAGATGCTCGTGGCCCAGCATCACATCGTCGAAGTTCTGCACCTCAAACGAGATATGGTTGAGACCCGTCTTTTCGCCTTCGATGCAAAGAAATACGTGATGGTCGACAAAGGTCTCGCCGCGGTCGCAGCGGTTGAATGACGCAATGATGTTGTCGGGACTGCCGGCGTAGACGTCATCGGAGCAGACCAGACCCAGGGTCTCCCGATACCAGCGGACCTTGTCCATCGCCTTGGGGGTCATGTAGACCGCATGCGCGATGCGTTTGACCTGCGACGGACCGCGATCGAGCCGCATCAGTTCGCCGGCCCGACGCAGTTTTTCGTCACCCCAGTTGAGCACATTGCGCCGGGTGCTGAGCTTGGCAACCGGCTGCATGGCGGTGATGAGCTCGATCTGGTAGCCCATGGGGTCTTTGAAGCGGACACGCTTGCCGCCTCCCGGCTCATCGACATTTTCTATGCCGGATGCCCCGGGCAGCTTGCTGGCGGCCCGCAGGTCGTCCTCGCCTGCGACATGGAAGGCCAGGCCGATGCATTTTGATTCACCCAGATGGGTCACATGGATGCGCGCCTGAGGGTCCGTGCCACGCATGAACAGTCGATCCTGGGTGCGCGCCGTTACGGTCATGCCGAAGCGGGTCAAAAACTCCTGGGCGACATCGAGGTCCGGCGATTGGAGACGGCAGTAGGCGAGATCGGTAACCTTGACGACGGGCATGGGTATCCTCCGGTGAGCTTGTCATTGATCGCGGTCCGGTGACCGGCCGAACGCGTCGGTTCAGGCGACAAATGATAGGACGGTTCAATGCGCGAGTCGATTGTCGCGTGCCGTTTCAGATCAATTCTCGGGATGGCCGCAGGCGCGCCTCAGCATGGCGATAGCATTATCGGGAAGACGGTCGCCGCGCCATCCGATGTGATGATCCGGACGGATCAGGACGAAGTCTGCACCGTAGAGCGCGCGGGCAGTGCCGCCGTCCAGCGCGAGCAGATCGAGTGGCATGCCCGCCGTACGGGCCTTCTTCACGACGGCTTCAGCTTCGGCGTGCCGGCTGCGGGCCAGGCAAAGCAGCGTGAAATCACGACCGAACCGGTCAAAAATCGGTTCGTCCTGGTCCAGCCAGAGATGCGGCGCCCGAGCGCCGGGCGTCGCGTGCGGGCGGTAGGTGTACCAGTCGTCGGCCGGCGCATGCGAGGCGTCGAGGCCGATGATCGGCGAGCCGGCGTAGAAAACGCCCAGGTGGATGCCGGGGATGTCGAACTCCTGTTTCGCGTGCTCGGTCAACCGGGAGCCGAGCACGCGGCGGGCGTCCCGGCCGGCGGGGCTGTCGTCCTCCAGGCAGTCGGGAACCGGCAGACGCCCGATGCTCTCGGCCATGGCGTAGCTGAAGCGGGTGTTACGGCGGGCGATCGGCTGACGTTCGGCCTCATAGCTTGCGAGCAGTTCCGAGCCACCCCAGCCAAGACACCGCGCGGCCAGTTTCCAGCCCAGGTTGACTGCATCGTCGACGGCGGTGTTGTAGCCCTGGCCGCCTGTTGGAGTGAACAGATGCGCTGCGTCGCCCGCCAGAAGCAGTCGCGGCTCGCTTCGAGTTTCGGCAAAGCGCTCGGCCACCAGCATGTAGCCCGCAGTCCACTCTGAAATACCGATGATCTCGCGCTCGAAGGCAGCGCCCATCGTCGCGGTCAGCCCCTGTTCGGCGAATTCGATGCTAGGAACCGTGCCTGGCGGTAACTGAAGCGCGCAGGCCATCTGTCCCTGCCCGTCGATCGACATCGTCAGTCCGCGACACTCTCGATTAATCGCCCAGTATTGCCAGGAGCGATCCTTTCCGGTGGCCCGATAAAAAGCGGGTGAGCGGAAGTAGACGGTTAGCATCCGACCGCCCATGAAGTCACGGTCGTCTTCCTTCAGGCCCTCGTACCGGATACCCAGCGCCTCTCGTACTCGGCTGCGCGGCCCGTCGCAACCCACCACATAGTCGGCGACGATGCGTATCGATCTCCCATCGCTGGTGGTCTCCCCTATCACGGCGCCGCCCTCGGCCAGGGGCTCGACGCGATCAATCCGCAGCCCGAGACGCAGATCCACCGACCGATGGCGCCGTACCTCCGCGAGCAGCACTGGTTCGATCAGCATCTGCTGACCCCGGTGCAACGGCTCGGGGGTGGGCCAGCGGTCATCGTGACCCGCGCGGCGTGTTCGCGCTTCATCTCGCGTCAGGCCGGGGAGCCTGGCGAGTTCGTGCTTCGCGTAGCGCGTGAAATAGGCGATGTCCTGGGGGAAGTCTCCGGGCAGACCGGTCGCGCGAATCTGTGCCGAGATGCCTAGCCGCCGGAAGTGCTCCATGGTGCGCGCCGTCGTCGCATTAGCCTTGGGAAACCGGGGGGGCTCCGGATCCTCATCGATCAGGGCGCATGCCACGCCGCGGCGCCCCAGTTCGATCGCGAGCACCATGCCAGCGGGCCCTGCTCCGACGATCGCGACCTGGGTACGAACAACAGCTGGCTCACCTGACGACACAATGGAACTCCAAAATGGCTTTGCGACTCGATGCGCCCGGCAAGATAGATCAAATTTTGAACGGACGGAAATCCTGCGCCAGGCCGATGCGGGACGCCAATCGTGAAGACGCCAACCGCTATCGACATATCGGTGCTTAATCGTTGTCGCCGTATCGGTGAGCAGCCAAGCGTTCTGGCTTCTGTGGGCCGGGTGGCTTAAGCTCCGAGACTGCATGAGCTTGTGGGGCCCAGATCGATGGAACTGTTCCGGCTGGATGACAAGGTGGCCGTGGTGACCGGCGCGAGTCGGGGGATCGGTCGCGCGATTGCGCTGCGGCTTGCTGACCATGGCGCTCGCGTGGTGGTCTCAAGCCGAAAACTTGAGGCCTGCGAGCGTGTGGTTGAGGAGATCCGGGCGCGTGGCGGCGAGGCGATGGCGCAGGTTTGCCATATTGGGCGAAAAGAAGATCTTCAGGGCCTGGTCAACGAAACCGGGGCGCGCTGGGGTGGGATCGACGTCCTGGTGTGCAATGCGGCGGTCAATCCGTACTTCGGCCCGACCGCCGACATGTCGGACGATGCGTTCGACCGGGTGATGGCAACGAATGTTCGCAGCACATTTTGGCTGACCAACATGGCGCTCCCCGGCATGGCGCGCCGCGGGGGCGGTTCGGTGATCATCATCTCCTCGGTGGGCGGCTTTCAGGGCTCCAACAAGATCGGCGTCTACAACGTCTCGAAAGCCGCTGAAATGCAGATTGCGCGCAACATTGCGATTGAATGGGGCAGACGGGGTATCCGGGCCAATTGCATCGCGCCTGGCCTGATCCGGACCGACTTTGCGCGGGCCCTGTGGGAGGATCCCGGGATCCTTGCCCGGACGCTGAAGCACTCCCCGCTCGGGCGTATCGGCGAGCCGGATGAGATCGCCGGCGCCGCGGTGTTTCTCGCGAGCCCGGCCTCAGCCTTCATGACAGGCCAAACCATGGTGATCGACGGGGGCCGGCTCGCGGGCTATCCGCACACCGATGACTGAGGCCACGCGGGCATCGCCCGCGCACAGTTTCATCGTTGGCCGAGCAGCAAAAACTCGAGCAGCGCTTTCTGGGTGTGCAGGCGGTTCTCGGCCTCGTCCCAAACGACCGAGTGGGGGCCATCGATGACTTCGGCGGTCACCTCTTCCCCGCGGTGCGCGGGCAGACAGTGCATGAATAAGGCATCAGGCTGCGCGACGGCCATCATTTCCGCGTCGACGCACCAGTCGGCGAACGCCTTGACGCGTTCGGCATTTTCCTGCTCAAAACCCATACTGGTCCAGACATCTGTGGTCACCAGATCGGCGTCGCGGCATGCATCGAGCGGATCGGCGAACTGTTCGAAGTGGTCGGTGCCGAACAGGCCGGCGCGCTCGGTTTCGACCTCATAGCCGGGCGGGGTCGAAACATGAACGTTGAAATCGAGGAGCTCGGCCGCCTGCAGCCAGGTGTTGCAGACATTGTTCGAGTCACCAATCCACGCGACCGTTCGCCCGGCTATTGGGCCACGGTGCTCGATGAAGGTGAAAATATCAGCGAGGATCTGACAGGGGTGATACTCGTTAGTGAGCCCGTTGATCACCGGCACCCGGGAATGGCGGGCAAAGCGCTCGATGATGTCCTGCTCGAAGGTTCGGATCATCACGACATCGCACATGCGGGATATGACCTGGGCCGCATCCTCGACCGGCTCGCCGCGACCGAGTTGCGAGTCACGCGTGTTGAGGTAGATCGCCGAGCCGCCGAGTTGCTGCATGCCGGCTTCAAATGAAAGACGCGTGCGGGTACTCGCCTTTTCAAAAATCATCACCAGCGTGCGATCGGCAAGCGGATGGTAGGTCTCGTAGCGCTTGAAGCGCTCCTTGATGAGCCGTGTGCGCGCAAACAGATAGTCTATCTCTTCGCACGAGAGATCTTTCAACTGAAGAAAGTGCCGCAGAGTCATGTCTCGCTCTCTCCGGTTGCACTCGCGCTGCCCCTCAGGCGCGCGTGAGCCTTTCTTGGATGAGCGGAATCAGCCGCTCGAGCAGCGTGCTCGCGTGCTCTCTCGTGAAGATGAGCGGGGGGAGCAGTCGGATTACCCGGTCGGCGGTGACGTTGAGCACCAGTCCCGCTTCCAGGGCGCGCCCGACCAGATCGCTGCATCCTCGATCGAGTTCGATACCTATCATCAGACCCTGGCCGCGCACTTCTACCAACCCCGGGTTTCCTGAGAAATGCTGGCGAATGCTGTCGATGATGAATCCGCCCACATCGGCAGCGCTCGCGAGCAGGCCCTGCTCCTCCATGGCTTGAATCGTTGCAATCCCGGCCCGCATCGCGAGCGGATTGCCGCCAAAGGTCGTACCGTGATTGCCCGGCTGGAATACCTCTGCTGCCGCCGCGTGCGCGACGACTGCGCCGATCGGCACGCCTGAGCCCAAGCCCTTGGCGAGCGGCATGACGTCAGGCAGCACACCGGCCCACTGATGGGCAAACCACCTGCCGGTGCGGCCCATGCCGCACTGCACTTCATCGATCATGAGCAGCCACTGTTTTTCGTCGCACAGACGGCGTAATTCGCGCAGGTAGTCCTGATGTGCGGGTTGGATGCCGCCCTCGCCCTGGATGGCTTCGACAAAGACCGCCACGATATTCGGATGATCGTTGGCAGCCCGGCGGATTGCAGCGGTGTCATTGAGCGGTACGCGAACAAACCCTTCGACCAGTGGCTCAAATCCTTTTTGGACTTTCTCGTTTCCGGTTGCCGACAGCGTAGCGAGCGAGCGCCCGTGGAAGGACTTGTCGTAAACCACTATCTGGGGCAATGCGATACCGCGGTCATGGCCGTATTTACGAGCGATCTTGATCGCGGCCTCGTTGGCTTCAAGCCCCGAGTTGCAAAAAAAGACATTGGTCATCCCGCTTCGTTCAATCAGCAGATTTGCCAGCTGATCCCGCAGCGGGTGGACGAACAGGTTGGAGACGTGGATCACCTTGCCGATCTGCTCGCGGAGCGCCGCGACCAGTCGAGGGTGGTTGTGCCCCAGGGTGTTGACCGCGATCCCCGACAGACAGTCCAGATAGCGTCGGCCCCGGCTGTCGAACAGCCAGGCGCCGTCGCCGTGGGTGAAGGCCACCGGCTGCTGTGCGTAGGTGTTCATCAGGGGAGAGGACGCTGCCATGGCGGAGGACTCCTTTCGATGACGTTGAGGATCGCTCAGAAGCATTTCTGCCGGGACCCCGGGGCATGCTCCCCCGGTCTTGCCACGCCCTGCTTTTGGCGGATGGCGCCGCGGGGACTTTCAGACCTTGACGCGACTCTTGTATTCGCCAGTCCGGGTATCGATCTCGATATGGTCGCCGATTTCAACGAAGGCGGGTACTGACACGTCGAGTCCGCTCGGCTTGATCCGGGCAGGTTTCATGACCTTGCCCGAGGTGTCGCCCTTGACGGCCGGCTCGGTGTACTCGACCTCGCGAACGACGCTGTTTGGCATTTCAACCGAAATTGCCCGCCCCTCGTAAAAAACGACCTCGCAGGCCATGCCGTCGTCGAGATACTGAACGGCGTCGCCCATGGACTCGGCTTCGACCTCAAACTGGTTGAATTCGCCGTCCATGAACACGTACATTGGGTCGGCGAAGTACGAGTAGGTCACTTCCTTTCGGTCGAGTACCAGCACGTCGAATTTTTCATCCGCCTTGAAGACGGTTTCCATGGCCGAGCCGTTCAGAAGATTCTTCATCTTCATTTTTACGACGGCGGCGTTGCGGCCCGACTTGTTGTACTCGGCCTTCTGGACCACCATGGGGTCTTTGCCGATCATGATGACGTTGCCGGTTCGAAGTTCCTGAGCGATTTTCATGACGCGCCAAGTCCGTTTGGAAAAACCCGAAATTATATTCGATCGCGGCAATACCGCGCCAGGTTGGCGGCGAGGTCGGGCTGCCTCGCGAGGATTGCAGCCCACAGCGAATAGCCCTGCCTGAGGGAGTCCAGGGACTGAGTAAATGCCGCCCACGCCTGGGGCAGGGCCCCGGGGTCGGCATCGAGCCCGTTCCAGGCCCGAAAGAGCGCTACGGCAGGCGCCAGTCCCGCCGAGTCGGATTGGTCGGCCTGCATTCGCGCGAGAAAGGCCTCGACTTTGGCCTGGTGGGTCGCGTCGGGCTGGGGGTAGGCCTGCCAGATGAACGGTGCACGGGCCCAGTGAGCACGGATCCAGGAGTCTTCGCCGCGAACAAAATTGACCTCGCAACTCCAGAGGAGTCGATCGTAATCGTCCTGGCTCAGCATGGGCAGCCGCATGAGTTCCAGCTGACCGTCTCGCGCGTGCGCTCCGACCTCGGGAAGCCAACCGAAATGGGCCGCGATCGCAGCGTCGGCTGCCGTGCCTGCGGCCAGGACGAGCGTTCTGTCGAGCCCCCGGGCAATAAGCCCCAGCCAGCCGGCAACCGGTGCAGCCGGATAGCAGAACAGGCTCACAACGCGCCGCCCGCGCGGGGCGCCCGCGCCAAGGCGCTCGAGCCACACATCGCGCCCGCCTTCATCCTCAAAGACCTGCCTGCGCGCCTCGAGCCTCGCTTCGCGCAGCAATCCGCCCGAAGCAGGGGTGAATCCCGGGTAAAAAAAGTGTTCGCGCGCGGTATCGGCGGGTTTGACCGATACCAGGCCGTGGCAGGACTCGATCCAGGGTTCGGCGCTCAGATACTCGAGGTGAATCCACAAGGGCCGGCGCGGCCCGCCCGCCAGCCGGCCGCGCAACCAATCCGGCAGGTCGCAACCGAAAGCGCTCACGATGACCGCCGGCAGGCGAGCCAGACCCACCCGCCCCACGGCGGCGGGTTCATCGAGCAGGCGTCTGGCGACGATCCGTATCCCCGCTATCTGCCACGCGCCCTCGGGTCGGCCGTGGACGATGAGACGAGGCTCGATCTGCGCGAGCGTGGCCGCGTCGTCAATGATCAGCGTGACCTCAAAACCGTGCTCGGCGGCGAGTTCGCGAGCGAGCCGCCAGCCCACCCCGGCATCGCCAAAATTGTCTATGACCCTGCAGAAAATCCAGAGCGGTTCGCGCGCCGGTGCCTCATCTCGGCCCGCGCCGGTCATCCGTCGCTACGCCCGCCAGGGGAGAACAGGGCATCGAGCGCGGCGCGGGCATCCGCGGCGCGGACAACG
>CAZZKA010000110.1:0-11145 GCA_964654745.1 uncultured Bordetella sp. | reverse complement strand
AACATTGATCCACCAACCCCGCAGCGCATCCGCACGATGGGCGTTTGCCCGGGTCCAAGCGGTTCAGCTCGCGCGGATCACGGCGCAATCTGGCCTGGGCCCGGCGTTGCCCGTCGGCTGGGTCGTGTAGTCATCGGGATCGCGGTGAACGATCAGGCCGCGGCCGACCACGCTCGCCGGCCCCGCGGCCACGGTCAGCTTTGGTGCCGTGAAGCTGAATTCAGCCACGCCGTTTGCGTCTGCCTTGAGCGAGGGCAGATCGCCAGCGTGATGCGTGTGACCACCGTGCCTGCCGTGTGGCGTTCCTTCGGGATTGAAATGTCCCTTGGTTCCCATGCCGTCGCCCGAGCAATCCGCCGCCTCATGCACATGAAAGCCGTGTTCGCGCCCTGGGCGAAGCCCCGTGATTCGACCACTGATGTGAACGGCGTTGCCATGTTGTACGAATTTCACCGTCCCCTGGGGGCTCATCGATGCGGGCGCCGCCGCCGATGTAGGGGCAATGACGGCAAGTGCCTGGGGACCTTCGCCGCCGCTCAGGCCAGCGCACGCTGATATTGCGCCGGCAGCAAGTACCGTTCCGATGAGTTTGATCGCAGGTCTTGAGGTCATGGTATTGAACATGGCGTTCTCCTTGGGCGCGATTGCTCGCGGTGTCGTTCTTGGATCGGTTTATCTACTCGCGAGAATCTTGAACGGGCTCGGTGACATCAATCAGACTGACTTCTTGGCGCTCGGAAAATCGGGATCGCGCTTCTCGCGAACTGCTGCCAGCCCCTCTCTGGCGTCGGGTCCCAGAAAACCTTGCATCTCCAGCGCGAGGGAGTGATCGAAGATGGGACCTGCCATCCGCATCCATTGATTGATCGACTGTTTGGTTCCTCGGATTGCGGTTTGGCTGCCCGCTGCGAGTCGCGCCGCAAGCGCAAGCGACCTGGGCAGGACCTCGGCGCGCGGCGCGCACGCCGTGACGAGTCCGATCCTCTCCGCTTCCCGCCCATCAATGAAATCAGCGGTCATGAGGTAGTACTTGGCCTTGGCTACGCCGCACAGCAAGGGCCAGACGATGGCTGCGTGGTCGCCCGCAGCGACTCCCAGACGAACATGCCCATCGGATATGCGGGCGTCCTCAGCCATGATGCTGATATCGGCAAGTAACGCGACCGCCAGGCCTGCGCCGACCGCTGTGCCGTTAATGGCGGAAATAATCGGTTTGTCGCAGGCGAGAATGTTGTAGACCAGATCAGCCGCCTCTTTCTGGAGGTGCGCGATCTTGTCGGCATCACCCATCATGTCCGCGATCCAGTTGAGATCGCCCCCGGCGGAAAAAGCCCGATCGCCCGCGCCTGTGACGACGATCACCTTGACCGACGGGTCGGCCGCGACCACGCCCCAGACCTGGGAGAGTTCAAAATGCAGGCGTGCATCGGTCGCATTGAGCGAGGCCGGCCGGTTGAGCGTCGCAAGCAGCACGCCCCCAGGTTGACGGTCGAACAAAATATGCCGGAAGTCTTCGTACTTCATCTTACTCACCGGGACAGAGTCACCCGTTCGGAAAGTCTGGGTCCAGCCTGGGCGGGCCCGGAATTACCTGCGGGTTGCAAGCAGGATTCCGGTGGTGCTGATGCCGTAGCCATAGCCAAGACGAAAGTTGACCGGGGCTGGCGAGCCGGTTTCGAACAGGCGGGCGAGCGCCGGCTGAAACATGTAGTCAAACATCTGGATCGGGCGCGTGTAGCTTCCAAAGGGACGTACCTGCCAGACATTCTGATCGTAGGCGATCAGCGGAACGCCAGTGTCGTCCTGGAGGATGCGCACGCTTTGCGCCTTGATCGTGGTACGGATGCGCAGAAAATTCTCAGCGTGGGGCAGATACGACGCACTCTTGAAAAAGGCATCGGCCTTGCCTTGGCGCTCAATGAATTTCAGAAAGGCTCCGTCGGCTAGCCCCGCATTGGAGAGATCGATGCTGAAGTAGAAGAGCCTGCGTTCGGTCTTGCGTACGGGGTCGTTGAACGTGATCTCGATCCCGTTGGGCCGGGTGCGGGCCGGCCCGGGCATCACAAACGTTTCGCCATCTTCGCGAAGTCCGACGTGGCGCACGTCGAGGATCTCCATGCCGGAACGCGCCAGGAACACATAAAGGACGGGCAGTACGCCCGAGAAAGCATGGCCCTGCAGATCCTTGAGCATGTCGGCGGTGACGAAGAAACTCGCGCCCATGACGGTCTTCATCGATTCGCGCAGGGCCTCCAGACCTCGCTGGCGCTCCTCAGGGGTGAGCGTGTGCAGACGGATCAGACGACCAGGGGGCTCAAGCCCGGCAAGCACATAGGTGCGAGCTTCGGGAAAGAAATTGTGTGCATAGAGATAGTCCGGCCCGCTGAACATGTAGAGCAACGTGGGGCTCGGCGGGCCAAGATTGGCCGAGGCCCACGCCCGCACCGGCTCCAGCTGGTTTTTTTCCAGTCGGGCCCATGAGGCTCCGAACTGTTCGACATGCGTGCCCCAGGCGACCTCCTGAGTAAAGACCTGAGCAGGGGACTCGGCCGGGAGCTCGAGCCCCGCCAGATAGCGGGCGACGTCGTTTTGATGGGCGCCTCCCGCCATCGCGCCAGAAAAGCTCAAAATCCCAAACAATGCGAGGCAGACAAGTCGACTGCAAACTTTCATGATCAGCTGCGAAAAAAGGTTGAAATCATCCGTGGCCAGCCGGCGGAGCGACTATGCCTTCGATAACCCGTCATGATAGCGGCTCTGCGCGGTCGGATCGTCGGAACCGTGCTGCCAGGTAGCCCGGGCGGTGCATGCCCCGGCTTCAGGCAGGCGGTATCCTGCGAGGCTGATCGAGACCATGACTGGTGGGGCAATTCCCGTGCACTCTGTCATTGAAACCGTCGAGTTGGCCCCCGGGTACGTGATTTCCCGCGTTGCCAAGGGCAATTGGCAGCTCGCCGAGCGCCACGGCGCGCCGTTCGACCCTGATGTCGCAGTGGATGATATGCGCCGGTTCGTCGAGGCCGGCATCACCGCTTTCGACTGCGCGGACCACTATGTCGGGGTCGAGGAATTGATCGGCCGGTTTCGGCGCCGGTATCCCGAGCTCGCCCGGCGATTACGCGTGTCGACCAAGTACACGCCGGATCTTGCGACCCTTTCAACGCTCAGCCGCGAGGCAGTCGTGGAAACGATCGATCTGTCGCTGCGCCGCCTGGGATTGGAGCAGCTTGATCTGGTGCAGTTTCACTGGTGGGATTACCAGGTTCCGGGCTGCGTCCAAGCCTTGACCTGGCTGAAGGAACTCCAGACTGCAGGCAAGATCGCCCACCTTGGTACGACCAACTTCGATGTGGCGCACCTGAAGGCAATTACTTCGGCGGGTATCCGGTTGCTGACCCATCAACTGCAGTATTCACTCCTCGATAACCGGCCGGATCGCGGGATGGTCCAGTTCTGCCGCGAACATGGCATCCATCTCCTGTGCTACGGAACGGTCGCGGGCGGGTTTCTCTCAGACCGCTGGCTGGGGGTATCAGACCCCCCCCAGCCCTACGCCAACCGATCGCTCGTCAAATACAGGCTGATGGTGGAGGAATACGGCGGCTGGGAGCGTTTCCAGAGTCTGCTCGAAATCGTGCGACGGGTGGCGGACAGGCATCGCACCAGCATTGCCACGGTGTGCGCGCGATGGGTGTTGGACAAACCGCAGGTCGCGGTGGCCCTGGTTGGGGCGCGCGATGCGCGGCATCTGGAAAGTACGCTCGACATCTTCCGTATCCGGCTGGATGCGCGGGACCGGGATGACCTGGACCGCGCGGCTGCCGCGGCGCTTGGACCGCCCGGGGATTGCTACGGCGTCGAACGCGACCCGGCGAGCATTCATAAGCGGATCATGCAGATGAATCAGAATACGCACGGTGCCCCAGCTGCCGTGGATTTGGCGCCCAGACTCGACGAATTACGCGGATAAGGAGCCTCCCCGATGGCGACAGCCAACAGCACGGATGATGTTTTTGAACTCTATGACCTCAGGGTGGAGGTGATCGAGTCCGATCAGCCTTTCGTCATGCATGTGAAGAAGGGCGACTATTTCGATGTGATCGGCGGGCGGCTTGTCTTTCCCAAGGATCGCCCCGAGTTTTCGCTCTATGGCCTGCTCGCGGTGCTGCCATTCATCCCCGCGAAGCAGCGGCCCACGCACCCCAACGACTGGATGACCACCGACTGCGTGATCGCGGCGCCAGACCCTGCTTGCGGCGCGCGTTTCAGGATCAGCCGGCTCGAGAAACGGGCGCTGCACCATGCCGACTTCAGCGTGGTCCCGCTTGGCCAGACGAATGGCTGAGCGTTGGCGCCACGGGGCACCGGGCAGGGCATCGCGTATCGGAATCTTTTCGGCGCGCGATAGCATCGGCTGCCGCCGTACTCCGCGGCCCGCGTGCGGGCGGGTGGCTGCTCGGGCGACCTGGGGTGCTCGGCGATGATCGATCGCAATGACTGCGAGGCGCTCGATCACAGTACGGATCGCACAGGCGACTCGCTCGCCGGTTTTTCGGCCCGATTTGCAAAGGGCGCCCCCGGCACGCTGTACTTCGACGCCAACTCGGTCGGCCCCATGCCGCTGGCAGCGCCCGAGCGTGTCGGGCGGGCCTTGGACCAGGGCTGGCGCGTGGCCCGTCGACGCGGTTGGAACGAGACTGACTGGCTGGACCAGCCCGCCGCGCTCGGGGCATCGCTTTCGCGAGTGCTGGGTGCCGGGGCTGGTGACGTCCTGGTTGCCGATTCGACCACGATCAATCAGCACAAGCTCCTTCACCACGCGCTCGGTCTCAATTCGCCGCGCAATGTGGTCGTGGTCGAGAGAGATGTCTTTCCCTCGAACCGGTACGCCGCGCAGGCCGCGGTGGCGCTTCGCGGCGCACGTCTGCGCGATATTGCCAATGCGGGCGAACTCGGGCAGGCGCTGGCAGCGGGCGATGTGGCGGTGGTGGCGCTATCGCTCGTTGACTATCGGAGCAGTGCCCGGCTGGATCTTGCCGGACTCACCCGATTGATTCATGCGCATGGTGCGCTCGCGCTCTGGGACCTGTCGCATGCTGCTGGCGCTGTCGCGGTGTCCCTGGAACGCGCGGGAGCCGATTTTGCAGTGGGCTGTGGCTACAAGTATCTCTGCGGCGGTCCCGGGGCACCTGCCTGGCTCTATATTCATCCCCGCCATGCAAAGTCGGCGGTCTGGCCGGCATTGGCTGGATGGATGGGGCATGCGGACACGTTTGCCTTTGACCCCGGTTATCGGCCCGCCGAGGGGGTTTTGCGGCATCAGTCCGGTACGCCTGCAGTGATCGCCAATGCCGCCATGTCGGCCGCGGCTGACATCTGGCGCGATGTTGATCCACACATACTCGATGCACGGCACCGCTCGCTCACCGACCTGCTCATCAGGTTGGTGGATGAACAGTGCGCAGACCTTGGCGTGACGGTGGCCAGTCCGCGCGAACACGCAAAGCGCGGCGGGCATGTCACGCTGCGATTCGGCGACGCGCGCGGTGACGGTGACGCCGGAGCGCTCGCCCAGGCGCTGGTCGATGCCGGTGTGGTCGTTTCGAGCCGCAAGCCCGATGCGTTGCGCCTTGCGCCGCACCCGCTTACCGCGCGCCATGTCGAACTTTGGGATGCGGTGGCGAGGCTGCGCGCTCTGCTGCTGAGCGGCCAGTGGCGTGATCCACGCTACCGGCGCGCATCGGTCTGAGCGGCAGCACTGGCCGATGAAACCAACCCCTTCCCCCTGGACGAGCAGTGGCGAGCTGCGGATTGCAGCCGATATCGGCGGTACCTTTACCGATATCGTTCTTCAGACACGATCGGCGGTTTATAGCTGCAAGGTTCTCACCACGCCGAGGCACCCGGAGCTTGCGGTGATGGAGGGAATGCTGCAGGTGTGCGCGCAAGCCGGGATCAGGCCAGCTCAGCTCAGCCTGTTTGTGCACGGTACGACGCTGGCCACCAATGCCCTCATCGAGCGCAAGGGCGCGCGCACGGCGTTTCTTACAACAGCCGGATTTCGCGATGTTCTCGAAATGGGCTATGAAAAGCGCTATTCGCAGTACGACATCGATATCGAGCGTCCCGCCGAGCTGGTTGCCCGGCCGCTGCGGTTCGGTATCGGCGAGCGCATCACGGCGGACGGTTCCGTACTGCAGCCCCTGGATGAAGCGGCAGTCCTCGCCGCAGCGCGGCAGATGAAAGCGCAGCGCGTCGAGGCTGTGGCGATCGGGTTTCTGCATGCCTATGCATGGCCTGCGCATGAACGGCGTGCGCGCGATCTGATGCAGAGCGTACTCGGTCCCGATGTCACCGTCTGCCTGTCGAGCGAAGTCTGCCCGGAGATGCGCGAATACGAGCGTTTTTCAACGACCTGCGCCAACGCCTATGTCCGGCCGCTGATGGACGGTTATCTTGCGCGACTGCGTACGTTGCTCGATGAGGCCGGCATCACCTGTCCGATGCTGCTGATGATGTCGGGTGGCGGGGTGACCACGCTGGAGCTCGCGCGACGGTTCCCGATCCGGCTCGTTGAATCAGGCCCGGCGGGCGGCGCCATTCTCGCTGCTCATTTGGCCCGCGCCTGCGGATTCGATGAGGTCATGGCTTTTGACATGGGGGGTACGACCGCCAAGATCTGTCTCATCACCAAGGGTGAGCCCGTGCGAGCGCGGCGATTTGAAATCGGTCGCATCTGGCACAACCTCAAGGGTAGCGGGTTGCCCGTCCGCATACCGGTGATCGAACTGGTTGAGATCGGCGCGGGCGGCGGATCGATCGGCCGGGTCGACGCGCTTTCGCGCATCACGGTCGGGCCCGATTCAGCGGGCGCCGAGCCGGGCCCGGCCTGCTATGGCCGAGGCGGCAGCGTCCCCACCGTCACCGATGCCAATCTGATCCTCGGCCGAATCGACGCGGCCGAGTTCGCTGCAGGTACGCTGCGACTCGATACCGGCGCAGCGCGCGATGCGCTCGGGCGAAACGTCGGCGAGGCGCTCGGCATGGATGCCTTCTGGGCGGCAGCCGGCATGTCCGAAATCGTCGAAGAAAACATGGCTAATGCGGCGCGCGTGCATGCGATCGAGCGCGGCAAGACGCTTCGAGACTTTACCTTGGTCGCCTTTGGTGGTGGCGCACCGCTCCATGCGGCGCGCCTCGCACAAAAGCTCGGCATCTGCCGTGTGCTGGTACCGGCGGGGGCCGGAGTGGGTTCGGCCATCGGGTTTTTGCAGGCGCCGATGGCCTTCGAAGTGGTTCGCAGCGCGCAGGGACGGCTCTCCGGTCTCGACCTGACAGCGGCTAACCGCATGTTCGCCGAGATGTCCGACGAAGCCTTTGCCGTTGTATTGCCGGCAGCACGTGCGGTTGGTCTCGGACGGGAGGCCTTGCGCTGCGAACGTATCGCCGAGCTTCGCTATGAGGGCCAGGGACACGAACTGAGGATCGTAGTGCCCGAGGGCCAACTCGACCGTTCAGCGCTCGCGGGGCTTGGCGAGTCCTTTGAGCGGGCGTACCAGCGGGTCTACGGCGTACGTGTACCGGGCTCGGAGGTCGAGATCGTGAGTTGGATGCTGACTCTGGCTACGCCGCCCTCGCCAGCCACCGGGGTGGTGGTGCCACCGATGAGCAGCGAGGCCGTGGCAGAGGGGGCACGTCTGGCCTGGGAGGCAGCGCGGGGCGAGACGATGGATTTCAAGCGGTATTGGCGCCCGAGGCTTGCGCCCGGAGCATCCTTGAGCGGGCCCGCCTTGATCGGAGAGCCCGAAACGACCACCGTGGTCCCCGCAGGCTGGCGGCTGCGGGTCGATAGCGCAGGGCACCTGCATCTCGAGGAGATCGCTTGAATGAATGAGGTTGCCTACAGGCTTGATGCGGCAGGACCAGCTGCCGTGGTGGTGCCAGAGGCACTCAAGGCGATCCGGACCCAGGTCATGTGGAACCGGTTGATCGCAGTGGTCGAGGAGCAGGCGCAGGCGCTTCTGCGAACCGCTTTCGGCTCGGTTGCGAGAGAAGCGGGGGATCTGTCGGCTGGCGTGTACGACAGGGACGGCAGAATGCTCGCCCAGGCCGTGACCGGAACGCCGGGACATGTGAACAGCATGGCAAGTGCGGTCGGTCATTTTCTCGCGCGCTTTGATCGCCAGGTGATGCAGCGCGGCGATGTTTTCATTACCAATGATCCCTGGCTGGGCACCGGGCATCTGTTCGATTACGTCGTGGTGACGCCGGTATTCGGCCCGCGCGGCGGGTCGCCTTTGGCGCTGTTTGCTTCGACCTGTCACACGATAGACGTCGGCGGTATAGGTTTTTCTGCCGAGGCGCGTTCGGTATTTGAGGAGGGCACAAGAATCCCGCATCTGCCGCTGGCCCGGGCGGGAGCGCTCAACGAAGACGTGCTGGCGATCGTGCAGGCGAACTCGCGCAATCCGATCGAGGCGCGGGGCGACATCCTGTCGCTGATGAGTTGCAACGAGGTGGGTGTGGCCCGGCTTTTGGAGATGATGGTTGAGTTTGGCCTGGAGGACATCGACGGGCTGGCGCAGCATATCCTTACGCATTCCCGGGATGCGACGCGCGCTGCGATCGCGAAACTGCCGCGAGGGTGCTGGCAGGTGAGCATGTCGCTCGACGGCTATGACCACCCGGTCGAATTGCGCGCTGCAATTACGATCGACAGTGAGCAGGTGACGGTGGACTACGCAGGCTCATCGCCAGCCAGCGCGCGTGGCATCAATTCACCCAAGTGCTACACCGATGCCTATTCGGTCTACGGGCTTAAATGTCTGATTGCACCGGACGTGCCGAACAACGCCGGCTCGCTTGACCCGTTTGTAGTCCTGCCTGCGCCGGGCACCATCGTCGATCCCGAACCGCCGGCGCCGGTGACTGCCCGGCATGTTGTCGGTCAGATGCTGCCTGACCTCATGTTCGGCGGCCTCGAGGCTGCATTGGCAGGGGCGGTTCCAGCCGAATCAGCCGGCAGCATCTGGGTGCTGGCAATGGCGCAGGCCACCGGGCCGGTGGCCACAGACGGCGGGCGCGAAGCTCGGTTCAATGTCATGAGCGTGGGTCTGGGTGGCACCGGCGCAAGACCGACCAAGGACGGTCTCTCCACAACAGCGTTCCCCTCGGGCGTGGGGGGCATTCCGGTCGAGGTGACCGAAGCGCAGGCGCCCGTCGTGTTTTTGGAAAAGTCGCTGCTTACCGATTCGGGCGGGGCCGGTATCTGGCGCGGCGGCTTGGGCCAGCGCATCGTGGTTACTGGAGCATACCGTCAGGCGTTTACCTGCGCGGCGGCCACCTTCGACCGTCGCAGCTTTCCGGCGCGCGGTCGAAACGGCGGACAGGATGGCGCGCCCGGCAAGGTCGAGGTGATCGACGGCGATGGGCGGGTGACACCGTTTTACGGCAAGGGTACGATCCTCATCCCCAAGGACGGTTGCCTGCGGGTTGAACTCCCCGGGGGTGGCGGATTCGGTTCCCCCCCTCTGCGCAACGCGTCGCTCGTTGCGGCCGACCTCGCCCATGAATTGATCAGCCCCGAAAGCGCGGCAAGGATCTATCTGGCCAAACCCATGCCGTCCCGTCCATCGTCGGAATCTTCATCAGCTGCGCCGGACGCAGGCCCATGATGCAGGCTGTCGGATCGTCTGCTTCGCCGCTTCTTTGCCTGCGCGGTGTGTCGCGCAGGTTTGGCAGCCTGTGCGCAGTCGACGGCGTTGATCTCGATGTCATGGCTGGCCGTATCACTGGTTTGATCGGCCCTAACGGGGCAGGTAAGACCACGCTCTTCAATCTGATCGCCGGCACACTCTCACCGTCGGCTGGCGACATACGGTTTGAGGGCCGACGCATGAACGGACTTACGCCCGATAGGGTGTTCCATCACGGACTGGCGCGTACCTTTCAGGTGCCGCGGCCGTTCGCCCAGATGACGGTCCTTGAAAATCTCATGCTCGCTGCGGAGCGGCAGGCCGGCGAGCGATTCTGGAACAACTGGATCAGGCCGGGCGTGGTCGCCGCCGAGGAGCGGGCCGCCCGCGATCGGGCATTTGCCGTGCTGGAGGCCTGCGCTCTGGCCGACAAGGCGTCAAATCTGGCGGGAGAATTGTCAGGAGGGCAGCAAAAGCTGCTCGAATTGGCCCGGGTACTCATGATTGAACCCCGTCTTATCCTGCTCGATGAACCGGGCGCTGGCGTCAACCCCGCTCTGCTCGACACGCTGATCGAACGGGTGCAGCGTCTGCACCGAAGTGGCATCGCTTTTCTGGTCATCGAGCACAACATGGATCTCGTCATGAGCGTCTGCGACCCGGTTATCGTGATGATGCAGGGGCGCGTCATCCTGAGCGGCTCGCCCGATACAGTACGTGCTGACCCCAGGGTGGTCGATGCCTACCTGGGCGAGGTCCCTGTGTGAGCGCGCCGATTCTGAATGCGCCTGTACCGGTGCTCGAGGTCGACCGGCTGACAGCTGGTTATGTGCCGGGGTTGCCGATCGTTCGGGGTGCGTCGCTCAGGGTCGCAGCAGGAGAGGTCCTCACTGTCATCGGCCCCAACGGGTCGGGCAAAAGTACCCTGCTCAAGGCGATCATGGGTCTGGTGGGCATAGCCTCGGGCAGTGTGCGCTTTGCGGGGCGCGAGATCGCCGGCCGCCCCACCCATGAGATCGTGCTGGCCGGGATCGGATTCGTGCCGCAGACCGCCAATCTTTTCGCGACGCTATCGATCGAGGACAACCTCCGCGCCGGCGGGCATGTACTGCGTAGCGAGCTTGGCGAGCACCTCGACCGGGCTTATGCGATGTTTCCGGCGCTTGCTGATAAGCGACGCGACAAAGCGCGTACGCTTTCGGGTGGCCAGCGCCAGATGCTCGCGATTGCGCGGGCGCTTATGACCGACCCCCGCCTCCTTATCCTCGATGAACCGACTGCCGGTCTGGCGCCCCAGGTGGTCGGTGAGGTTTTCGGACAGTTGAAGTCGCTTGCTGGCAGCGGTGTCGCGGTTTTGATGGTCGAGCAAAACGCAAAGGCCGCGCTTCGTCAGTCCGACCGTGGTCTCGTGCTGGTCGAAGGGTGTAACCGGATCGAGGGGGGAGCGAGC
>CAZZKA010000109.1:0-11172 GCA_964654745.1 uncultured Bordetella sp. | reverse complement strand
CACTGCAACTTCGGTATTGATCTGATCAACCAGATCAAGCTAGAAAACCCGCACCTTTGGACGCCGGAGTTTCGCGAAGATATCCGCGGCTTATTCCGCCAGGCGGTCGAGCTCGAATACGCCTACGCCGAAGACACCATGCCGCGCGGCGTGCTTGGCCTCAACGCGACGCAGTTCAAGTCTTACCTGCGCTTCATCGCCAACCGGCGAGCGCAGCAGATCGGTATCGAATCGCTGTTCCCCCAGGAAGAGAATCCCTTCCCGTGGATGAGCGAGATGATCGATCTCAAGAAAGAACGCAATTTCTTTGAAACCCGGGTCATTGAGTACCAGACCGGAGGCGCGCTGAGTTGGGATTGAGGTCCTCGTCCTCTACGCTCATCAGGGCGACGGCCGGGCTGGCCGTCAGGCCCCCGCTCCCCCTCCCTCTTCTGAAAACGCCGCGCTCTTCGAGCCGGCGTTTTTCACATCTGCACCGTCTTCCCACCGAATTCATTAGCGTAAGGCCACCCAACCTCCGGGGCGGGCGGGCTTGCGCCGATGAATGGCCCGTTAGCGGCAGAGCCTCGCGGCTTGTCGCCACGGGTCCCTACTTCGTTAACTTCATATGAAGGAGTCTCACATGGCAACAGCCAAGAAAGCGGCGAAGAAGCCCGCAGCGAAGAAAGCGGCGAAGAAGCCCGCGGCCAAGAAAGCGGCGAAGAAGCCGGCAGCCAAGAAAGCTGCGGCAAAGCGCCCGGCAGCCAAGAAGGCGGCGAAGAAGCCTGCCAAGAAAGCTGCAAAGAAGGCCGGTAAAAAAGCCGCCAAAAAAGCTGGCAAAAAAGCCGCTAAGAAAGCCGGTAAAAAAGCTGCTAAAAAAGCCGCCAAAAAACCTGCGAGAAAAGCTGCGAAAAAGGCTGGCAAGAAAGCAGCTAAAAAAGCCGCTTCTGCCCCGGCTGCGGCGGCCGCTCCTGCGCCGCTCAATCCGGCAGCAGCCTGGCCGTTCCCGACCGGCAACAAGCCCTGAGGCTTTGCCCGGATTCGTCCGGGCGACGGTCTTTGACGGGGCGGTGCGAAAGCACTGCCCCGTTTTATTTGGGCTGTGGCTGGGGTTGCGGCTGCGGCAATCGCAGCGCAATCCACGCTCCCAGCAGATTTCCGCACGCTGCCACCAGCACCGCCGCGTGATAACCGCCGGTCAGGTCAAACAACCAGCCCGCCAGAATCGGTAGCACGACTGCGGCTGCACACCACGCGATGTAAAGCCGCGCGGCGATGGAGCCAAACATGTCTCGAGACCAGAGCTGCGGCAGGTAGCCAGCGCTCGCGCCGGACATGAGGCCATATCCCATGCCCAGCATCGCCAGAGCGATGAAGGCGATGGACGGAGCGGGGAAAAGCGTGATGAGCACCGCGCCGCAGAGCGCCCAAAGGTTGGCCGCGCAGGCGACCCGGTGCATGGCGATCCGGTCGACCAGCCACCCGCCACCCAGGCGAGACGCCGCAATGGCTCCCGTTATGAACGTGGTCGCGGCAGCAGCCAGCGCCGTGTCCGCACCATAGGCATACAGCATCCCGGCGGCCTGACCTAACACCAGCATCCCCGACGACGCCGCAAGAAAGAAAACCGCGAAGAGGCGGGCAAACACAGGGTTCGACAAGGGTAAAGTCTGCCCGGATCGCAGAGCCGCCTGCGACGACATGAGCGACACGTCGGCGCGCCGGAACAATCCGGCACCCACAAACCCCGCGCACAAAAGTGTCACGGCCAGCATGTCAAGTGTCGGCCCCGTACCCCATGCCGGGATAGTCGCGCTGAACACCGGAGCGCCGATCATCGCTCCTACCGGGTAGAGGCTCACCACATACCCGTTGGCGAGCCCGCTGGTACGCGGCATCGACTGGTTCACCGCCTGCTGAACCGCGGTAAACGCAAGGCCTCCACCGATACCGAATAGAAGGCCATACCCGAACATCAGCATCCCGAAGCCCTGCGCCCGGGCGACCAGCGCTATGCCTGCGGCGCCCAGAATGCCTCCCAGCAAGAGCAGCGTGCTCCCCGAAACCCGCCGCGCCAGAAACGGCACCAGATTCATACCGATCGCGAGTGTGATCGTGGCCGAGGCGAACACCACGCTCATTTCAGTTCGCGAAACGCCGAGCTGCTGCTCCATCGGTCTCAAAAACACACTAAAGGCGTAGATCGTGCCGTAGGGAATATTGAGCGCCGTTGCCGCGATCAGTGCGGCAGCCGCTCTCTGTCGCGCGGAGGTCGTATCGGATGTCAAGGCGAAAAGCCGGCAGTTCGGAGGTGAACGGATCCACTCTGTTGGGTTACGATCGCTGAGTCAAGCTCAATTCCCGGGAGACGCGGATGCGCGAAGTGCTGTGGCTGGTGATCGACACCGTTGGAAGTCTGATTGCCGCCGCCTGCATGCTGAGGCTTTGGATGGTGTGGCTCGGCATGTCGATGCGCGATCCGGTGGGACACTTCGTCTTTACCTTCACTGAGTGGCTGGTACGCCCGCTGCGCAAGGTCTTGCCGCGCGGCCGTCATTTCGACTGGTCGTGCCTGCTCGGCGCCTTGCTGATCGCACTCGTCCTGTCGGTCGCGTTTACGCTGCTGTTCGCGCTCCACTCGCAACCCAAGTTTGGTGCCGTGGTGCTGCTCGCCGTCGTCTGGCTGCTGCGCTGGACGCTGTGGCTTTTGGTGGGGGCGCTGCTTCTTCTGGTCATCCTGTCGTGGGTCAACCCACACGCGCCGATCGCACCCATGCTGGAGATGCTCACCCGGCCGGTGCTTGAACCAATTCGTCGCAGGCTTCCTCGTATCGGCGGTCTCGATCTGTCGCCGCTCGTGGTGATCCTGCTCGCGCAGATCGGCTTGACAGTGTTGCGGACGCTTCATCCGTTTGCCTGAACCGCGACCGGCGTGAGCACTTGCGCCATGACGGGCGAACGCCTGCCTGTGTCCGGCTGGATGGCGCTGCGCGGCACGAGATATCGCCGGATTACCAGGGCGAACGTCCGTACGCGCCCGCGAATCGCGACGCAACCTCGGCGCGATCGATGCGGTGGTTTTGTGCACCGGGGCGCTCGATTTTGATCGCGCCCAGGACGCTTCCGAGCCTGGCTGCATCGAGCCAGGTCCAGCCCAGTGACAACCCGTAAAGAAGGCCGGCCCGGTAAGCGTCGCCGCAACCTGTGGGGTCGACCGCCTGCCCGATAGCAACGGGGGCAATCGACTGGCGGGCACTGCCCTCGTAGAGTACGGATCCCTCCGCGCCGCGCGTGACAATGAGCGCGCGGACCCGCGCCGCGATATCGGCCTCGCTCCAACCGGTACGCTCGCAGAGCAGTCGCGCCTCGTAATCGTTAACCGTGAGCGCGGACGCCTGGTCGATCAGAGCCCTCAGCTCAGCGCCGTCGAACATCGGCAAACCCTGGCCCGGATCAAAGATGAAATCGATCGACTGCTCGGCAAACTCGCGCGCATGGCGCAGCATCGCCGCCTTGCCGTTGGGCGCAACGATGCCCCAGGCAACCGGCTGACTGCCGCGCTTTGCGCTCACCTCATCGGCGCGACCCATGGCGCCCGGGTGAAAAGCAGTGATCTGGTTATCGGATAAATCGGTAGTGATGAAAGCCTGCGCGGTATACAGGTCATCAAGACTCAGCACGTGCGAGACATCGATACCCAGACGGGCGAAGCGATCGAGATAGTCACCGCCATCGCGGCCGATCGCAGCGAGCACCAGCGGGTCGCCGCCCAAGGCCTTGAGGCTGAATGCAATATTCGCAGCGCAACCGCCGTACTCGCGCTTTAGCGTCGGAGCGAGAAACGAAACATTCAGCATATGCACCTGATCGGCAAGGATGTGGTCCTTGAAATGGCCGTCGAACACCATGATGGTGTCATAGGCAACCGATCCGCTGATCATCACGCGCTGGGACATGGCGTTACTCCAAAAAAACAATTGTCTGAATCGGTGTCCGGCGAGCCGGTGGTAAAGATCGGTCGCACCGCCGCCTCGCTCGCTCAGGCTGCCGGACGCCGGCCCGCAAGGCACGACCAGCCGTCGCGGGTTTGATACACCTCCAGGTCGACCGCCGGGTAGCGCTCGCACAGTTCGTCAACCTGCCGCTCAAGTAGGCCGGCCAGCACCAACGACCCGCCTGGGCGAACCAGGTCGGTGAGCAAGGGAGCGAGCATTCTGAGGGGATTGGCGAGGATATTGGCGAGCACGACGTCGGCCGCTGCGGGGATCGGATCACCCGCCGACTGCACATGGATTGCAACACTATTCAATGCCGCGTTGTCGCGCGTACTCGCGAGTGCCTGCAGGTCGATATCGATCGCGCAGACCGCGCCCGCGCCAAGCCGGGCGGCAGCGATTGCGAGGATCCCCGATCCACATCCATAGTCGATGACCGACGCCCCCGGCTCGAGCCGTTCATCGAGCCACTCAAGACACATTCGCGTAGTGGGATGGCTTCCGGTGCCAAAGGCAAGTCCGGGGTCGAGTTGGAGGATGCTGCGTTGGGTCGAGCGCAAATCCGGTCCGTCGAGATGCCAGCTAGGGGCGATCACAAGCCGCCTTCCGATCGTCATGGGTTCGAACTGCGATTGCGTCAGTCGTACCCAGTCCTGGTCGGCGACCGCGCGCGATTGGGGCGATTGCGTCAGTCGCTTGCCGCACTGCCGCCCTGCAGCTTCGACCAAAGCTGCCGCGTCCTGATCGGACTTTACAAGCACTGTGAGCCGGGTGTGCGCCCAGGAAGCAGCGGGCGCGGGCTCGCCTGGTTCGCCGAAGATCGCCTGCTCGTCCGGTGAATCTGCGTTGGCATCTTCGGCCTGCACAGATACGGCCCCGACCTCGAGGAGCGCATCGGACCAGGCCTCGGCCGCTTCACCTTCGACCGTAAAGACGAGCTCGGTCCACATCGTCAGCCGGCGGTCTTGCGCTGCGCGAGTTTGTTTTCAAGATAATGAATCGAGGTGCCGCCCGCAACGAACCGGGCATCGGCGAGCAATTCGCGGTGCAGAGGAATATTGGTGAGGATACCCTCGACTGCCATTTCGGAGAGCGCGATTCTCATCCGGCGCAGCGCCTGCTCGCGCGTATCGCCGTAGGCGAGCACCTTACCGATCATCGAATCATAGTGCGGCGGCACGACATAGCCCGTGTAGGCGTGGGAATCGACGCGTATCCCTGGGCCCCCAGGCGGGTGCCACGCGGTGATCCGTCCGGGAGACGGGGTAAATTTGTACGGGTCTTCCGCATTGACCCGGCATTCGATCGCGTGGCCCTTGATGGTCACATCGCGCTGCTTGAAACGAAGCGGCTCGCCAGCGGCGATACGGATTTGCTCCTGCACGATATCGATGCCGGTGATGAGTTCGGTAACCGGATGCTCGACCTGCACCCGGGTATTCATTTCGATGAAGTAAAACTCATTGTTCTCGAAAAGAAACTCAAATGTGCCCGCGCCGCGATAGCCCATCTTTCGGCAGGCATCGGCACAGCGTGCGCCGATCCGCTCGATCAGTTTGCGCGCGATCCCTGGCGCGGGCCCCTCTTCGATGATCTTCTGGTGCCGTCTCTGCATCGAGCAGTCGCGCTCGCCGAGATAAATTGCGTTGCGCCCGCCATCAGCAAGCACCTGAATCTCGATATGCCGCGGGTTCTCCAGAAATTTTTCCAGGTAGACCGACGGATTGCTAAAGGCCGATTGCGCCTCCGACCGGGTCATTGTCACCGCATTGGTGAGCGCTGCCTCCGTGTGGACAATGCGCATGCCGCGGCCACCACCGCCGCCCGCGGCCTTGATGATCACCGGGTAGCCCACCGCCTTGGCGATGCGCAGCACCTCTTTGGGGTCATCGGGCAGGGCGCCCTCTGAGCCCGGCACCACCGGCACGCCGGCGCGCTTCATTGCATCCTTGGCCGAAACTTTATCCCCCATCAACCGGATCGAGTCCGGCCGGGGGCCGATGAAGACGAAACCGCTTTTTTCGACGCGCTCGGCAAAGTCGGCATTTTCTGAGAGAAATCCGTAGCCCGGGTGAATCGCCTCGGCATCAGTGACCTCGGCCGCGCTGATGATTGCCGGAATATTGAGGTAGCTATCCCGGGACGGGGGCGGTCCGATGCACACCGATTCGTCCGCAAGCTTTACGTATTTGGCCTCGGTGTCGGCCTGGGAATGAACAACAACCGTCTTGATACCGAGCTCGCGACACGCGCGCTGCACGCGCAATGCGATCTCGCCGCGATTGGCGATCAGGATTTTTTCAAACATTCGTTGGGTCCCGCCCGAAACCGGTCAGGGTTCGATGACAAATAGCGGCTGGCCGAATTCGACCGGCGAGCCGTTTTCAACCAGGATCGCCTTGATCGATCCGCCGCAGTCGGCGTCGATCTCATTCATGAGCTTCATCGCCTCGATGATGCAAAGCGTATCGCCTTCCTTGACTTTGCTGCCTACGGAAACAAAGGCTTCCGACCCGGGCTGCGCTGACCGGTAGAAAGTCCCGACCATCGGCGACTTGACGACATGCCCCGTTGGAGCGGACGGCGCCGGGTCAGCGACACCCGCGGCTGCCTGAGCCGCAGCGCCAGCGGCTGTCTGGAGCGCTGCCGCCGCCTCGGCTGGTGCGTAGACGGGCGCGGCGGCGACCGGCGCCACGACAGCGACCGGCGCTGCCATCGCGCGCGCAGCCGAAGACTTGACGATCCGTACCTTACCTTCGCCCTCGGTGATTTCGAGTTCGGCGATATCCGACTCCGACACCAGATCGATGAGGGACTTGAGCTTTCTGAGGTCCATCCTGTCTCCTACGCTGGCCTGATCGCCGCGTCGCGCTGCCTCGCGGCGGCGCGTGCGCCCTGAGAGCGCGACCCCCACGCACCTCCCGCCATCGCCACTTGGCTGGCCAAGCCCGACACCGAAACGCGCCGCCTGGGAATCATAAGCGACAAACCCAGATTTTAGCGCTTTTTGAGCGGTAATTGCGAACAAAAGGGAGGTTTTAGCTGTCGCACCGGAATCGGTGCAGGCCCGTTCAACAACCTAGCGGGCGGCAGATTGCGCAGCCTGGCGCAACTCTTCGAGCTTGAAGCGCCCCAGAATCCGCTTTCGGATACGACCGTCACCGGACACCACCACAGTATACGGCAAGGCCGACGACTGGTTGCCAAAAACGCGGGCCAGTTCGGCCCCGTCCGCCCCAGCCGGGAGCAGGGGATAAGTGAACCGGGTTTTTTCTGCGAATTGCCGTATTTTAGTCTCAGAATCGATACCAATACCGACAACTGTGACGCCAGACGAGCGGAGCTCCGCCTGCAGGAGGTCCAATTCCGGCATTTCCTCCACGCAGGGCGGGCACCAGGTCGCCCAGAAATTGATGATCAACGGCCTGCCCCGGAGCGCGCCCGCATCGAAAGGGCGGCCCAGCGCATCCTGCCAGGTCATGCTGTAGAAGCGCTCGGCCACGGCGCTTCCATCATCGGTGGAGCGATTGCGCCAGGCCGCTACTAGCCCGCCCGCCGCAAGGCAGGCGAGGCCCAGACCTGCGAGCCAGGCCCGCCTGACCGGCGGCCGGGGCACGACCTCGCGCGATGACGGAACCGGGGGATGGTCTGGCCCGCTCACGCCTGAGCGCCCAGCAGCGCGTTCAGCGCTGCGGCATCGCCTCGCTCGGCTGCGCCATCCGGTCCGCGCCGCAGCGCCCCCCGAAGATCGTCGGGCGAATAGAGAGAAAGCAAGACCGGTTCACCCCGCCAGTCGAAGGCGAGCGCTTCGACCGCCTCCTGAGGCTGACGAAAGTGCGGGATCGTCAGAACATCGAAGCGGATGCCATCATTGAGCAGCCTCATCTCGACTTCCTTGGGGTTGTCATAGAAGAGTTGCAGATGGATGGGCGCATGATCGGCGCAGATGCCTTTCCATACCGCTCCAGTGAGGTACGGGTAGAACGACGAGAGCTCGGCCATCAGCAGAGAGGCGACCCGCCGCCGGCGGGCCGTCCTCGCATCATGCTCGGGATCAAACAGGTCGAGATGCTCGCGCAGCGCCGCATCAAGCTCATCACCGTCGGGCATGGCGCCTCGAGGCAACGATTTGCCCCCGGTCAGCTGTCTGGCCGCCTTGAGCTTGGCTGAACCGTAGTCGAGCCCGGACTCGGCAATCAGGCGGGCGGCGTTCGCAGCGATTTCAAGCCGCAGGGAATCAGGGCTGTCTTGCATGGCAGTAGAATCAGTTAAGCCCTCATTATCACCCTCGATGCACATCCACGTCCTCGGTATCTGCGGCACCTTCATGGGCGGCCTGGCCGCCATTGCCCGCGAAGCCGGCCACACCGTCACCGGCTGCGATCAGAACGTCTACCCGCCGATGAGCGACCAGCTGCGCGCGCTCGGCATAGACCTGCACGAAGGCTATGGCGCCGAGCAGCTCGCTCTCGACCCCGACCTGTGGGTCGTGGGAAACTCGGTAAGCCGCGGCAACCCGCTGATGGAGGCCATCCTCGAGGCGGGCGCGCGCTACACATCAGGCCCCCAGTGGCTCGCCGACGAGGTCCTGCGAAGCCGTCATGTCCTTGCTGTCGCGGGCACCCATGGCAAAACCACCACCACCGCCATGCTCGCCTGCGTCCTGGATCGAGCCGGGCACTCACCCGGCTTTCTGATCGGCGGGGTACCCGCCGATTTTGAGCGCTCGGCTCGCCTGGGTGAGGGGAGCGCTTTCGTGATCGAAGCAGACGAATACGACACGGCCTTCTTCGATAAGCGCTCGAAGTTCATCCATTACCGCCCCCGGACGCTGATTCTGAACAATCTCGAGTTCGATCATGCCGACATTTTCCGCGATCTTGATGCGATCGAGACCCAGTTTCACCATCTCATCCGCACCCTGCCCCGGAGCGCCCGAATCATCAGCAACGCGCAATCTCCAGCGATCGAGCGGGTGCTGGCCCGGGGACTCTGGAGCGAGCGCGAGTATTTTCTGCAAAATGAGGGCTGGGAACTAGTAAATGACGGAAATTGCGCGCAAATAAGCTATAAATCCCAGCTGATCGGCAAACTCGAACTGGGGCTTCCCGGCGCACACAATCGCGCCAACGCCCTGGCGGCAATCGCTGCGGCGGCGCACGTGGGCGTGGCGCCGCGCGAAGCCCTCGCGGCAATCGCCGGATTTCGCGGCGTCAAGCGGCGCCTGGAGATACGAGGCACCGTTCGCGGGATAACGGTCATCGACGACTTCGCCCACCACCCCAGCGCGATCGCTGCAACCCTCGCCGCGCTGCGCGAAGGACTGGCGCCATCCTCGCGCATCCTGGCCGTCTTCGAGCCCCGCTCCAACACGATGAAACTGGGCACTATGCGAGCCCAACTCGCTCCCAGCCTCGCCGGTGCGGATCGCGTCTACTGCTTTCGCGGCGGTATCCAATGGGATCCCGGGCCGGATCTGGCAAGCCTCGGGGCAAGCGCCTCGGTTGAAGCTGACCTTGATCGACTGATCGAGCGGATCGCTTCGGATGCGCGCCCGGGCGACCAGATCCTCGTAATGAGTAATGGCGGCTTCGGTGGCATCCATGCCAGGCTCCTGTCGCGTCTGGGCGCGATGACATGAAAACGGACTGCCGCCGGCTCATCTATCTGCACGGGTTTCGCTCCTCGCCCTCTTCTTTCAAGGCGCAGCGCCTGGCCCAGGTCATGCGCGAAGTCGGCCGGAGCGACGACTTTGTCTGCCCGCAACTCCCCGCCTCGCCGGCACAAGCGATGGCGCTCATACTGGAAACGCTCGCACCGGACGAACGGGATGTCGTCGTGGGCAGCTCGCTGGGCGGCTACTATGCGCGCCATGTGGCTCAACACTGCGGCGCCCGGGCCGTTTTATTGAACCCATCGATCGAACCCGCCGAATCGCTATCGCGCCAGCTTGGTGCCACCACACTATTTCACAGCAACGAGCCGTTTGAGTTCAAGCCGAGTTATCTCGATGAATTGCGCAGGTTTGCCGTTCCGTTCGTGAGCCATCCGGAGCGCTGCCTCCTGATTGCCGCGACCGGCGACGAAGTGCTCGACTGGCGCGCGATGGTCGCCGCATGGCAGGGCGCGAAAATATTCGTGATCGCCGGCAGCGACCATGGCATCAGCGATTTTGACGAGCACCTCTGGCGAGTGCTTGATTTCGCGGGCATCGCGTGGCGCAAGCGGTAACGGATCTGGGTTCCTGGGAGTGACAACAATGAGATTGACGAACAAGGTGGCAATCATCACCGGCGCGGCGAGCGGGATCGGGCTCGCGACAGCGCGGGTTTTCGCGGCCGAAGGCGCGCGTGTGGTGCTCGCGGATCTTGACCTTGCCCGCACCGAACAGGCGCGCGCCGCCATCGGCGCGAAGCCCGAGGAAAGTCTCGCTCTCCGGGTCGATGTCACCGACCGTGCGAGCGTCGAGGCGATGGCCGCTGCAACGGTAAGCAAATTCGGGCGCATTGACTGTCTGATCAATAACGCAGGCATCACCAAGGATGCGCGGCTCGCAAAAATGACCGACGCGCAGTTCGACAGTGTGGTGTCGGTGAATCTCAAGGGCGTGTTTGCCTGCACTCAGGCGGTGATCGCCGCCATGATCTCGCAGGGGAGCGGCGTCATCATCAACGCCTCATCGGTGGTCGGCCTTTACGGTAATTTCGGTCAGACCAACTATGCCGCCACCAAGGCCGGTGTCATAGGATTCACCAAAACCTGGGCGCGCGAACTCGGGCCCAAGGGCATACGTACGGTCGCGGTGTGCCCCGGGTTTGTCGCCACACCCATTCTGGAGACCATCCCCCCGGCGGTGATGGAGAAGATGATCGAAAAAGTTCCTCTTGGACGGCTAGGCAAACCGGAAGAGATCGCCCGGGTCTACGCCTTTCTTGCTTCGGACGAGGCGAGTTATATCAACGGCGCGGTGATCGAGGTCTCCGGCGGGATCATGATGTGAGGAAGCTTCCATATGCGCGTAATGCAAAAGGCCCCTGGTGAGCGCGACCCAGGTCCTTTTCGAAGAGGGCGGCGATTTCAAGGCCGGTACTGTTCTGAGCGAGGCAGGCGCGAGCCTGCAGGTTGAGCTCACCAGCGGCCGGCGCGTCAAGATCAAGGCCGCGCACGTCCTGCTGCGCTTTGACTCACCCCCGGTATC
>CAZZKA010000108.1:0-11217 GCA_964654745.1 uncultured Bordetella sp. | reverse complement strand
CCGCAGCAGCGACCACGCCAAATCGGCCCGCAGCAGCGACCACGCCAAATCGGCCTGCAGCAGCGACGATCCCTGCGCGGACGAGGGAGCGTCGGAACGACTCGGTTGCCCCAATGCGCAGACTCTGCGATAGTCACCGGCCACGGTCGCCATCTCGCCGCGTTCTGACCTGTCCGGACGCGGTCTTTTGTACGAGGGTCGCACAAGGCTCATGCCTGCACGCTTTTCGGAGTCTCCGGTTCTCGAATGTGAAGTTTTAATCGTCGGGCTGGGTCCGACGGGAGCGACCCTCGCCGGACTGCTGGGCGCCCAGAACATCAGCACTGTCGTAGTTGACCGCGAGCCGGGCCTGCTCGACCTGCCGCGAGCTGTGCACTTTGACGGCGAGGTCATGCGCGTGTTTCAGAACATGGGCATCGCAGACTCGTTGTCGCCACGATTGCGGCCCTCTGCAGGCATGCAGTATGTGAATGCTGATGGCCTGCTGATGCTCGAGCGCAAGCCTGCCGCAGGTGTCGGGCCGCAGGGCTGGGCTAACAATTATTTGTTTCATCAGCCTGATCTCGAAGAGACGCTGCGCGAGCACCTGCGGCGGTTTGCCTCCGTCCGGGTCCTCACAAACACTGAACTCAGCTACCTGGGTAACGACGGCTTAACCACACTCGCCACGGCGCGCGCGACTGGCACCGGCGGAGTCGATGCGGCCCTGCGGCCCCAATGGGTGGTCGGCTGCGACGGCGCACGTTCGATGGTCCGCGAACAGATAGGCAGCGAGCTGATTGATCTGGGTCTGCATCAAGAGTGGCTTGTCGTCGATGTGGAATTGCTCGAGCCGGTATCGCTACCAACCGCCACGGTTCAATACTGCGACCCTGCCCGCCCCATCACCTTCGTCAATGTCACGGGCAACCGGCGTCGCTGGGAGATCATGATCATGCCAGGCGACGACGCCTCAGCGCTCGCGCGCGCGGACCGGCTCTGGCCGCTTCTTGCCCAGTGGATCAAGCCGCATCAGGTACGACTGGTGCGCAGCGCGCTTTACACCTTCCATTCGCTCCTCACTGAGCGCTGGCGGTCAGGACGCCTGCTGCTCGCTGGCGACAGCGCGCATCAGACCCCTCCCTTTCTCGGCCAGGGAATGTGCGCCGGCATTCGCGACGCGGCCAATCTGTCCTGGAAGCTGGCGGCGGTGATTCGCGGTCAGGCAGACGAGTCTCTGCTCGATACCTATCAGACCGAACGTCTGCCACATGTCAGAACTTTCATCGATACCGCCATACGCCTGGGCAACATCATCCAGACAACGGATCCAACCGTGGCGGCTGAGCGTGACCAGGGCTTCGTACGCGCGGGCCCGCAACAAATCGTCAATCTCTCGCCACCGCTTGGCCCCGGCTGTCATGCGGGCGCCGAACCATGCGGGACCCTCGCGCCGCAGCCGCGGCTTGCCGATGGGCGTCTGCTCGACGATGCGCTACCCCCGCACCGATTCGCCTGCGTATCGGCATCGCCCCTGCCGCCGGGCGGGCCGCAATCTCCAGGCGATCGCCTGCACCAAATGGGCATTGCGCAATTCTTCGATGTGTCGCTACAGCCCTGGCTCGATCAGATAGGCGGCCAGCTCCTCCTGTTGCGCCCCGATCGCTACGTCGCGGCCAGCGCGCAACACATCTCCGAAATCGCCCATTGGCCGTTGGCGGACTGGGGCCTGAAACCACACCCACCGCGCGATTCGAAAATAGGGCAGGATCGCATTTCGGCGCCGGATACCTGATTTACACCGATCGGGTCGCCCGCGCCTAACGATGAGGAAACGAGCATGAACCGGCAACCGCTCCACCCGATTACCGACGCGGATATCGAGATCTTTCAGCGGGACGGGGTCGTCTGCCTGCGCCAGATGTTTGATTCCGAATGGGTTGATCGTATGAACGCGGCCGTTCTGCGGGTGATGGACACTCAACACCCTCTGGCTCGCCCGCGCGAAGTCACTGCTGCGCTAGGTGGTAAGACGGGCCGCTACCATATCAACTCGTTTGTCTGGCACTGGGATGCCGATTTTCGCGACTGGGCGTTGCACTCGCCTAACGCAGAGATTGCCGCGACGCTGATGGGTGTCGACGAAGTCCGGATGTTCTACGATCAGGTCTTTGTTAAGGAACCCAACACCGCCGAGATGACTGACTGGCACCATGACCTGCCGTTCTGGCCAATGAAGGGTAACCAGATTCTCTCGATTTGGGTCGCGCTTACCGATGTCGGCCCCGAAAACAGCGCGCTCGAATACATCGCAGGCTCGCACAAGTGGAACAAGTTCTACCGTGCCGCGATCCCGGACAAGGATCCGAAATTCAAGTCCGAGCTTGAAGAATGCCCAAACTTTAGCCTGCTGCGCGGCAACCCCGACTATCGCTTCCTTTCATGGACCATGAAGGCCGGCGATTGTCTGGTGCACCATCCGCTCACAGTTCACGGCTCAGAGGGCAATTTTTCCCCCACCCGCAGGCGCGCAGCCATTTCAAACCGCTACTTCGGACCCGATGCACGATGGGATCCGCGGCCGGCCACGATGAAGGTCACCGGCGATCCCCAGATCCCGGCCGGACAGCACCCGGTCGACGACACGGTCTTTCCGATTGCCTGGCGCAGGGACCGCTCCCACGCCTGATTTTTCATCGGTGAAGGGATCGCAGCCAGCCGAGCCCCGCAGAGGTACCGCCCTCTGTTGCGCCGCGCGCGGGTCGGTACTCGCAGCCAACCCAACCCTCCCATCGGCATTGAGCAGCCACCTCGTCGATAACTGCGAAGAGGTAGGCGTAGTTCAATTCCCCGACGTCCGGCTCATGTCGCTGCGGTACGCCCGCAATTTGAAAGTGCCCGACATTGCCGGTCGGCAACCATCTGCGAATCTTCATCGCCACATCGCCTTCGACGATCTGGCAGTGATAGAGGTCCATCTGAACCTTGATATTCGTCATACCGATTTCGGCGATCAGCGCGTGGGCCTCATCCTGCCGATTGAGGAAATACCCAGGGATATCTCGCGTGTTGATAGGCTCTATGAGAAGCGTGATGCCTGCGGCTGCAGCAAGCTGCGCCGCCCTCCGAAGATTAGCAACGTAGGTGGCGCGGGCCAGCGCGCGGTCCAGGCTGGCGGACACGATCCCGGCCATGACATGAACACGGGGGCATTGCAGAGCCTGGGCATAACGCAAAGCAAGCGCGATGCCGTCGCTGAATTCTTTTTCCCGGCCCGGCAGGCAGGCCAAGCCACGCTCGCCCGCCTCCCAATTGCCAGGCGGCGCGTTGAATAGAACCTGCTGCAGACCGTGGGTCCGCAGCGCCGCGGCGAGAACGGAGGTCTCGAACTCGTAGGGAAACAGGTATTCGACGGCTGAGAAGCCATCGCGTGCGGCCGCGCCGAAACGCTCCATAAAGGCCAACTCGGGGTAGAGCATGGATAAATTGGCAGCAAAACGCGGCATCAGCGGAATCCTTCGTCAAATGGTGGGAAACGTCCGTGGGAACCCTCTATCCAGGCTGGCCGAACGGTCTCGTCGATCGGACACCCGAGCGCTTTGAGGGTTATGCGAAAGAGCGCATCCCGAAACGGCGCCGCATCATCGTTGGATGCCAGAACCTGATCGGCGAGCTCGGCATGGGCGGCATGCGTCTCGGCGATCAGCGCTGGCTCGTTGACCGTGACAATCCGGCCTCCAGCCATCACGCGGCGCCCATCGATCCAGGACGAGTCGATCGATCCGCCCTTTTCGGCGTAGACAAGCTGCCGGATCGGATCGTTGAGCGGGGTAAATGGCAGGGTGTCGAGGTTATAAGCAACCAGATCGGCGCTGCGACCCGGCTCGATGCGGCCCAGCGGCAGATCCAACGCTCGGGCTCCGCCCTCAGTTGCTGCCGACAGCACCTCGGCGGCACTCAGCCACCGCGTATGGTCGGGTGAACGAAGCTTGGGTAGCGTTGCGCCAAAACACAGCGAATTGAGCATTTGGTTGCCGAACAGAATGCCCGAACCGTCGCTGCCCATCGACACATTGATCCCGGCGTCGAGACACTCTCGGACGGGCGCCAGGCCCGAACCGATGACTGCGTTGCTGTACGGGTTGTACTGCACCGAGGTACCGCTATCGCCGATTCGGGCGATGTCATCGCGAGACAGCCAGGTCGCGTGGATCAGCGAGGTACGAGGCCCGAGAAAACCGAGACGGTCGAGCTGCGCGACCAGACTTCGCCCGTAGAACTCCTGCGCGGTGACCAGTTGCAGTCGGGTTTCCTGACAATGGGTGACGAGCGGAAGATCGAGTTCGTCCGCGAGCGCCCGGGACCGCTTCAGAAAATCGTCGCTGCATCGATGCGGCGCAGAAGGGGCCACTAGCACGCCGACCCGGTGCGTTCTGGGATGACGTGATGCCGCGAGATCACGCACCAGACGGAGCAGCGCCTCGCCGTCGGGACGCGGCAGCGCGCGCAAAGCCGTGAGCAGTTTCGGATCAAAGCATTCATCGACAAAGGGATAGCTGTCGACCACCGGTCGGTCGATCATCGAAAAACCCATCAGTACGCGCAAGCCCGAATCCTCGTAGGCCTGAAGCGCCGCATCGATCTGGCCGCGTGTGAGGCCCTGCCCCAAGCTCATGTCGTCGACGACCGTGGTAGTACCCGAGCGCAAGGCCTCGAGCGCCACGATCACGGTTCTCAGATAAACCTGACGTTCAGACAGCGCAACGGGTTTTCTGGGCCGCAGATAGGCCATCGCCATTTCAAGAGGCAAGTTCTCTATGCAGCCCTTTTGAAAGGTGTCCCATGAGTGGAGATGACCATTGACGAGGCCGGGGGTGACGAGCAGTCTCTGCGCATCGATTACCTCCCCGAAACTCGCTGGCACCACCTGGCCGGGAGGGAGAACAGCCTCGATCGTCGCACCGTTGATGACGATATCGGCGCGCCGGGCTGCGGGACCCGCCGCACCCGGCAAGACTGCAAGCGCTTGGGAAATGAGCGTTTTCATTGATGGTACGAATGCTACCGGATGCCGAAAATGGCCAAAACCGCAGGGTACACCGGGCGCGGTGAAATCTGGCTCTGCGCCAGGACTGGCTGCGCGGTACCATCACAAAACGCCATGTCGACCGGCCGGGCTACCCATCGAGGAAACCGCTCATGCAAACCATCCATCCCACCTTGAGACTTGCCTCCTTCGCGACAGCCATCGCCTTGGGCGCACTGTTGCCAGCGATCTCGATGGCCCAGACCGAAATCAAGTTCGGGCATGTAGGCGAACCCGGTTCTCTTTATCAGGTGGTAGCCGACGAATTCGCGCGTCGCGCCAATTCGGCGCTCGCCGGCAAGGCCAAGGTGATCGTATACGGGTCTAGCCAGCTGGGCGGCGACAAGGAGATGCTGCAGAAACTGCGACTTGGAACACTCGATCTCTCGCTGCCTTCGACGATCATGTCCTCCGAGGTCGACCTGATCGGTATGTTCGAAATGCCCTATATCGTCAAGGACCGCGGTCACATGGCCCGGATCGAGCAGGAAATCTTCTGGCCCGACATTGCGCCAGCCGTCGAAAAAAAGGGGCTTAAGGTCCTCGCGGTGTGGGAAAACGGCTACCGCCATCTCACCAACAACAGACGGGCGATTGTCGTCCCCGAAGATCTGAAGGGCATCAAGCTGCGCGTACCCGAGGGCAAGTGGCGCATAAAAATGTTTCAAAACTACGGCGCGAGCCCCAGCCCAATGAAATTTTCCGAGCTGTTCACAGCGCTGCAGACCGGTGTGATGGATGGTCAGGAGAATCCGTTCACGCAGATCTATTCGTCCAAGCTGCATGAAGTACAGAAATTCCTTTCGCTTTCGGGCCACGTATACAGCCCTGCCTTTCTCACTGCGGGACTTAAAAAATACGCTTCGCAGCCTGAACCGGTCCGCCAGGCCCTTGAAAAGGCGGCCAAGGACACGCAGGTGTTTGTCTACGAGACCGCCGCCCGGGCTGAAAAAGATCTGCTTGAAAAGATCCGCGCGAGCGGCATTCAGATCAACGAGGTCAACAAAGACGCCTTCATCACCGCAAGCCGGCCCACTTATGAGGAATTCGGCAAAGAAGTGACCGGTGCCAAGGCTCTGATCGACAAAGCGGTCAGCCTGGGACGGCAATAAGGTGGCCCGCGAGGCTGAAGCAGTACCGGCGCCCCGCTCTACGGCTCGCTTGCGGGCCCGTTATGCGCGCGCGCTCGAGCTGCTGGTCATCTTGCTGATGGTATTGCTCGCCGCTGAAGTGGTTCTCGGCGTTGTTATGCGGGCGGTCGGTCGGCCGCTGGTCTGGTATGACGAGATGGCCTCGGTGCTGCTCGCATGGCTCACCTTCTATGGTTCAGCTCTGGCATCCGCGCGACGCGCCCACATCGGCTGCCCCGAACTCGTCGATCAGCTCCAGCCACGTACACGGCGGATCCTGGCCATTATTTCCCAGCTCATGGTGCTCGCGTTCTTCGCCCTGCTCGGCTGGGTCGGCGCAGTCATCCTGCCGGTGCTTGCCGATGAAATGCTCGTCAGTGTTCCCTGGCTCTCTGCGGCCGCGGTGCAGTCGGTGATCCCGGTCTCGGCCGCGCTCATCCTCGCAGCCGAGTTGCTCAACTTCATCGATCTGCTTCGCGACTCATCGCTGAAAACCAGTGGGTCGTCGCTTGCAGACGGTCTGCACTAGCGCGGGGGCCATCGATGGGAACCATGTTCTTACTATTCGCCGCCGTGCTCCTTCTTGTCCTGATCAACGTGCCGATCGCGGTTTCTCTGGGGATCGTGTCGGTCATCGCGATGCTGGTGACCCAGGGAACCGACTCGCTACCGAATGTCGCGCTGGTGATCTACAACGGCGCGACCAACTTCCCGCTCCTCGCGATCCCGTTATTTATTCTCGCTGGTGCGATCATGAACGCATCCGGTATTTCGCAGCGGTTGATTGCCTTTGCCGGCGCTCTGTTCGGCTGGGTACGCGGAGGCCTGGCACACGTCTCCATCGGTGCCTCCCTCTTTTTTGCTGAAATTTCTGGGTCCGCCGTAGCCGATGTCGCCGCGCTCGGATCCATTCTGATCCCGGGAATGAAGGAAAAGGGCTATCCCGCACCCTACGCCGCCGCGGCGATGTCCTCCGCAGCAACGCTCGCGGTCATCATCCCGCCATCGATCCCGATGATTCTCTACGCGGTGATGGCTGAGGCCTCAGTCGTCCAGTTATTTGTTGCCGGTATCGTTCCAGGCCTGATCGGCGCCTTCGGGCTTATGCTGATGGCGACCTGGCTCGCGCACCGTTACAACCTTCCCAGCGATGAGCGATTTTCGCTCGCACGCGTTGTTGAGACGGGCAAGCGTGCCTTCTGGGCCTTCCTTTTACCCATCATCATCTTGGGCGGTATTTTCGGCGGGGTGGTCACCGCAACCGAGGGCGCAGCTCTCGCCGTCGTCGCCGCGCTCTTTGTCGGCCTGGTGATCTATCGCGAACTCAATCTCAAGGAACTACGGCTTGCAATCGTCGAAGGCGGCATTCAAACCGCGGTGGTAATGCTCCTGGTGGCGACAAGCGCGCTGCTCGGCGCCTACCTTACCGAAATGCAGTCACCGCAGGCACTTGCACGCGCTGTGTCTGAATTCACCTCCAACAAATGGGTGATCCTCGCGCTGCTGAACGTGTTGTTCCTCTTCCTCGGAATGTTCCTGCACTCGGCGGCAGCCATCATTCTCGTTGTCCCGATCGTGATGCCGCTCGTACGCGCAGCGGGTATCGACCCGGTGCATTTCGGGTTGATCGTCACCATCAACCTCGGTATCGGACAGCAAACGCCCCCGGTGGCAAGCGTACTGATGGTCGCAAGTTCGATCGCGCGCGCGTCAGTATGGGAGGTCACGCGCGTTAACGTCTGGTTCATCGGCGTCCTGCTCACTGTGCTGATGCTGGTCACCTACGTACCGGTCACCGGCATGGGGCTGGTCGAGGCCTTTTATCGATAGGCTGCGCGCCGGCGCTCGTCCGATGCGCGAAGACGGACGGCTGGGACGGTCTCGGGGCCCCGGCTAGCCAGGCTGTGCCGCAAGCCGCCTGCGCAGACCGAGCCAAGCGGAGGCCACCCAGACTAACACCGCCAGCAACGCGAGGCCCGCCGCAATCGGACGCTCCACGAAGGCGAGCAAATTGCCGTCAGCCTTGATCATAGAGCGGATGAAATGCTCTTCGAGCATGGTTCCCAGCAACATCCCCAGAATCGCTGGCGCAATGGGAAAACCGTGCGCCTCCAAAAACCAGCCGAGTAATCCGGCAGCAAGCAAAATCCAGAGATCGAACGGCGAGTTGTTGATTGCAAAAGCACCGACCAGGCAGAAGAGCAGGATGATCGGCATCAGGATATTTCGCGGAGTGCGTAGCAACCGCGCGGCAGCCTTGATGCAGAGCCAGCCGAGGGGAAGCATCAGCAGGTTGGCGATGATAAAGAGGAGAAATACCGCATAGATGCTCGACGGATTGTTGATGAATATCGTCGGGCCGGGGTTCAGGTTCTTCATGTACAGGACGCCGATCACGATCGCAGTGATCGAATCGCCCGGAATACCGAACACCAGGGCTGGGATCCACGCCCCAGCGAGCGCGCTGTTGTTGGCGGCACCGGCTTCGACCAGCCCCTCAGGATGACCAGTGCCAAACTTCTCCGGTTCGCGCGACAAACGCCGACTCATGGCGTAGGACATCCACGCTGCGATGTCGGCGCCGGCCCCCGGGAGCGCGCCGATGACTGTGCCGAGCGCACTGCCTCGCAAGGTCTGCATAGGGTAGCGCCGGATCATTGCCCCCATGCCGCGAAACACCGAACCGACCTGATGCCTTACCAATGCCAGTTCGTCTGCGGCTCGCGTATAGCGCAGGACCTCGCTGATGGCGAAGAGACCAATCATGGCCGGGATGAGGCTGATGCCACTGAGTAAGTCTGGCGAATCGAAGGTAAACCGGGGATGCGCCGCCGGATTCTCGAGCCCGACGCAACCGAACAGCAGGCCGAGGAATAGCGTGATCAGGCCCTTGAGTGGCGCGTCACCGCTCACAAAAACTGCGCAGGTCAACCCGAGCAGCACCAGCCAGAAATATTCGAACGAACTGAACTGCAAAGCGGCAGAGGCAAGCGCCGGTGCCGCAAGGATCAAGACAGCGGTTCCGAATAGACCCCCGATGACCGAGAACACCAGCGACACACCCAACGCGGTCTCAGCTTTGCCCTGGGCGGTCATACGATAGGTTTCATCGACATAGGCTGCCGAGGCTGGCGTGCCGGGGATACGAACCAGACACCCTGGGATATCGCCGGCAAAGATGGCCATAGCAGTTGCGGTGACCATGGCGGCAACCGCCGGAATCGGCGGGAGGAAAAATGTAATTGGCACCAGCAGCGCAGTCGCCATCGTTGCGGTGAGTCCCGGTACTGCGCCAACGAAAAGCCCGAACAGCGCTGACAGGATCATCACGACGATGACCTGAACATTGAACACCATCGAGAACGCGGCGACTAGCGGTTCCATGTGCTTGGGGCGCCTACCACGCTAAAGCCGAGAGGATGCCCCAGGGCAGCGGGACCTTGAGCAGCTTGTAGAACGCCGTGTGAACCGCAAGGGAGGCTCCGATCGCAATAAGCAGATTCAGCCGTGGCCTGACCCCGTAAGCATGGAGCAGTGCAGCCAGAACCAGCGCCGCCGTCGGCAGAAAGCCGAGCCGGTTGACTAGCAGGATGTAGGCGACGAGCGCGATGACGGTGATGCCGAAAGCGACCCACCCAGGACCGGTGCGATGATCGGCAATGCCATCACCCGGACCGGTCTCTGAACCGGACGCGCTGTGGAGCGGCGCTGAATCGCCCGACGCTGCAGACTGGACCGATTGCGTCTTTGAGCCTCGCCTACCGGTGAGGATCAGCAAAGCCGAACAGATCGCGAGACCTGCAGCAATCAGTCCAGGAAAAAGCGCCGGCCCATAGGGTTGACCAGGGGCCGGCGGGTAATCGCTCACATGCCAAAGCACCGCGAGCGCGAGCGCGAGGAAGCCTGCGCCAATCGGCGCATCACCAACGCGCGTCACGGACTTATTTGGCGAGACCGACGGCCTTCATCACCTCGCCCTTCGCGGCATCATCACGAGCCATGAAGGCGGCGAAATCCGCCGGCCCCGCCCACATTTCGCCAAAGCCGCGCGCGGCTAGAAAGTCCTTGTAGGCCTTGGAGTCATAAATACGTTTGACTTCGTCGGCGAGCCGGTCAAGGACATCCTTCGGCAGGCCCTTGGGTGCGGCCACGCCGCGCCACGCGCCATTGGTCCATGAACCACCGGAGGTTTTCAATAAGGGCACTTGGGGGAACAATCCGTCTGGCTTGTCAGCCATCAACAGGATGGGGCGTACCTTACCCGCTTCGATCAGAGAACGGCCTTCGGGGAGCGATGCCGACACAAGGTCCACGCCTCCCGCCGCGAGATCCTGTAAGCCCGGTGCAGCGCCCTGGCTGGGCACCCACGCAATCGCGTTGCCCGCGAGTTTGGCCTCGACGAGCATGCCAGCAAGCCCAAGATGCCAGATCCCGCCCTGACCGGTTCCGCTGCCCTTCAATTTGCCGGGGTTGGCCCGTGCCGCGTCGATCAGCGCCTTGGCGTCCTTGATGGGCGAGTCGGCACGGACCATAACGGCATTCGGATCGAAATTGACCAGCGCTATGGCAGTGAATTCGTTATGGCTGAGTTTGGTAAGGCCGGCATGGCGCATCATGCCGATTTCGACGGTGATGAGCCCCAGCGTATAGCCGTCCGGAGCGGCCGAAGCGATCGCCTGGTGACCGACTACGCCGCTGCCGCCGGTGCGGTTTACGACGTTGACCGGCTGCTTGAGCGCCTTCTCGAGCTCGGAGCCGATAAAGCGGGCAACAGCGTCGGTACCGCCACCGGCGCCCCAAGGCACGATCATCGTAATCGGCCGATCCGGAAATGCGGCATTGACAGATTGCGGGGCCAGGGTCGCGGATGCGATGGCTGCGCCAATAAGCGCGCCGAAAACGCGTCGTTTCATTGGGATGTCTCCGGTCTCGTTGTGAGTTGTATGTGAATCTGTTGCGCGGAGATCGCACCAGGCGCCTTTGCCTGACTGCTGCATCCCTCGCTAACGCGTCCGATTGTAC
>CAZZKA010000107.1:0-11259 GCA_964654745.1 uncultured Bordetella sp. | reverse complement strand
GGACGATTTGTGCTCGCAGCCCGGCGCGTCCATGTCAGTCAGTCGGCCCTCAGCACGCTGATCCGAGAACTTGAAGAGGCGCTCGGCGTCCGGCTTTTCGATCGCAATACGCGCAGCGTTCGGTTAACGGCTTCAGGTGAGCAGTTTCTTGAGCGTGCCCGCCGCGTGCTTCAGGAACTCGATCAGGCGCTTCAGATCACGCGAGACGTCACCACGTTTCACCGGGGGCGCGTCGCGGTGGCCTGCTCCACGGTATTGTCTTCAACGCTGGTGGTCCCGTTCTTCCAGGTATTTCAGGCAAGTTATGCCGGCATCAGGCTCGAATTGCTCGATCTGGCTGAGCAGGGCATCCAGCGCGCAGTGTTGGACGAAAAAGCCGACATCGGAATTGGGACGCAGGCGCAAACCGACCCCGAATTGGCGGCCACACCGTTGTTTCGTGATGCCTACCGTGCGGTGCTGCCCCGGGGCCACCGACTCGCGGAGCGCCGGCTCGTGCCGTGGCGCCTTTTGTCTGAGGAGCCGTGGATTGCGCTGTCGCCGCTTAGCCCTATCCGGCGCGAGATCGAGGCGCACGTCAAAGCGCAGGGGCTTGAGATCAAGATCGCCTATGAAGTGTCGTTTCCGAGTACGGTGTTTGCCATGGTGCGGCATGGCCTTGGCGTATCGGTTCTGCCGGCTAATGCGCAACATACGGCCGAGGGGCGCGATCTGTTGTTTCGGCCGCTCACCTCCTCGGTGCCTAAGCGGCTGGTGGCCACATTCCGTCATCGCTTCAGGGCGCTATCGCCCGCGGCCCAGCTGTTTCACACCATGCTTTTGGAGTGGGCGCACGAGAACCGTACGGTGCTGGCTCCGACCTCTTCGAGCCTGCTTGCTGCGACTCGTTAAGCGTTGACTGGCGAGCCTCTCCTTTTTTACAACAAAGAGGTTTCGGTCGCGAGGCAGTCGAGCTTGCAACCCTCAACTGGGTGCATTGGTTCAATCACGAGCGCCTGATGGAATCACTGGGCTATATCCCGCCGGCAGAAGCTGAGGCAAACTTCCACCAGTTGTCGGTGAGTCAGTCTCTCTTGGCAGCATGATCATTTAACCCAACCAGCCTCCGCGATTCCCAGGGCGGTTCAGGGCGCATGCTACGGCCATCCCGACAGCGATTTCTTGAACCACACGTAGCGCGACGAGCGTCGCGAAGTCCTGTGCCTGTGCCACAGCCCAGTGCGCGACAACGCACGAGGCCATCCCTGCGGCGAATATCACGCGGTGGCCATGGAGATCACCCAGCCGCCCGCACACCAAGGAGGCGAGCGACTGCGAAACCACAAAGGCCAAAACCACCCACTGGATATCTCGCGGCACTATCGCGAACGCTTCGGTGATAGCCGGGAATGCGATATTAACGGCGGAATCGAGAGGTGCAACTAAGGCGCCCGCACAAATCAGTGCGATGTGACGCATCGTGGCTTTCCCGAAATTGGCGAGTCGCCTTACGATAGCAGCATTATCCCGCAATCGGCTCTCGGGCTACTCGGCCGCGAAATCTATCCAAGTGTGTCCATGGAAAATCACCCAGCAATTAGCCTTTTACTCGTAGTCGGTCTGATCCAGTTCTGGCTGATGCCAGCGATTGCCTGGGTACTGCTCAAGGAGCAACGAGACACCGCAGCGAGCTTCTGGTTTGCGGGGACGGCCTGCTACGCAGGCACCGCCACTCTTTTCGGGCTCCAGAGCATTGTCCCCAGCGCATTGGGCGCCATTCTCGGCCTCGCGCTAGTAATTCTCATGCTGTGTTTTTTGATGGAATCTATGCGTCGTGAGCTCTGGCACGGACCCACACCGTGGAAGTGGATCGCGGGAACGGTGCTCAGTAACGTTGCTTTGCTAGTCTGGGTGCAGGGCCGGGGCGACATTGACCTCACCCGAGTCGCACAACTCGGCGTCATTTCACTACTCGATTTAGGCTGCTGTGTACTTCTCGCGCTCGTAATTCGGCGTCACCGAAGTAGGGCGCTGGTTTTTGTTTTGGTGGGCGTCTTGGTGGTGGTACTCACCAACCTGATTCGCATTTACGGTTATCTGGTTCACGGTGATTCGCCGATGCTGCTCACCTTTTCCGTGACCTCTAATCTCGGTTTTGTCGCGAATTATCTTTCGGTTGTGATCTATAGCTTTGGCTATTGGGGCTTTGTGATCGAGAAAAATCGCGCAGCACTTTTGGGCGAAATCGCAGAGCGTACGCGCGCGCAGGCAGGTGAGTCCGAAGCGCTTGACCGCGAACGAACGACCCTTGAACTGGTGAGGGAGCGCGACGATTTGATCGCACAACTCGCAAAGATGCAGAGAGTTGCGCAAGCCGGTGCTTTATCGGCTTCCATTGCGCATGAGATCAATCAGCCGCTGGCCTCTGTGAGGCTGAACATAGAAGAGGCGATCGAGGCGCAGAAGTCGGGCGGCGACCCCGCACGTTTGGTGCGTTTGCTCGAGCGGGTGGCGAGCGAAAATCAACGCGCTGCCGCAACGATTCGTACCTTACGAGATATTTTTGGCGGGCAGCAGGGCGCGTTCGAATCGCGAACAATGGATGAAGTGGTGAGTGCTATGTGCGCGCTCACCGAGCTTCGTGCCAGAGTCACGCACGCGAGAATCATCACCAATTTATCAGCCCCAGTACGGGTGCAGCTGGGTGCGGGTGAGCTCGAACATGTCGTACTGAATCTACTTTCGAACGCCTTTGATGCGCTCACCAGCGGATCCGTGGTCGACCCGCATGTAGAGGTGCTGACATGGGTAAACGAATCCGAGGCGTTTCTGCGCGTCCGAGATAACGGAGCGGGAGTGAGTGACGATATGCGCGGACAGCTCTTCGATCTTTTTGCCGGTTCCCGCAAGGACGGCCTGGGCCTCGGGCTATGGCTGACGCGCTTCGTGGTGGAGCGCCATGGAGGAGAAATAACGATGGATAGCGATAGCACCTCGGGCGGGGCCTCGTTTACGGTCAAATTCGCGCGTGGATGAGCCGCTGGCAGCGCAAGCTTCGGTTTGGTTGAGCGTGGCTTCCGTGTAGGGACAGGAGGCGGCGATTGAATTTCCTCCGATCGGAGGATGGGAGTGATCGAGCGTCTGTGATTAACTTAAACCCATGAATGCCGATACGCTTACCGAGTCGCTCGGCCACGTGTTCCTCGTCGATGACGACGATGGCCTGCGCGAGAGCATAGCTGAGCTTTTACGTTCAGTTGGCTATAAGGTTCAATCCTGGCAAAGCGCCACCGATTTTCTCGAGGCGTTTCCGAGAGTTGTTCCTGCTGTTCTGGTGACCGACATGCGAATGCCGGGTATGTCGGGCGTCGAACTCCACGCGGAGCTGATCCGCTTGGGTCGTACCGTTCCGGTGGTCTACATCAGTGGCGAGAGCACGGTCCCGCAATCGATCCGTGCGATGAAACAGGGCGCATTCGATTTTCTGGTCAAGCCCTTTGGCCGTGAAGAGCTGTTACGCGCGGTCGCGGGCTCGTTGGAAAAAGATCGGCGACAGATGCACGATTTCATTCGCTCTGCCCGCTTCGAACAAGCGCGCGCGCACCTGTCCCCGCGCGAAGCGCAGGTGCACGATCTCTTGCTTAAAGGTTTTGGCAATCGCGAGATTGTCGAGACACTGGGCATCTCCCTCCCAACAGCGAAGCAATACAAATCTGAGGTGATGCGCAAGATGGGCGTGCGCTCACTTGCCGAGCTTATTTCGCTTGGCCGGCCGATGGCAAACCATTAAAGGGCTGCGCCCCCAAGGCGCCCCGTTCGGTAGCGCCGATTCCTGTAAACGTGCCAGGTGATGTCTGCGATTGGACCCGCGCGCCATAGCCGCCCGCGGACGAGTCCATCGGGCCTGCGACCCCGCCTTGCGCCCCGGCCGTCCCGCCTGGTGGTTGCGATAAGCGGCCTGGGGCGGCGTCGAGCTCCACGGCTATCACTGGATTGGGGAGTGGAGCTCCGAGGTATTGTTGCGTCGCCGTGGCTGCCTGACCCCAGGCCGAGGCAAGGGGGATACACAAGGCTGCGCCTAACGTGAGTCGTTTGATCGAGAACACCTTCATCACGAACTCCCTGCGAGTATCTCGCTTCAAAAACCGGCCTGTAGCAACAGTGCCCCCATCATCCCGCGCCACAAGCTATCTGCGAGACTGGTGCGCTCTGCTTCGATCACGAACGCCGCAAGACGTGATTGCGCCATGTCCGGTGCGCTATCCAGTCGACATCGCACGCGATACAGGCTGCGCCGGGGCTTGAGCGAGTCAGGCTCCTCGGTGGTGGCAAAGCGGCCCCCATACTGTGCGGCTAGCATCGGCGCGGGTAACTGTTCAATGGGTACCGTGTCGATCTGCTCGATTTCGCCAGTGAGCATGCGTGGCTCGGTGCCGAGTAGCCACGCTTTGACCCGCGAACCCGTACGCAGTCGTCTGACGTCGTCTTCATCAACGAACACCTCGGCAATCCAGAACGAGGTGTCGATCACCCGAGCCAGCACCTCCTGGCGCGTCACCATGGCGCCGCCGATGGCATCGTAAGCAATATCGACCACCGTACCGCGAAATGGCGCCAACAGGCGCAGTTTGCTTGCCTCAGCGCTGGCGCCTGCGATCTCGGTCTGCTGCTGCGCGAGTTGGGCACGCGTGCTGCGGGCCGACTCGGCTGGCGGTTCTCCGGGGCTGGGCGAAGACTGCGCCGCGCGGGTTGCCGCACCCGCGGACAACCTGCTGTCGAGCGCGCCGATGCGGGCGTTAGCGCGTGCTTCACGGAGCTGAAGGTCAGGAGACTCCAGCACCGCAACGAGTGCGTCGCTTTCGATCGGCCCGGCGCTGGGTCGGTAGGCCAGTACGGCTGGTCGCGGCGAATAGACGGCAAACTCCTGTCCCGCTCGAATCCACCCATCAGCAAAGACCCGCGACTGCCACGGCACCACAAACACTGCAACAAGAGCGCATAGCAAGGCTGAAAACCGAATAGCCGAACCTAGCCGCACACGCTCTCGCTCTTTCCACCAGACGATCATCTCGCGAACGATTGGTCGGAGGATGAACCACCAGATTTCTACGGCGAAAAGAAAAATTCCGAGAAGCTTGAAAAAAAAGTGATAGACCGCAAACGCGATACCGAGAAACAAAAAGAAGCGATAGATCGCGGTGGCCGCTCCGAAGCCTAAGAGCCATCGTGGAGCGGGCTCTCCCTCGATCATAGGTTCAGGATCCCTGATTCCCAGCAGCACGCGCCTCAACCAGTGGCGAAGCACCTTGCCTGCTTCGTCGTGAAGGTTAGGGATGCCCGTGGCGTCGGACATCATGTAGTAACCATCAAATCGTAAAAAAGGGCTGGCATTGATGGCAAGCGTGATCAGCCAACTTGTGGTGGCGAGAAAAAAGCAGGCGCCCTTTAGCGGCCCTTCGGGCAAAAAACTCCATGCGAGCGTGCACCACGCGGCGAGCATCACCTCGATTCGCATGCCGGCCACTGCCACAGCAAACCGATCGCGCGGGCGGGTGAGTCGCCAGGTCTCGCCAGTATCGGTGTAGAGCATTGGCAAGAGGAGGACGATCGCCACACCCATACGCGGCACGCGTAGCCCAAACCGTCGCGCCGTATAGGCATGCCCCAGTTCGTGGATTACCTTGGCGCATACGAGCGCGAGGGCATAACTGAGTAGACCCTGGAGCGAGAGCGTATCGACAAATGTGCTTGCAAAGCTGTCCCATTGCAGCATCGCAAACCACAGTCCGATCGCCCCCGCAAGCATCGATAGCCCAAACGCCGTTGGGTGAAGCAGAGGCCGTACAAACGGCAAGGTGCTAACCAGGAAGCGATCGGGATTGACAAGCGGGATACGAAACATCAGATAGTGGTGAAGCGCACGCGTGGCAACACCAGGTGTGTTGCGCCCTTCGATCACTGCATTCACCCGAGTCGGGTCGCTAATCAGTTCGTGGCTAATCAAAAACTGTTTGACTGTGAGCACCTCTTCGATCGAGGGGGCGAGCAGGGTTTCGTCTGCGACCTGCTTGGCGAGAGCGCGCGCATCCCCACACGACCACCGTGAGAGGAGTTCAAACTCCAGCCAGCCAATACGGTAGAACCGGCCTCGCAGGGGGTCTTCGATCATCCAGCTCGGTGAACCGTTCTTGAGCGTGGGCCCCGGGTGCAACGAGAGGTCTTCGCGCAGCGGGGGAAGCCGCATGAGCGCGGCGCCATCGGCTCCCGCATGAACTCCTGCGGCAATCGAGCTAGCGCTCATCGCTCAAATCCCCAGCCATTGTCTGACCACGACAATGGGGCGTCTGAAAAGGAAATAACCCAGGGCAACCGGTTCACCGTCGATTTTGGCGTTGCCGCGAAGCCCGAGTCTTGATACCTCTTGCTGATCGAGTGTGGCGCGCAGCCGGTAGGCGGCAAAGCCATCGGGCGAACGGATCGCCTGATAGCTCGTCTGTTCGATGGTGGCGGGGCGCGCTGTGAGCGGGTCGGCATAAAGCATGAGGTTAAATCGCGCGCCTTCTCTGAGGTTGATCGCATCGGCCACTGGAACCCACACCTGCACGCCAATTCGAGACGAGTCAGCAAGCTCCATCACCTTCTGCCCCGGGCTTACCGGCTTGCCAATGAGGTCGTTGATCTGACCGTAGACAGCAATCCCATCGCGGCTTGCTCGAAGTTCGAGTAAGCCCAATTGCTCCTCAAGAAAGGCCACCTCTGCAATCCGCTCATTGATCCGGCCTCTCAACACACCGACTTCGGTGCCGCGTTCGCTCACCAGCATGGAGCGGTGTACTCCTGCAAGATATTCCGCGCGCGCCACGGCAAGAGCCTGTCGCGCGGCTTCGAGCCGATTACGCACATTGGTGTCGTCCAGCCGTACCAACACATCACCGGCCTTGACCGCCTCGTTGGGCTTGGCTGGTATCGACGCAATGATGCCTTCCACCGGGGACGTCACCGCAATGGAATCGAGCGAAATGATTTCAGCCGGAGCGATCACAAACTGCCTGATGGGAATGAACATGGCGGCCAGGGTCACGGCCAGGGCCAGCACAGCGACCACGAAGCTTTTTGACACGCTCCCATCGCGTCTGCGCCCGAGCCTTGCAGCGCGGGGGGCGCGAAGACGCAGGCTTTCGAGCGCAGCTGCGTGAACCTGGTGTAAGACTGTAAGCATCGCCTCGGCAGCGGGGGGCCAGTCAACATCGGTCAGATAAACGGTCGCCGCGAGCATCTTGCCGTCGCTTGCGGCGAGTCGATGAATATGAACCCTATCAGGCCAGTATTCGCTCCAGCCGGCGCGCAGGTCGTCGGGAAGATCATTGACCGTAAAGACTGTCTTGCGATCGAGTGCGGGCAGGAGCGCATCGACGGCCTGCTCAACCCAGGAGCCGTATGGCGATTTGCGATCGACCGAACTGAGGCCCGAGGCGTAGACCAATCGCGCGCTTCGGCCGCGCGTGTCGATAAGGAGGGCGCTGCGGTAGGGCAACAACGAAAATGTATCGTTGACAATGCAAAAACCGAGCGCGGCTTCAGTGCCGGCAGCGCGAGCTTTCTCGGCGAGCGATGCGACGACAGGCCAGGCACCCAGCTTGGCCGGCGCGGGCGCATTCATCGCCGCACTCCGCCCGCGGGCTGGGCGCGGCTCGCGCCCGACTCTTGCGAGGCGGGGTCTCCTTCGATCACGGCTGCCGAACCACTCATGCCGGGCAGCAGTCCCGGTGCGGTACCCTGCACGCGGGCTTCCATATCGAAAGTCTGATTCACGGGATCGATTCGTGCATTGATGAGAGTGACTCGGGCGTTGTAGCTGAGACCCGTTTCATCAATCGTCACGCGAAGCGGTGTGCCGACCCGAATACGGTTGAATAGGCGTGAGTCGGCACTCACTCGCAGCTTTGGCGTTCCTGCGGTGATGATTTCAAGCATGGGCTGACCGACCGTGGTCGTTTGATGGGGCTTCCCAATCGCCCGAACCACAAAGCCGTCGAAGGGTGCAAAGACGCGGCATTGCTTGGCCTGATAGTCAGCGAGCTTGAGTTGCGCTTCGGCTTTGGTCACTTGCGCCGCCGCAACTGTCACCTCGATTTCCGAGGCGGCATTCATCGACTGAAGCCGAAGCTTGGCAGCGAGTGTTTCATTGGCAGCTGTGTGCTCTGAGAGTGCGATCTGCGCGCGCGCTTCGTTTTCAGTGCATTCATAGCGGATCAGCACTTCGTCCTTCTCGAAACGTGTTCCAGGTCGTGTAGGAATTTGCAGCACCAGCCCCACCATAGGGCTAGAGATGATGGTCTCGGTCTCGGCCCAGGCCTGAACGAGGATTCGTTGCTCGGGGGGCGGGGCGATCGCGAGTGGCGCAGCAACCGCTGGATTCGCAAGCGAAGACGCGGGCGCGGCGCCGCCTCCACGCGGGGCTTGGGCAGGCGGCACCAACGACTGCCCGGTCGCCATCGGCGTGACGGAAAGACCGAGCAGCGAGCAGACTGCGATGAAGCAATGACGTCGGATAGAACTCATAGTGCAACGTGGCTAAAGCATCGCGGACCGACAAGATGTTCGCCAGGGCTCGACGCGGGACTCCATGGTGCCCACCCGGGCGAGTGCTTCATATCCTGCGATCGCAGGAGTGTTGCCTCAAGGCCCCGGATTCGGACTCAGGGTTGCACCAGCGCGCCAATTTTGCAGCCGCCATGAAGCATAAAAGATGAAGAGCTTCACACCTCTGTGAACGGGTTCCTACGCCGGGAGGATGGCGGTGCCTGGGCTTGCTGACTACGATCTTTGCCCGAGCTTGACGGCCTGCACGGGTAGCGGCCAGAACAGGGAGCGGTTCGTGGGTAAAAAACAAACGTTGCAGCGCGCTTCGTCGCGCCTTTCACTGTTGGCGCTCGAGCCGCGCTGGATGTTCGATGGTGCAGGGGTGGTCGCTGCGGCCGATTCGCATCACGAATTGCTGAGTGATGCTCGGGAGGTAGTCGGCCCCGCTGCTCGGACTCCCTTGCCGGAGACGACACCCAGCGAAACGAGCACGCTGCCGCCCAGCCTGGCGTTGGCTCAGCCTGCGGCTAACCGTCGCGAGCTGGTAGTGATCGACGGTGCGCTCAGTGATCTGCAAACCCTGATCGATGATATTGCTCGCGCTGACCCCGCGCGCGAGCTGTTAGTGCTCGACCCAAACGGTAACGAGGTGGAGGCGCTCAGCAACCATCTTCTGCAACATCCCCAGGCATATGAGGCTATCCATGTGTTGAGCCACGGCGGTGAAGGCTGGATCCGCTTGGGAACCGAGGTGCTGACGCTTGGCGATCTGCCTACGCAGGCGGCGTTGTGGGAAAGCGTTAAAACAAGCCTCAGCGCTGATGGCGATTTGTTGTTCTACGGCTGCAACATCGCCGCTGGCCCCGAAGGCCGCACTGTTGTGGAGAAGCTCGCCCAAATCACCGCGGCCGATGTGGCGGCGTCGACCGATGTGACTGGTGGGACAGCCGGCGATTGGGTGCTGGAGCAGCAGGCAGGGGTGGTTGAGGCGCAGAGCCTGGCGCCTGCGGCTTGGCAGGGAGCGCTACCGACCCCCACTGTTTCAAACCCAACGGTCAACGAAGGATCGCCCTATGTGGTCTTCGAAGTGCCGCAGGTCAGTCCTGACCCATCAGCCCTGACCTTGCTTGAACTGGTAGCGCTCACCGCGAGTGACCGTGGTACAGACGTTGGCTTCACGCGCGAAAGCCCACTGTCCAACAACCTGATGGAGTATTCCACCGACAACGGGGCAACCTGGGTCAAGTGGGCGGCAGGAAGCACGCGCAATATCGGTCGAAACGAGACCTTGCATGTCAGAACGCCGATTTTTAACGACGGTATTTCTGACAACAATGAAACCGCGCGCCTGAGAGTTGGATTGTTGCTGTCGTCGTACAACAACTACAACACGCAGCTGGTCATCACCGGCACTGCAACCATCAAAGACGACGGCACTGGGCAGTGGTTTTCGGGAGCGAGCGGGACGGGCAGCAACACTGCGCCCGCCGGTTCGGTGTTGGATGACGACTCTGTCTTGCTCTCCGTCACAAGCCCCACCGTGAGCGAGTCCGCAGGCTTCGCCCAATGGAGTGTTCAGTACGGCACGGGCAAGAAGGTATTTCTCGAACTTGCCGATTTGACGGCCGCAGCTGCGGCTGATCTGCTGCCTTTTTCAAATGGCAACCTCTTGCAATACGACAACGGCAGTGGCTGGACTGACTACACCACGGGTTCCCAGGTGGCTGTTGGCGCCGGCAACAGTCTGCTGGTGCGAGCCGGTATTCGCGGATCCGACGGACCTGAGGCATCTGAACAACTGAACTTGAGGGTACGGCCCGCCATTGGCAATCAGTACGACATCAGCGGAACCAACGTGGTTGATGTCGACATCGCAACGAATGCAGCCCGCGCAGACGCCGCTCAAACCCTGATCACCAATGGCAACTTCAGCGCCGGCACCATTCTTACAAGCTGGACATCGATACCAGGCTGGACATCGAGCGGTGGCGGTACAAGCACCTACGCGAAGGTGGTGAATTTCAATCGCGATTCTGCGACCAACAACAGCATGGAGGGGGTGTACTTCGGCAACTCAGTAGTGGTGAACGGAACCATGCCGACCTTGGACGCCAATGGCGTCACGACGGCGGGTACCCCCTTCCAACCCGCGACCAACTACGGCACACCATCCACCCCGGTAACCGTTGCGCAGACGATCGCCACGACTCCTGGCGATACGTATCTGCTTCAGTTTTCCCAAGGTTTCGAACAATACGGCGGTGCTGCTGGGTTGGCCGCATTTGAGATCGACGGCCAGCGAATCTATTTCGCGGTTTACAAAAACAACACCCCCTATAACTTTACTTTCACCGCAAAATCGGCTTCAACTCCTATCAGCTTCATGAGCTGGGGCCATGTCGACAACAACCGAACTGAACTCATCCTGAACGACGTTCTTGTCACACCCGTGCCGCAAGCCGTTGGCACCTTGACCATCACACCTCCTGACCTCACGCCCGCACCGCTGGTCAACGACGTCACGGTCAATGAGGCCTCGCCCTACGCCGTGTTTTCGGTCGAGGGTGTAGCAGGCGCCGAGATGACGCTGGCTCTGGCCGATGGCGTATCGAGCGCGGCCACGGTTGGCGCCGATACCGGCACGACCGCATCTCTTCAGTACTACGATGCGAGTGCCAACAGCGGCGCCGGCGGCTG
>CAZZKA010000106.1:0-11302 GCA_964654745.1 uncultured Bordetella sp. | reverse complement strand
AGGGGGGCACGCGGTCTTGCAGCAGTGCCAGTTCTTGCGCAATGTCGGGGGGCAGCAGATCGCGGCGGGTGGACAGCACCTGGCCGAACTTGACGAAAATAGGGCCCAGGCTTTCGAGCGTACGGCGAAGCCGTTCACCGCGCGGCGCATCCAGACGCCGTCCAAGGCGAAGGATCCGGGCAAAGGCGAGAAGCCAGCGGGAACCGAGCGTTGCCGCAGCCCCTTGCGCGGCTATTTCGTCCAACCCGAACCTCCAGGCGACGAACAGGATTCGGACCAGTCTCAGCGTTCCCACGGCGGGCCCGCATTGGCTGAATGATGCGTACGAGTCATGCGCCCTCGTGCTCGCGCTTGCGATCTGCAAACCGGATCACCTGCTCACCAGGCAGGGGAGTCGCGGCGCCGGTTTGCTCTGTGCCCATGGACCCGGGCGCCTCGACCGCCGTGGGCTCTGCCGCCTCGACCGCCGTGGGCTCTGCCGCCTCGACCGCCGTGGGCTCTGCCGCCTCGAAGACCGGGTCGACATCAAACCCGATATCGCCCTCTTTGTCAGCAATCCCGGTTGCCGCGAGGCCGGTAAAGTCAAAGAGCGATCGATCGAGCAGGTGCGACGGCGTAATTGACCCCAGAGCGGAAAAGATGTGCTCGACCCTGCCCGGGTAGCGCTTATCCCACTCGCGCATCATCTTCCCGACTTCGCGACGCTTGAGGTTTTCCTGGGAACCGCAGAGATTGCACGGGATGATGGGAAACTCGCGCCACTGCGCATAGGCGATCAGATCTTCCTCGCGCACATAAGCAAGCGGCCGGATCACCACATGCCGGCCGTCGTCGGAGACGAGCTTCGGGGGCATGGCCTTGAGCCTGCCGCCGTAAAAGAGATTCAGAAAAAACGTGCCGAGAATATCGTCCCGGTGATGGCCGAGCGCGATACGCGTTGCGCCAAGTTCACTCGCCACCCGATACAGGATCCCGCGCCGCAGCCGAGAGCAGAGCGAGCACATCGTTTTGCCTTCGGCAATGACCCGGGTAACGATCGAGTAGGTGTCCTGCTCCTCAATGCGAAACGGCACGTCGATGCTACGCAGATAGTCAGGCAGCACATGCTCGGGAAAGCCCGGCTGCTTCTGGTCAAGATTGACGGCAATGATCTCAAAGTCCACCGGCGCACGCTCGCGCAGGGTGCGAAGCAGATCGAGCATGCCGTAGCTGTCCTTGCCGCCGGATAGGCACACCATCACCCGGTCGCCCGGCCCGATCATGTTGAAGTCGGCAATGGCCTGACCGGTCAGCCGCAGCAGCCGCTTGTGAAGCTTGTTACGTTCGAGAGCGAGGCGCTCGCCGTTCACAGGCGCCTCCGCTGCTCGATCCGCACCGAGCGCATACCGGCCATCGGCGCGGGTTTGTCCACCGCGACCCTGATCGCGCGCAGGCCCGGCAGTTGCGCGAGTTCGTCGATGATCGCCGAACAAAGCGACTCGACGAGCTTGAACCGTCGCGACGCCGCGATACGATGTACGGTGGCTACGATTGCCTCGTAGTTGACGGTGCCGGCGAGGTCATCAGCGTGCGCCGCCCGTGGATCGACCGGCACGTGAATTTCGACCTCGACCCCGATCCGGCGAGGCTTGCGCTGCTCGTGCTCGTAGACTCCGAGCAGGCATTCCAGCTCTATCCCCTCGACGAGGATCCGGTAGCAGTCGGGAAAGCTGTCAGACATGGGCAGAGCTCGCCCGCGGCACCGAGCTGCCGGGTCTGGCATGGCGCTCAGACACCGACTATCCCCGCGCCGCCGTCGACTGCCAAGACCTGCCCGGTGACGTAGGGCGCCTCACGGAGCAGGAAACGTACTGCTCTGCCTATGTCTTCACCCGTACCTATCCTCGCAAGCGGTATGGCCGACTCCATGCGCGTTCGCTCGACCTTGCTGAAGGTCTCATCTTCCGGCCAGGTGAGCGAGCCCGGTGAGATGGCATTGACCCTCACCGCGGGAGCAAGCTCAAGCGCGAGCGCGCGGGTAAGGCTCACGATGGCTGCCTTGGCTGCGATATAGACGGAAAAACCCGGCAGCGGCCTGTCGGTGCGGGCGTCGCAGACATTGATGATCGCTCCGCGCGAAGCGGTGAGGGCTGGCGCTGCGAATTGACTGCAGAAGAACGCCGCCTTGAGATTGCCGTCGATCAGCTCGGACCACTGGTCGTCATCGACCGTACCGAGCGGTGTGCGCTTGAAGCTCGAAGCGTTATTCACGAGTGCATCGAGCCGGCCGCGCCAGGCCAAGGCTTGCTTGATCAACCGGCCGCAACTGGCTGAGCTCGACAGATCGGCCATCACCGCAAGCGCCGAGTCCGGACGTGCATGGTTGAGCGACTCGCATAGCGCCGCCGCCTCCCGACCCGAGTGCCGGTAGTGGATGACGATATCGCAGCCCGCTGCGTGCAGCTCGCGGGCGATGCCTGCCCCGATGCGGCGCGCGGCACCGGTGATCAAGGCGACGGGTAGGGCTGCGTGATCTGGCATGGGGGCGAAACGCCTGTTTTCGGGAAGCGCGACATGCGCTTGGAACGCAGGCGATGGCGCTGCGACGGCAGTGTATAGCATCCGCAACAACCGCCTCGCAGCGCCCGGATCGGCCATGGTGCTTGGCGGGCATGCAGCACCTGGCCTAGACTTCGCCCGCCATGAGACCGCCGCCGACCATCGATGGGCTGCCCAGCCCGGAGCCTGAAGACAGGGAGCGCTCGCTTGCGTTGGTCGAGCGCGTGCGCGCCGAGGCGATCTCCCGCGGGGGTGTCCTGGGCTTTGACCGGTATATGGCAATTGCCCTCTACGAGCCCGGGCTTGGCTACTACGCGTCGGGCAGCGGCAAGTTCGGCCCGGGAGGCGATTTCGTGACGGCACCGGAGCTCGGGGCGCTGTTTGCCGCGTGCATCGCCACCCAGCTTGAGCGCTGGTTCGCTGCCGGGGTGCCGCCCATCGTGTGGGAGTTTGGCGCCGGAAGCGGAGCACTCGCCTCGCAGCTGCTCGCCGAATTTGCTGCGCGCGGCGTTGCGGTTGAGGTCTGTATCGTCGAGCTGTCCGCCCCGCTTAGGGCGCGTCAGCGCGAGCGGATTGCAGCGCTCGGCCCTGCCGCGCTCGAGCGGGTGAGCTGGTTCGACAGGCTTCCCGACGCGATAGAGGGCGCGGTACTTGCAAACGAGCTCCTCGATGCTCTGCCGGTGCGCCTCTTTGAGATCCCGGGTGGCGGGGACAGCACCGTTTTCGAGCGTGTCATTCGCCCGGACCCGGGCGGACCGGGGCTTGTCCTGGATAGTGTGGCTGCCGATCCGACATTTGCCTCCCTTATCGACCAGAGACTTGCCAGCGCGGGCTGGCCATCGGCGCGCAGCCCCGGCCGCTACCGCTCGGAAGTGGGCGAACAGGCGAGCGCGTGGGTCGCGACCATCGCCGAGCGCCTGCAGTGCGGCGTCATGCTGCTCATCGACTATGGATTTCCCGCAACCGAGTATTACCACCCGCAGCGCGCAGACGGCACGCTCAACTGCCACTACCGTCACCGCTCGCATGCAGCCCCGTTGTGGTGGCCGGGTTTGAACGACATCACCGCCCACGTCGACTTCTCGGCGGTTCGCGCATCGGCGCTCGCAACGGGTCTGTCCTGCATAGGCTACGGCTCGCAGGCGAGCTTCCTGCTCGGTTGCGATTTCGCCGCGCACTTTACCGCGCGGGCGGGCGCTGGGGCGCTCGCTCAGGCAAGCCTCGCGCGCGAAGCCAACACGCTAGTGTCGGAAGCGGAGATGGGTGAGTTGTTCAAAGTCATCGCGCTGGCGCGCACGGTGCAAGGCCAGTCGCTCGGTTTCGCCGGCCGTGATCGCCAGCAGGCGCTTGGCGACTGAGGCGACGGATGGAGCGGGCGTTCGCTTGCGAGCCGCCGCGCTCAGCCTGGGTGCGATAATCACCGCATGATCAAATGGCTGATCGCGACCGTGTTGGCGCTCGTGCTGTTCTCGGGGCTGATGCCATGGTTGCGCCGTTTCGGCATCGGCCGGCTGCCTGGCGACTTCAATTTCCGCGCCTTCGGCCGCGAGCTTTCGCTTCCCGTCGCGTCGACCATCCTGCTGTCGCTCCTTGCGGCGGGCATCGCGCAATTGCTCTAGGCGTGCGCGGCCGGCGCGGTGTGCTTGAACTCAGCTATCAGGGCAGGACCAGCACCTTGCCCATCACCTTGCGGTTCATCAGATCCTCAAGCGCGCGCGCGCCGTCGGCCAGGGCGTATCGGCCTGAGACATGGGGGTTGAGCCGGCCTTCGGTGATCCACTCGAACATGCGCGCCACATCCTCCTGAAAGCGGGCGGGTTCCCGCTCGGTGTACTGCCCCCAAAACACGCCGACCACCGAGGCGCCCTTGAGCAGGGCGAGATTGAGCGGCAGGCGCGGGATGTCGCCGTTGGCAAAGCCGACCACCAGATATCGCCCGCGCCATGCGATGGAACGAAAGGCGGGCTCGGCATACTGGCCGCCTACCGGGTCGTAGATGACATCGGGGCCTTTGCCCTCGGTCAGTACGCGAATTCGGTCGCGCAAATCCTCGGTCGCGTAGTTGACCAGGGCATCGGCCCCGTGCTCGCGACAGACCGCGAGCTTTTCGGGCGATGAGGCAGCCGCGATGACCCGCGCGCCCAGCGCCTTGCCGATTTCGATGGCCGCAAGCCCCACGCCGCCCGCAGCCCCGAGGACGAGCAGCGTCTCGCCTGAGCGCAATTGCGCCCGGTCAAGCAGCGCATGAAAAGAGGTGCCGTAGGTAAGCAGGAATGCCGCGCCGCGCTCAAAGTCGAGCGCCTGCGGCATCACGAAGGTGCGGGCAGCCGACAGTCTGATTTTTTGCGCAAAGGCTCCAAAGGTACAGGAGCCGACCACGCGATCACCGACCCGCCGGTTTGCAACACCCTCGCCCACCGCGCTCACCACGCCGGAGAACTCCGCGCCCGGCGCAAAGGGCAGCTCGGGCTTGTGCTGGTACTTGTTCTGAATGATAAGCACGTCGGGAAAATTGACGCCCGCCGCGCGGACGTCGACGACGACCTCGCCCGCGCCTGGCTGAGGGTCCTCCATGTCGCCCAAGACGAGCGAGTCGGGCAAGCCGTGCTGGCGGCAGAGCAGCGCTTTCATGCAAAAAGCCTTTCAGGGGTCAGAGTGGTTGGGTGATGTGAGCGATTGCAGGCACGCTGCGATCGCTGCGGCTCGCGCGATGCGCAAGGCCGCACGGATCCGGTTCGCGCTTTCGCGTGCATCGGGCAACTGTTGCCGGGCGGCTGCAGCAATCGCGCCGGCGTCGACGGTCCGCAGGGCGGCGACAATAGCCTGAGCCGTTTCGGCCTGCCTATCCGGATCGGCGCCGTCGCGATAGGCGCAGACGCGAATAAATTCAATGGCTCGGTCCGGACGCCTCAGCGCATCAATTCCCTCCATCAGACTCGCGAGCTCAGGAGCCGCTGCCGCCAGGGGCTTGGCCCTGCCATGGTCGGCGATCAGTCTCGCGAGTTCGGCGCAGTCGCTGGGCGCCCGCATCCGCGCGCTGCAGTCCTGCGCCACGTCAGGCTCGCGTGGCCACCCTGCCAGCAGCGCGTAGCGGACCGTGAGCGACGCGCGGTGGCCGGCCGCAAGGTCGAGCCGGTTTAATGTCGATCGCCAATCGCGCCGGGTGGGCGAGGCGGCTGCGCCAAGCGCCGGGAGGATCCGCGAAAGTGCGCCGCATTGGTCCAGCACCGTGAGCATTCGCGAGGGGGTGCTCTCCATCAGTCCGCGCGAGATCTCCTGCCAAATCCGCTCGGCGACAAGCGCGTCAGTTTCGCCGGCATCAACCATTGCGCGTGCCAGCGCCAAGGTTTCGGGGGCGACAGTAAAGTCGGCAAAGCGCGCGGCAAAACGAGCGAGCCGAAGGATACGGACCGGGTCTTCAGCAAACGCGTCACTGACATGTCGCAGGCGCTTGGCGCGCAGGTCGGAAAGGCCGCCCCAGGGGTCGATCAGCGTGCCGTCGGCCGCGCGCGCCATCGCGTTGATGGTGAGGTCGCGGCGGCGCAGATCGTCGGCCAGCGTGACATCAGGCGAGCTGTGCACCACGAAACCCCGATAGCCGGGCGAGACTTTCCGTTCGGTACGCGCCAGCGCATATTCTTCGTGAGTTTGCGGATGCAGAAACACCGGGAAGTCGCGACCGACCGGGCGAAAGCCCCGCGACTCCATCTGCTCGGGCGTAGCCCCCACGACCACCCAGTCCCGGTCACTCACCGGTCGGCCGAGCAGCTCATCGCGCACGGCGCCGCCCACACACAGAATCTCCACGGTCGTGCGCCGCCTGCGAGGCCGGGCTGCAGGCTAGCGCCGAACGCTGCTGCGACTGGCGTCGAGCTGTCGCTGGCGCAGGCTCACCGGATTTTCGGGCATGTCCTCAATAGCCGTAGGGCGGATGCCGAGTTCCGCGGCCATGGGTCCGCCTGCGACGTTATCGCGCGCCATCGAATCGAAATTGTCGAGTGACATCAGGGTCGGTCCGGGCAGGGCCTCGAGCATCATGGCCTGCAGCCGCCCGGCCATGTCGGGCAGTTCGATCACCGGTCTCATGCAGCCGGAGCGCCGGCCCGCGAGCTGCACGAGCTCCCGCAATGTGTAAATACGGGGACCGGCGAGCTCATAGCTTCGGCCAACGGTCGCCGGCAGGGAGAGGGCAGTTACGAATGCCTTGACCACGTCATCAACGTGCACGGGCTGAAAGCGCGTTTGGGCGCGCGCCAGAGGCATCACCGGAGCAAGGCGCTGCAGGGATGCGAAAAGATTAAGGAACCTGTCTTCCAGCCCGAAAACCACCGAAGGTCGGAAGATGGTCCATTCCAGCGCTGAGTTACGGACCGCGGCCTCGCCATCGGCCTTGGATCGAAGATACATCGAGGGAAGCGGAGCGTCACCATCGGCGCCAAGCGCGGACATATGCAGCAGGCGCCTGACTCCCTGAGACTCGCAGGCGGCCACGAGCCGCCGGGGTAAATCGACATGCGCGCGCGCAAAATCCCGGCCATAGGGAGAGCCGCCGCGGCCATGCAAGATGCCGACGAGATTGATCGCAGCCGAGCATCCTCTGAGCAGCGGCTCAAGCGCGCCCTCCGCATGGACGTCGGCTTCGATCACCTCGACTGTGGGCAGAGGCATCAGAGGCCGCGCCCGATTGAGCCGGCGCGTCGGCACCCGCACCGCTTTGCCGCGCGCGACCAGCTCTGCGACGAGCGCTCGGCCGATGAAGCCGGTGCCCCCAAGGACGAGAATGCGATCAGTAGTCATGCGGATGGATACTCAGGGAAGCTCGGTGGAACCTGCGGGCTGCGGACCGATCTGACCGAGCCAGCCGCGCAGCGACTGCGGTTGCCCGGTGAAGAGCGAAGCGTAATAGGTCGCGTTGGAGAGCACTTTTTTCACATAGTCGCGCGTCTCGTGAAAAGGGATGATCTCGGCAAAAATTGCGCCTTCCACCGGAGCGCCCAGAGTTGCGCGCCAGTTGCGCGGCCGACCTGGGCCGGCGTTGTAGCCAGCCGAAGCGAGCACGGGCGACCCGTCGAGATCGTCCAAAACACTCTTGAGATAGAACGTCCCGAAACGAATATTGGTCGGCATGTCCGACAGTTGCTCCATCTTGAAGTCGCGAACCTCTAGCTTGCGGGCGATCCACTTGGCCGTGTTGGGCATGATCTGCATGAGGCCCTGGGCACCTGCGCTTGAGCGGGCGTCCATGATGAAGCGCGACTCCTGACGGATCAGCCCGTATACCCAGGCAGGATCAATACCGCGCTCGCCTGAGGCACGCTGCACCTGATCCTTGAATGGCGTGACAAAGCGCAGATGGAAGTCGTGCTCGCGCTGGGTACGCTCAGCGGTATTTACGCAGCGATCCAGCACATTGATGCTGCAGGCCCACGCCGCCGCGGCAAGGAGCTGTTTGTCGTCCATCGGCGCGAGTTGATGATTCCACTCGCGGTTGCCTTCGACCCGCAAGCCCAGCTCGTAGAACTTGAGCGCGCGCCTGAAGCCCGCGTTGCGCGCATGCACGGCGATCTCTGTTTCGGTGGGCAAGCTCGCGCGCGCAGGCAGGCTGGTGAGTTGGCCCAGATCTTCGGCGGCCAACTGTCCGTAGAAGTGAAAGCCGTCGGCGATTCGCTTGAGGAGCCAGTCCGCGTCCGCCGTGCGGCCTTCGGCGCGCAGCGCCCGGGCGCGCCAGTAAACCCAGGCCGGATCACGCCGACCCTCCTCGCTCATGCGGTCGATCAGCGCGGCAACCGTGGGCCAGTGCTGGGCCCTCAGCGCAGCGCGGGTCATCCACACCAAGGTGTCGTCGCTAACCGGAGCGTGGACGGCGCGCTGCGCCCACTGCAGCGACTCGGGAGCCATCCGCCGCATGCCCCCGGCCGCAACCTGGGACCAGAGAAACAGTTTGTCCTCCTCGCGCAGCGCCGGGACCCCCGCTTCCAGGCGTTTTGCCGCCGCCGGCGGGTCGCTGCGGGCGAGTTGCGAAAGCGCGATGAGGGCGACCTCTCGCCGACCGGTATAGGCGGACTCGGCGGGCGGCTTGGCGAGCGCGGCCTGCAGCGACGCCGGATCGATACCGAGCAGATCCGCAGCAGGGCGAATGCTGCTTGGGTAGCCCCACTCGAGTGCGCGCAGCAGCCGCCGGCGAGCCGGATCGTTGCCGAGTCTGCCCTGACGAATCACCTGTTCCAGAAGCAGGTTGCAGGTGTCGGGAAGGTCCTTGGGAGCCATCAGTACCTGCTCGAGCTCGGCGACTGACGGTGTCTGGCGCGCAACGGGCGCACTCCATGCGAGGCAGTTGATCTGTGCGTCGTCCCGGCGCGGGTAGCGCGCCATCTGGGCATCGAACTGCTGCCATTCGCCCCTGCGGCCAAGGTTGAGCAGCCACTCGCGGCGCAGACTCTCGCCGATGACCGACCCTTCCTGGCGGGCGAGCATGCGTGAGACCTCGATATCGACTTCGCTCGCCTGCGCGGAATTCATGGGCGAGCGCAGCCTCAGCGACATGCGCCAGAAAGGCGGATAGTCGGCAAGCGGATGGTCGCGGCCGACCTGCTGTGCGGCCGCATCAAGCCGTGGCGCGTCCGGTTTCAACCAGGCCTTGCGGGCAGCGATCAGAGCCTCGTCGGGGCTCATCTGCGGTGCACCCGCGGCGGGCTGGCGTTTGTCGGCCTGTGCGGCACAGGCTGAAACTAGCATCGTCGCGCCTACAATCGCGGCGATGGCGATCTCATGTTTCACGTGGCTTCCGTGATGGACATCAGGGGGACGTTGATGCCGAGCATACCACGCACCCCGCTGGGGTCCGACCGCGCGACCGAGCGCGAGCGTCTCATCGCCTGGCGCAAGCTGTTCTCAGGGGCCCGGCGCAGTCAAGCGGAGCGCGCGATCGGTGCGCGGCTCGTCGCGCTCCTGCAGGGCCAGCCTGCGGGCGTGCTCGCCGTGTATTGGCCTATCCGCGGTGAACCCGATCTCGGACCGGAGCTGACGCTGCTCGAGCGGCGCGGCATGGCGCTCGCCCTGCCGCGCGTTCGAGCCCGTGGCCAAGCGCTCGAGTTCGGGATGTGGCGCCCGGGGCAGGCCATGCGACCGGGAGGATATGGCGTGATGCTGCCCGAGCCGTTTGAGCTGGTGCGTCCCGACACCATCGTCATGCCCTGCGTGGGGTTTTCGGCAAGCGGCTATCGGCTCGGCTACGGCGCAGGTTTCTACGACCTGACGCTCGCGCAGTTCGCCGTGCCCGCCATCGGCGTCGCCTTCGATGGCCTCGAGCTTGACGGTTTCAAACCGCAGCCGCACGACCAGCGACTCACCCACCTGGTTACCGAGTCGCGAACTCTGGCCTTTCAGTGAGCTTCCAGCGCCCTGACCAGGTCTGAGGTCGGTTCGGCCTGATTCATGGTGTAGAAGTGCAGGGCCGGTGCGCCCGCCGCCGCCAGCCTGCGTACCTGTGCTGCCACCACATCACGGCCGAAGGCACGGATCGAGTCCGAGTCATCCCCAAAGCCGGCAAGGCGCTGCCGAATCCAGCGCGGGATCTCTGCACCGCATGCGTCTGAAAAACGCGCAAGCTGCCGGTAATTGGTGATCGGCATGATGCCGGGCACGATGGGAATCCCCACGCCTGCGCGCGCGGCCGCATCCCTGAACCAGAGGTAGGCGTCGGTGTTGAAAAAATATTGCGTGATCGCCGAATTCGCGCCCGCACGCTCTTTGGCCACCAGCGCCTGCAGATCGGACTCAGGCGAACTCGCCTGCGGGTGCACTTCCGGGTAAGCAGCGACCTCGATGTGGAACCAGTCGCCGGTGCTCGCACGGATATGTTCCACCAGATCGCTAGCGTGCCGGAAATCGCCCGAATCGACCATACCCGACGGCAGGTCGCCGCGCAAGGCGACGAGCCTGCGAATGCCGCGCTCCTGGTAGCCCGCGAGGAGTTCATCCACCGATCCGCGCGTAGCACCGATGCAGGAAAGGTGGGGCGCGACCTCGAGACCCTCATCGCGGATCTCGAACACGGTCCGCAGAGTCTTGTCGCGCGTCGCGCCGCCCGCGCCGTAAGTAACGCTGAAGAAATCCGGGGACAGCTGCGAGAGGCGCTTTCTCACCCCCCGCAGCTTGTCCTCGCCCTCAGCGGTGTTGGGCGGGAAGAACTCGAAACTTACCGCCGGCCGCATCAGTAGCGGTAGGTGTCGGGCTTGTAGGGGCCCTGTACCGCCACGCCGATGTAGCTCGCCTGATCAGCCGACAACTCCGTGAGCATCGCGCCGATCTTCTTGAGGTGCAGCCGTGCGACTTTTTCGTCGAGATGCTTGGGCAGCACGTAGACCTTGCCCGGCGCGTAGGCGTCGCGATGAGTCCAGAGTTCGATCTGCGCGATAGTCTGGTTGGCAAACGATGACGACATGACAAAGGAGGGATGGCCCGTGCCGCAGCCCAGATTCACCAGACGGCCCTCGGCGAGCATGATGATGCGCTTGCCGTCGGGGAAAATGACATGGTCGACCTGCGGCTTGATGTTTTCCCAGGTGCAGCCTTCCTTGAGCGAAGCGATGTCGATCTCGTTGTCAAAGTGGCCGATGTTGCCCACGATGGCTTTGTCCTTCAGCGCCTTGAAGTGGCGGCCGACGAGGATGTCTTTATTGCCCGTGGCGGTGACGACGACGTCGGCTTCGGCGATGGCTTTGTCCATCGGCTTCACTTCATAGCCCTCCATAGCGGCCTGCAG
>CAZZKA010000105.1:0-11331 GCA_964654745.1 uncultured Bordetella sp. | reverse complement strand
TTCCCGCATCGGCGCGCCGGGTCCGCCTTCAGCGGCCTAATATTCCTCCGAAGCTAGCACCTCAGTCTGGCAATTTGGAGGAGCCGTTGGCGAACCCTAGTCGATCGCCGGGTGTAAACGCGTCCACTACCGCCCGACCGGCTGCCGCGAGTCGTCTGGCGCCTGCCCTGGCCCTGCTCGCAATCGCCACACCCATCCTTATATGGCCCTGGCTGGGGGGCAACATGGCCATCCCTTGGGATGCCAAGGCGCACTTCCTCCCTCAGGTGCAGTTTCTGGCGCAAAGTCTCGCGCGCGGAGATTCGCCGTTCTGGTCCCCCTATGTCTTTGCCGGGCACCCTCAGGTAGCCGACCCGCAATCCCTGCTGTTTGCCCCCACCTTCCTGCTTCTCGCCCTGCTCGATGGGAGTCCCGACCCCTGGCTCGTCGACATGCTCCTGCTCGCCATGGTGGTCGCGGGCGGGGTATTCCTGATGCTATGGGCGCGCGATCAGCGCTGGCATTGGGGCGGCGCGTTGGTCGCCGCGCTGTGTTTTTGTTGGGGCGCATCGATGGCCTGGCGCATTCAGCATGTCGGCCAGGTATTGAGCCTCGCATGGCTTCCCATCGCGCTGTTTTGCCTTGAGCGTAGTCTCCAGCGACGGAGTTCTCTGTGGGGACTGCTAACCGGCCTGGTCATCGCGCGCATCGCGCTGGGGCGCGATCAGGTGGCGATGCTGGGCCTCTATCTGCTCGCCGCCTACGCGATCTGGCGGATCGTCTCGACCCAACGCGAGCGCGGGTCCCTGATGCCCGATCGAAGGACGCTGCTCAGCTTGGGGGTCACCGGCCTCGTGGCGCTTGCTGCCAGCGCGCTGCCGATTCTCCTGACAGCCCTCCTCGCCCAGGACTCAAACCGACCCGAAATCAGCCTGACCGAGGCTGGACGAGGCTCACTACACCCCGCTCTGTTACTGACGCTTCTCGTCCCCGATGTGTTCGGCGCTACGGGCCGCGGCGACGATTACTGGGGGCCGCCCAGCGCCGCATGGCCAGGAACCGGGCTGTTTCTGGCACAGAACATGGGCGGGCTCTACATCGGCGCTCTGCCGGCAATCCTCGTACTCGCCGGTGCCCTGCGCGGCTGGTTGTGGCGTCGGGAGATCCGTTTTTTTACCTTCGCAGCAATCGCCATGGGGGTCTACGCGCTTGGCTGGTATACACCGGTCTTCAGCGCGCTTCATGCGTGGCTTCCAGGGATCAGCCTGTTCCGGCGCCCCGCCGATGCAACATTTCTGTTTGGCGCTGCGCTGTCGATCCTTGCAGGCTATAGCGCGCACCTCCTCCTGACCCGGGAGAACGGCGCGGGAAAACCAGCCCAAATGGCCCTGCTGGCGAGCGCAGTGACGTTATCCGTCCTCGCCTTCACAAGCGCGGGCTGGCTTGCCTTCGCGCACGAGCGGGTCGCCCGGGTGGCGCTGCCCCTTGCCGAGGCACTGTTGAGCATCGGCCTTGCGGCTATCGTAGTGACCTGGGTTGCAAAACGCGGGAAAGACGCGCCGCGGATGGCGGCCGTCCTCATCGCCGCCCTGACCACCGCCGATCTGGCCTATCACAACGGCCCGTCCTCAGCGACTGCTCAGCCGGCTGCGATGTACGAGGTGCTGGACCCCGACAGCACCAACGCCACCATCGCTGCACTCAAAGCGAGAGTGGTCGCTGACGATCTGCGGCGCGATCGCGTCGAGTTGACCGGACTGGGTTTTCACTGGCCCAACGCAAGTCTCACGCACGCTCTTGAGAACATTCTGGGGTACAACCCGCTGCGGCTCGGCTACTACAGCGCGGCAACCGGCGCCGAGGACCACGTCGGGCTTCCCGACCAGCGCCGTTTTTCGCCGCTCTTTCCCTCCTACCGTTGCCAGCTTGCCAATCTGCTCGGCCTGCGCTTCATCGCAACCGGCGTACCGATCGAGGCAATCGACCGCAAACTTGGCCCGGGCGATTTGAAACTCGTCGCGAAAACCGGCAACGCATGGATTTATGAAAACCCAGCGGCAATGCCGCGAGTCATGTTTGCGACCCAGGCCTTCAAAGCGGATTTCGATCAGATCATTGCGAGCGGTCAGTGGCCCGCGGTCGACCTTGAAAGTACCGTCCTCCTTGAACAGCCCGCCGAGCAACCAGCCCTGCACCGAAGGCCAGGCCAGGCCAGGCTGCTGCGCTACGCCAACACCGAAATAGACATCGAGGTCGACAGCCCGGATGGCGGCTGGCTGGTGCTCAACGACATCTGGCACCCCTGGTGGTTCGCCCAGAGCGAACCGGATCGCGACGGACCCGAACTCGAAGTGCTGCGAGCCAATGTTCTGTTTCGCGCGGTCGTTGTTGCCCCAGGCCGCCACCGCGTCCGTTTCGAATTCCGTCCGCTCGAGGGGGCCTGGCAACAGCTCTCGGGAGGGCGCGACCCTTGAAACGCCCCTTGTCCTGCGCGATGGCGCCTGCGGCAAGGCCCCTCGGTTCTAACGGACGAGCAATCCCCGCCTAGGCACGCGGCGTTACACTCCGCGTCAATCAAACACGCCCCCCATAGCTGCGGCCTGCCGGTGAGGAGACGCCCCCGGTCGGTTCGCGCCCGCTAATCCATGACCCCCACCCCTCCGTCAGGAAGCGATCCCGGCGCCTACAGGCTTGACTCTGCCGTAGCGCTGGCCTTCGCACGTTTCTCCGGAGGCTACTGGACCGGACCGACAGCCCGCGGCGCGTGGTCGCTCACCGGCGGCCTGGTCGGCCTGCTGCTGCTGTCCACATCGGCAACGCTGCTGCTTAACCACTGGAATCGGCTCTTTTTCGACAGCCTCGAGTCGCGTGACACGGTCGCGCTGTCATGGTCGGTCTTATGGTTCATCCTGATCATCGCCGCGATGGCGACGATAGGCGTTGGCATCGTCTTCACCCGCGAGACGCTTCAGGTGCGATGGCGGGAGTGGATCGTCTCCCGCCTGCTTGCGCGCTGGCTGAGTCGCCAGCATTTTTATCGTCTGCAATCGAGCGGGCTCGGCCCGCAAAATCCTGAGTACCGCATCGCCGACGACAGCCGATGGGCTACCGAACCGCTAGTCGACCTGGGAATCGGCTTGGTGCTTGCGCTCGTCAATGCGGCGGCATTCATCACCATCCTCTGGCAGGTTGGCGGCAGTTACACCGTCAGCCTGGGCTCGGGAACACAAATTGTCATCCCCGCGTACCTCGTGTTGGTCGCACTCGCCTACGGCGGGATAGCATCGCTGCTCACGCTCAAAGTCGGCGCCCGTCTGCCCGGTGCCGTGGCGCGACGCAACGAAGCGGAGGGATACTTTCGCTTCGGCATGATGCGCTTGCGGGACAACGCCGACAGCGTCTCCCTGATGAACGGCGGCGCCGGCGAGCGCAGGCTGCTAACCGCCAGCTACGCATCGGTGGTGACCTGCTGGATGGGCATCGTTCGACAGCACGCGCGACTCACCTGGATCACGAACGCATCCGGGCCGATGATCCCGATCGTGCCGTTGCTGTTTGCCGCTCCCAAATACATCTCGGGCGAACTGAGTCTCGGACAGGTCACGCAGCTTGCCGCCGCCTTCGTCCATGTCCAGCTGGCAATTTCGTGGCTGGTCGACCACTACGGCAAGATTGCAGAGTGGTATGCCTCCGCACGCCGCATCATGGAGTTGCACGATGCCTGCGGCGACGCGGGTTCGAACGGCTCAATGGAGGACGAGGATCGCGCGGCTACGAAACTGTCGTTGCAGCCTGACCGGCTCGTCCTCGGACCGGGTGAGTGGCTGCAGGTCATTGGCGAATCGAGTTCAGGAAAGTCAACGCTGGTCCGCTGGCTGTCGGGTCAAGCCGACACCGATAAGGCTAGTGTCGAGTCCCGGATGATCGTCCCGCAGCGCGACTACCTCCCGCCGGGGACCCTGCGCGAAGTTTTGCTGTACCCCGGGCTGAAAGACTTCGCCAGCGATGAAGCATTAGTGCGAGCCCTGGCGGCCACCGGGCTCGCGCAACTAGGCGCCCGCCTCGATGAAGGCCTGAGGTGGGATGCCCTGCTCTCGCGTGGCGAAAGACAGCGGCTGGCGATCTCGCGATTGCTCGTTCACCGCCCCGGCTCCATCGTTCTTGACGATGCCCTGACCGCGCTCGACGAAGCTACCCAGGTGGCATTGCTCCAATTGCTCAAGCGCGAGTTACCGCGCACCTGCCTGATTTGGTTTGGCCAGAGAGGTTTCAGCGCCGGCTTTGACAGGACGATCGCCTTGGATCCACTGTCCCGGAACTCTGACGCCCCATCCTGGCATTCCTTGTTGTCGGATCCCCGGCCCGCGACGCCGCCTGAAAGCAGGCGCTGCACGCAGACCACTCCTGACGCCCGCAGCGATAACCCCACCGAGAAAGGATCATCCGGAACATGAGCAAGCTGAATTTCTGGAACAGCACCTGGCCTCTCGATGAAGCGCAGTGCCCCTGTGACATTCATTTCCTTGAGTACCTGAACGAGCGCGAGGCAAAAGGCGCAAGTATTTTTCACTTCGGGACCGGTAATCACCACATCGTCGGCCTGCGCCTGGCCGAGGCTGGCAGCAACTGCGCGGTGCTGGGTATCACGGCCTCTCCCCAGGAATACGAGGATTACATCAAGCTGCTGATCGACAACCCGACGCTTGGTCATACCTACAAGGCTTATTTCGGAGATATCTACCAGCTCGATGGCCGTCTTCTGCCTGAGTTTGACTTCGTCACACTTTTTCACGTCGGTGAATTCCGCAGCGCGGAGAACGACCGCTATGGCGCGCTCACTGATCTTGAAATGACCCTGATCCTCGCGGACAAGTTGAAGCCGGGCGGCGAGATCCTCTTCTACACCGGGTCGTTCGCCTATGATCAGGCAGAGCGCGTCGAAGCCGAGTTGCAGCGCCTGCGGGCTTTCGATTCCGTCGGGAACTTCCGATCGCTCAAGATTTTTCGCCGTCGGGCGACCTGAGCGCCCGTAAAGATTTACCCGACGCCCCCCCGACCGCTCTGCCGCATGAACACCGAGTCCCCGCCTCAGTCCCAAGGTTCGCCGATGCGCACGGCCCGGCGCGCCCTGATGCTGATCCTTGCCGAGCGCAGGCAGGCGGCAATGATCGTAGCCTTTGGACTCGCGCTGGCGGCCGTTCCCGTCATCGAGCAGGTACTTCTTGCCCGCGTAGTGGACGCGCTTGCAGCGCGTCAACCGGCTTTCGGCGTCATCGCATTATGGGCTGCCGCCGGGCTGATGGGTATCGCAGCTGGAGTAACCACGGCGGTCATGGCGGACCGGCTCGCGCATCGCCGCAGGCTTGCAGCGCTCGCATCAGCCTATGAACGGGCGCTTGTCTTATCGGCGGGCTACCACGCTGAACGCGGGTCGGGCTCGGTGGTGAGGTCGATCCTGGCCGGTACCGATGCGCTGTTCTGGAATGGTCTGTCTCTGCTAAGAGAACAGATCGTCGCGCTCGCGGGCCTGCTCATGCTGATTCCGACCGCGTTCAGCATGAACCCGCTGATGGCGGCGGTGCTGATGGCGCTTGGCGCCGTGTATGTCCTCGCCAATATCGCCATCGCGAAGCGTACACAGACCGGGCAGGCTGAAGTCGAGCGCTACCACGGCACGGTCTATGGCCGGGTGGGCGACGTAATCGGTAATGTGACCGTGGTTCAGAGCTACGGGCGATTCGCCGCAGAGATGCAGGCGATGCGAGACATCATGGCCAGTCTTCTCGCCGCGCAGTATCCGGTTCTCACGTGGTGGGGACTGTTGACCGTTCTGACCCGTACCGCGGCGACCATTACGGTCGTAATCCTTTACGCAGTCGGATCGGTGCTGGTGGCACGCGATCAGATCAGCGTCGGAGAGATCGTGGCCTTTGTCGGATTCGCAGGTTTGCTGATCGGCAAGCTCGATCTTATGTCGGGCTTTGCGGTGCGCGTATCCCAAAGTCTGCCCTCGCTCGCCAGCCTGTTCGACCTGGTCGATGCCCGCGAAGCCGTGACCGAGGCGCTCGACGCCCGCCCCCTGCCGCCGGTTCGCGGACACATCCGCTTCGAAAATGTGAGTTTCCGTTTCCCTGGCTCCGGCCAGGGTGTGAGCCAACTCACTTTCGAAGTACCCCCGGGCTCTACCGTCGCGCTCGTCGGCGCGACCGGCGCGGGCAAGAGCACCACCCTGTCGCTGCTGCAGCGCCTGCGGGCTCCGGATTCGGGCAGGATCATGATCGACGGAGTCGATATCGCGGAGGTCACCTTGGCATCGCTTCGCGACCAGCTTGCCGTCGTATTTCAGGATGCCGGACTTTTCAATCGCTCGATTGCGGAGAATATCGCCATCGGTAAGCCCGGCGCTACTGCAGAGGCGATAACCCATGCAGCGCGGCTCGCCGAGGCACATGACTTCATAGCGTCGCGGGAGGGCGGATACGATTTCGTGATTGGCGAACGAGGCGCCGCGCTTTCAGGCGGCGAGCGTCAGCGCCTGGCGATCGCGCGCGCAATCCTTCGCGATGCCCCGATCCTGCTGCTGGACGAAGCCACGAGCGCGCTCGACGTCCAGACCGAAGCCCGGATCAAACGAGCGCTCGATACCCTGCGGCGAGGTCGTACCACGCTGATCATCGCTCACCGGCTGTCCACCGTCGCCGATGCCGATCGCATCGTGGTCATGGAGCAGGGGCAGATTATCGAGTCCGGAAGTTTTGCCGAATTGATGGCCGCCAGGGGGCGCTTCGCGGAGATGGTCGCAGCGGGAGGCTTCTCCGAGCCGGCAAGCTCCTGACCCGGCGCTGACCCGGGTCAGTCAGGTGAACTGTCGTCGTCTGCCAGGTGCGACTCGCGCTCAATATCCTCAGGAGTCGCCAGCGCCACCTTGATCACCCGGATCTCAAATCGCAACGCCATGCCTGCAAGCGGATGGTTACCATCGAGAACCACAGTATCCTCAGCAAGATCCGTCGCGATATAAACGCGCCCATCGTCAGGTTCGCCCGGAAGACCCTGAAACCCCATACCGGCCTGAAGATCCTCGGGGAAATGTTCACGCGAAGCCAGATGGACCAGATCAGCATCGTAGTCGCCGAAGGCATCTTCGGGCTCGAGGTACAAAGAAACTTCCCTGCCCTCGATTTGTCCCTCGAGCGCTGCTTCGATTCGCGGCAACACCGCCCCATAACCGCCGTGAAGATAGGTAAGCTCTCGTTCGCCAGCCTCAACGGGCTCGCCCTGGGCATCGCTGATCCGGTAACGAAGCGTCACCCAGCGATTCACAGCGACTTCCAGCGACATTAAAAGCTCCCAGGTAGAGACATGCGGCGACCAGCAAAGCGAGCGGATAAGGCGGCGGGCGCATCGCCCGTCGGACTGTTCGGCGAAAGGAGTGTAGACGAGTTCCTCGCGCAATACTGGCAGCGGGCGCCGCTTCTGGTCAGGCAGGCGTTTCCGGGCATCCAAGCTCCACTCGAGCCTCGGGCCCTGATGCGGCTGGCCGGCGATGACGCGGTGCAGTCCCGACTGGTCAGCTCAGCAGCGGGATCATGGACGCTGGACCATGGTCCTTTCAGGTTAAAGGACTTACCTCCGCTCGGGCGTAAAAACTGGACGCTGCTGGTTCAGGGGGTGAACCTGCATGACGACGCTGCCCACCGCCTGATGTCGGCCTTTCGCTTCCTGCCGGATGCGCGCCTCGATGATCTGATGATCAGCCTGGCAGGCGATCAGGGCGGCGTCGGGCCGCACTGGGACTCCTACGATGTTTTTCTCGTACAACTGTGGGGAACGCGACGCTGGCAGATTGCGCCGCCCGGCGAAGATACGCTGCGCCCTGACCTGCCGCTCAAGATCGTCGAGCGCTTCTCGCCTACCGAGACCTGGCTGCTCGAGCCCGGCGACATGCTCTACGTGCCTCCCGGCTGGGCCCACGACGGTGTTGCGCAAGGCCCTTGCATGACGGCATCGGTGGGCTTCCGGGCGCCATCTCGACAGGAGTTTTTACGCGACTTTCTCGCTGAGGCGGCCTACGAGCCCGGTGGGGATGACCCGCGCTTTAGCGATCAGGGACGAGCCCCGGCGCGCAACGCGGCCCAGCTGCCCGATGATCTTCACCAGACGCTGTTCGACTGGGCAAGCTCGTGGCGCCCTTCGCAGACCGACATCAACGAGTTTATCGGCCGTTTCCTCACCGAGCCGGCTGCGCACGTATTTTTTGATTCGAACGATGCTCTGAGCGCAACCGCCTTCGGGAAGGCAGCCGCGTCCTCAGGGATACGCCTGGATCGCCGCACGAGGATGCTCTATCGCGGGCGAATGGTTTTCATCAACGGCGAATGCCACCGGCCGACCAGGTTGCGCAGCCTGAGTTTCGTCTGTCGCCTTGCGGATCAGGGCCGGCTTGGCCCGGCAGAGAGCGAGCGCGCGATGCGCGACCTCGAGATCGCCGCATTGCTGTACGAGTGGGCACAGTCGGGTTGGCTCCACCCAGGCTCGGCACGCGAAATCGCGACGGGAGGACCAGGCGGGGGCACATCCAAAACCAGTGGAGCTCCTCGGGCAGGAGCCAGAGCCTCTAAACCCCGATCCAGCTGAGCCCGCTGTCCTGGTCGGCAACCGCGATATCCTCCGCGAAACCACTTAAGACCGCAGCGAGCGCGTGCTGCGCGAGCTCTGGAGCGTTGTTCTGCCGGCTGAGATGCGCAGCCACCACGCGGCGCAGACGACTGCGCTCGAGTGATTCGAGTATCCGCGCAGCAGCATCGTTTGCCAGATGCCCCCACGGCCCCGAGATACGCCGCTTGAGCACTTCAGGGTAACGGTCGTTTGCTGCAAGCAGCGCGGCGTCGTGGTTACATTCGAGCACCAGCGCATCAAGGCCCGAGTACGCCCGCTGCACATGCGCGGTGCCATGCCCGATGTCGGTGAGCACGCCGAGTTTGGCGCGTCCATCATCGACCACGTATTGCACAGGCTCGCGGGCATCGTGCGGGACTGCGACCGGAAGGATCGACAGGCCCGCGAGCTCGAAAGGCTGATCAGGCTCGATCACGTTGAGAAGGGGGTCGGCCGACGGGATGACAGTGCCCGGACCGTTGGCCTGGTCTCGTTCACCCTCCGACGCCAACCAGGTTCCGTGCGTGATGTAGACCGGTATCCCATGGGCGCGCGCAAGGCGAAACACACCGCCCACATGGTCGCCGTGCTCGTGCGTCACCAGAATCCCGTCTAGCGACGCTGGCTCGACACCAGCCGAGCGCAGACGTTTTTCCGCCTCACGCAGACGAAAACCGCAATCGATCAAAATGCGCGAAGTACGAAGCCCCGCCGCCGTCTCGACCAGAAGGGCATTGCCTTCGCTGCCGCTACCGAGGCTGCTGAAGCGCATTCGTCACGGCGAGCAAAACGGGGCTGACAAACTCTTTTCGAATGAACCCGAACGCCGCACTACTGGACCATCTGCTGCAAGAGCAGGTCGAGAATGCGGTTGACGGTGGCACGGTCGGCTTCCGGTGTCGGCTTACCGTCTTTGTCCTGAATCGTGAGCCGCGATCCCTGGCCTGCCGTAGCGAGCACAAGACGGTACTGCTGACTCAGTTCGGGTTTGCTCGAACTGGAGAACATTCGCGCAAAAAATCCCGGCTTCTTGGCCGCTTCGGCTCTAGCCTGTTCGTCGGAATCAATGTAGCGAACGAAATACGCCCCTTTCGATCGGTCACGGTCTTCGACGGTAAAGCCGCCACGATCCAGCGCCAGCCCAAGCCTGCGCCACGCCCGATCGAAAGGATCGGCGATTTCGAGCGCACGCTCGGCGCCCTGGCCCACTGCCCTGACATCAGGCGCGGCGGAGCCGGCTGTCGCGCCCGCCGCGGCAGCCCTCAACTGCTCTGCCCGACCACCCGCCAGCTTAAGAACCAGCCGATTCATCATCTCGACTTCGAGATCGGGCTCCGGGGCCCGACTCTGCCAAAGAAACCTGTCGCGAGTCGTGTTGCTGACTTCCTCGAGCCCGCGGTGGCTCACGTAGATCTCGGTCCGTCCTTCGGGGGTGCGCTCGACCCGGGTGCGAAACTTATCCATGGTCCCGGAAGAAAATGCGCCGTCGATCACCCTGCCGATGGTCGAGCGGATGAAGTCCTGCGGAATACGGGCACGGTTCTCCTGCCAGTTGGTTTCCAGGGTCCCGGTTGCCGCGTTATCGATCTCAAGCTTGAAGCCAGTCTCGACCCAAAAATCACGAACCTGCGGCCAGACCCTCTCCGGCGGCGCATCGACACTGATCCATCGCTGCTGCCCGGCGCGCTCGATACGGATGCCGGTGGGCGAGGGCAGCACACCCGACTGCACCGAGCCTGTCGCCCCGGTACGGTCCCGCTCGAATGAAGAGAGCGTGCGCTCGCCTGAGCGCGAAGGCAGATTGAAGCGCTCGTCGGAGCGGGGGGACACAAGATCGGGCGGAATCTCAAGCGTCGGCCGGCGGTTGGTTGACGACGATTTGTAGTCGATCTTGCCCTTGTCCTCGATGTAGTCGGAAATGGCGCAACCGGACAATTGCATCGCGCCCAAGGCGAAGCAGAGAACCGCCGCGCGGCGCGCGAATGAGGGAAAGATCGTCATCATGGTCAGACTCCAGCCGCCTGCATCGCCGCGCGCACAGTCGCCTGCAAGCTTGCCGAAAGAGGCGTAAGGGGCATGCGCAAAACCGGCTTGATGAGCCCGCGTTCGGCCATCGCCCACTTCACCGGTATCGGGTTGGCCTCAACAAAAAGTTTCAGATGCAGGGGCAGCAACTGGCGATTGACTGCAAGGGCTTCTGCCCACCGGCCCGCCAGCGCAGCGTTGCACATGCGCGCCATCGCAGCAGGCGCGATATTGGCGGTGACCGAAATCACCCCGTGGGATCCCATCGCCATCAGGGCGAGCGCTGAATCGTCGTTGCCGCTGTAGACGCCAAAGCCCGCCGGCAGGCGTGCGAGCAGATCCGAGCCCCGCGGAATGTCCCCGGTCGCGTCCTTGAGCCCGATGACGCCCGGCACCTGGGCGAGGCGCAGGACGCTTTCGTTGGACAGATCGGCCACCGTGCGTCCCGGAACGTTGTAGAGAATCACTGGAAGCCCGACGGTTTCGGCAACCGCGGTGAAGTGACGCACCATGCCTTCCTGCGTCGGCTTGTTGTAATAGGGGACCACCTGAAGCGTCGCCCTGGCACCAACTTTTTTTGCATGCTCGGTGAGTTCGATCGCCTCGCGTGTGGAATTGCCGCCGGTCCCGGCGATGACCGGAACACGGCCGGCCGCCTGTTCTACCGCC
>CAZZKA010000104.1:0-11369 GCA_964654745.1 uncultured Bordetella sp. | reverse complement strand
ATTCATGATCTCTCCAGTAAGCCCCGCCTCACATTGCCTCACCGCTTGATGACATGCCAATGACAGCATACGGCCCACGGCGTTCGCGCACTGGAGGCTGCCCTTACAACCCGTCATCTCGCCGTCATATTCAGAGAGCAACTTCCTTACTTCACTGGTCGCCGCTTTAGATCTTGACCGTCTCAGATGCCGTGAATTCGCCGCTGTTCTCTTTGGTCGTGCGCCGCTCAGCGATGCGTATGGTGCTGCTGAGTGTGCTCGCTCTTCTTTCACTGACGTCGCTTGCGGGATGCTCGACCAACCGACTTCTAGCGCGTGCGGTCGCGGACCAGTTGGCGAGCAGGGCTGACGATCACGAGGAAGACCTTGAGCTAGCGCGAGATGCAGCGCCCTTTTTTCTGAAGTTTAGTGAGTCGGTACTTGCGCAGGCGCCAGACCACGAGGCGCTCGCCGAGACCGTTGCAGCTGGCTTTGTGAGGTACGCCTGGGCGTTTGTTGCGTTTGAGGCCGATCGGATTGAGTCCCGTGATTCCGCGGCAGCGGTCCGACTTCGACAACGAGCGGTCAAGCTATATGCCCGCGCGGAGGGCCATGCAATGCGTGCTCTCGAGCATCACTACCCCAAGATCGGGCAGAAGCTGGCCGATCCATCTTCGGCTGAGTCCCTGGAAATCGCGTCGCGGCATGCTGGCCTTGCATATTGGGCAGCCGCTGCATGGGGTGCGCGGATATCGCTTTCAAAGAGTGACGCCGAGTCGTTAGCCCAGTTGCCGGCGGCGATGCGGCTGGTCACCCGCCTGACCGCATGCTGCCTCACCTGGGGCGACGGAGCGATTGCAGCGCTCGCTGGTAACTTTGAAGCCGGGCGTCCAGGAGGTCGGAGTGGGGATGCTCGCCGCTGGTTTGACGAGGCGACGCGTTTATCCGGCGGCCGCAAGGCGGCCGTACCGCTTGCACGTGCTGAGGCGCTGTCGTTACCGGCTGGGGACCGTGAAGAATTTGTTCGACTGGTGCGGGAGAGTGTTGCGATCGCCAGCCGAAATCCTGGCGCGGACAATCGAATCATGCTCGACCGTGCGCGCTGGCTTCTCGACACGGTCGATGACCGCTTCTGAGCCAACCCCAACTTTCATAGTCCACCCTATGTCCTCGTCCCGCCGCGACTTCAACCTGACCGCCTGCGCGCTGGCCGCCGGCACCTTGGCTGTCTCTGGTGTTGCGCATTCGCAGCCAATTGTTCAACTCCGAATAGGCTCAGTCGTTCCGCGTAATTCGGTCTATCACCAGGAGCTGATGAAATTAGGAGAAGTCTGGCGTGCCGCACAGGGCGGCAACGCGCGATTCGCTGCATTCACCGACGGATCGCAGGGTGGTGAGGCGGAGATGGTTCGGCGAATGCGAATCGGCCAACTTCAAGGTGCGCTGATGTCGGTAGTGGGCTTGCGAGAGATCGAGCCCACAATTTCAGCCCTTCAAAATTTGCCATTACTGTTTCGGAATTGGGACGAGATTGATTACGTTCGTGAGCGTATGAGACCTTCGATCGAAAAGCGATTTATCGAGCGCGGGTTTGTGGTACTCGGATGGGGCGATGCGGGATGGGTCAGGTTTTTCTCGCGCGAACGCGCGGTACACCCGGATGACTTTAGGCGGATGCGGTTCTTTGCCTGGGGCTCTGAGCCCGAGCAGCAATCGATCATGAAGAGCCTCGGTTACACGCCCGTTCCGCTTGAGACCGGTGATGCGCTTGCCGCCATCCAGACCGGCATGATCAGCGTTGTACCGTCAACACCCTACTTCGCGCTCGCAGCGCAGATTTTCTCAGCTGCGCCGCACATGCTGGAGATCAACTGGGCCCCGATGGTTGGCGCGCTGGTTGTGACGCAAAAGGCATGGGATGCAATGTCCGACGGCGCGCGTGCTTCGCTTCGCAGCGCCGGGGAATCAGCGGGTATCGCGATGCGAACCAATGCACGGGCCGAGGTAGACGAGGCAGTCGAGGCAATGAGAAAGCGCGGCTTGTCAGTTAACCAGCCCGATGAATCCCAGCGCAAAGCCTGGGACGACCTGGCGCAGGGGCTTTATCCGAGAATCCGCGGCACGCTTGTCCCAGCGGACTCCTTCGATGAGGTGTTTGTGCATCTGAAGGCGTATCGATCAGCGCGAGGCGGCTGAACCGCGTAAAACCTTGAGCGCTCTGAACGAACAGAACTCGCGGCCAGGCTTCTTTGGCGCGCTGGCCGCGCTGGCCCTGGCGCTCATGGTGGTGATCCCGCTTGTTGAAATCGCTGCACGGCCGTTGATGGGGTACGGCGTCGATAACGCATCGGTGGTGGTGCAGCACCTTGGTCTGATGATGGCGATGGCTGGCGCCGTAGCCGCGGCGCGCCGCGGCGAGTTGAGTACCCTGCTGCACCTGCCTCCTCAGGCAATCAACGGACCGGAGGGTCGCATTGATGCGCTGGGCGGTGTCCGCGTGCTTGCACTGGCCGGCTCGGTAGTCGCCTCTGCGGTGCTCGCTCGGGCAAGCTGGAATTTTGTGCTTGCGGAGATGGGGTCCGGCACCCGGCTTGCCTACGCTATTCCGGTCTGGTGGATCCAGCTTGCGCTACCAATCGGCTTTGCGCTGATCGCGTGGTATCTCGGGCAGCGATTGGTTCACGGGCGGACGATGTCCTGGTTGATTACAGGCGCTCTGATCACAGCCGGATGGCTAGGCGCCTCGTCGTTTGATGGCGAAAGCCCGGTTCCCGTCACTGCTGCGATCACGGTAATCGTTGGAATGTTGATCGCCGGTGCGCCGATTTTCGCTTGCCTTGGCGCGCTGGCTTTGGCGCTGCTGGCGAGCGAAGGTTTGCCCATTGCTTCAGTGCCTTTGTCTCACTACCAGATCACGGTCAATCCTTCGCTTCCTGCCTTGCCCTTATTTACGCTTGCCGGGCTTGTTGTGGCACGCACCGGTGCGGCGACGCGAGTGGGTGCGTTGCTCGGCGCGCTATTCGGCGAGGGCCCGCGAGCGGTTGCGATCGCTGCAGCGCTCCTGTGCTCCGCCTTCACCGCCCTGACCGGAGGAAGTGGCGTCACGATTCTTGCGCTTGGCGGTCTACTTTTTCCGATGCTCACCCGCGCAGGGTATCCGGAACGCCGCGCCATCGGTTTGCTTACCGGTGCCAGCGCGCTGGGGGTTCTTATCGCGCCTTCGGTGCCGCTGGTTCTTTATGCGGTCATCGCAAGGGTTCCGATTCAGGATATGTTCGTCGCGGGGCTGTTGCCAGCGGCGATCATGGTGGTGTGCCTGCTGTTGATTGGAGGCTCCTTTCGAACGATGCCGGAGCGATCGACGGCGGATCCCGCTACTGCTTTCATGCGTTCTCGAGGTTCCCGCGCCGCTCAGATCCTGGATGCCGCAAGGGTCGCTTTCTGGGAGTTACTGATTCCGGTAATCGCTGTTGGCTCCATTGCAGTGGGTGTCGCAACGCCGACCGAAAGCGCCGCCTTGACGGCGGCGTTTGTCATCGCGTCTCAGGCGATTATCCATCGCGAGCTGTCCCCCGCACGACTCGTCCAATGTCTTTTCGAAAGCGCGAGACTGATTGGCGGTGTGATGCTGATCCTTGGGATGGCGCTAGCCCTGACCAACTGGTTGACTGACGTTGGTGCACCGGGCGCTTTGGTTGACTGGGTCCGTGAGCGCGTCGATAACCCGCATCTTTTCCTGCTGGCACTACTTGTAACGCTGTTTGTTGCCGCTGCCCTGCTTGAGATCTATGCCGCAATTGTCGTGCTCGTACCTTTGCTGCTGCCACTTGCGCAAAGTTATGGCATCGATCCTGTGCATTTCGGCGTTGTATTCATGGCAGCGATGGAGGTTGGGTTCATTTGCCCACCTGCCGGCATGAACCTCTACTTTGCATCGGCAATGTTTGGTAAGCCGCTCTGGTGGACTGCGAAAGCAGCTCTACCTTCACTCGGCGCGATTATGCTGGGAACACTGATTATCGCTTTTGCGTTCCATTGACGAGCCGTCGTTTACTTCAACGACCTGCGCAGCCAAGCGCCGAGCGAGTCAACGACAATCACGCACGCCAGGATCGTGAGCAGGATCGCTAAAACCTGGTCATAACGAACTAGCCTCAGAGCCGCCATCAGCTCAAAACCGATGCCACCCGCTCCTACAATCCCTAACACGGCCGACGCACGAAAGTGGTATTCCCAACGATAAATCGTCACGTCAACCAGTTGTGGCAACACCTGCGGCAGCACAGCATGAGTGATCACCTGGAACCGCGACGCGCCTGCTGCCTGTGCTGCCTCCATGGGGCGTGGATCGGCATGTTCAATCGCTTCGGCAAAAAACTTTGCGACCATACCGGTTGAGTGCATCGCGAGCGCAAGAACGCCCGGCAACGCGCCAAACCCTACCGCTGCGACAAATATCACCCCAAAGATAATCTCAGGAATTGAGCGAAGCGCCGACAAGACGGGCCGGGTAACGCCCAGCACTAACGGGTGAGGCGCTGTATTCGGAGCGGCTGCCAGCGCGAGTGGAAGCGATAGCACTACAGCGAGCGCTGTTCCGGCAATTGACATAGCCAGCGTATCGGCCAACGGCTTGAGCCACGACCGCCAGCGTCCGAAATCAGGCGGCCACATCTCCGAGGTAAGCTGAATCAGCGCTGGCACACCCTCAGCAAACCGGGTGGCATCAAAAAAGCCCGTTATCCAAAGCGAGACAAGGCAGACGGCGATCAATATCGCAAGCTTCCGCGCCTGCGTTCGGGAATTCGAACGTGCCCGGCTGAGAATGTCGCTGAACCGGCTGGCAGATGAAATGGCTGATGGTGATGGTTGCGACATCACTTCATGCGTCCCAGATCGAGCTTAAGGATTCGCGCGGTGTCCCGAAGCACATCGTAGGCCTTGTCGTCGGTGGGTGCGAATCCCTCAACTCGAAAAGAACGCAGCACCGCTTTATCCGTCAAACCGAGAAACGCGTCACGAATCGCCTGCTTAAGCTCGGGCGTGAGGTTACCCTGCATCGTTATCGGGTAGTTCGGAATGTCAGCGGTGAGATCCAGCGTAACGACTCTGGTCGGATCGACAACTTTGCGATCGATGAGTGAGCGATATATGGGCTCGGACAATGCGCCCGCAGGAACTTGTCCCGCCTGCACTGCACGGGCAACGGCATCGTGAGTTCCGAGGTGCACCACCTTGTAGTCGCGATCACCTTCAAGCATCGCTGTGGATAGCAGATGCGCACGCGGCGCCAGATGGCTTGAGGTCGATGCCTGGTCGCCGAATCCGAAGGGCTTTCCACGGACATCCGACAGTGATTTAACCGTACTATTGGCGTTTGCGATAAGAATCGATTTGTAGCTCGGTGACCCACGCTCTACGCCAACGGCGAACGGCTCGATGTCGGGGGCGCGCGACTTAGCGAGTACGTAGGAAAACGGACCAAAATAGCCGATCTCAATTCGTCCGAAGCGCATCGCTTCGATCATTGAAGAATAGTCGGTCGTTACTACAATCTCGATATCGCGCCCGAGTGCGCGCTCGAGATATGCTTTGAGGGGTTGTGCGTTCTGAATCAGCGTAGCGGCGTTCTCGTCGGGCAGTAACGCAATGCGCAGACGCGAGGGATTGCGGCTCTGCGCGAAGAGGCTAAACGGTGCGAGGGAGGCTGCCGCTGTCAAGGCAATTAAGGCACGACGTGTAAGCATGGAAGTGGATCCTTCAATTGATAAGGCGGGTATCGAGGTCAGGCGGCAATCGCATGACCAGGAGATTCGAGGGCCTGCCTATACGCATAGTCTTGAGCTCGAGCGGCGGTATGTGCCCTGTACAGCCGAATCAACTGGTTGTCGTCAACTGTCGCAGCTGGCGCATCGATTTGAATCTGACCGGCAGCAATGCCCAGAATTCGGGTGCCGAACCGACGCGCAAGGTCGACCTGATGAAGGCTTACAACTGCGCTAATCCCTGAGGAAGCGCAAACTCCGCGGATGAGCGCGAGCACCTCTGCCGCTGTGTTCGGGTCCAGGCTAGCCACTGGCTCATCGGCTAGCAGTAAGCGCGGCTTCTGAGCAATAGCGCGCGCGATGCCAACCCGCTGCTGTTGGCCTCCTGACAGATGGTCACATCGCTTCAGCGCCAAATCCGCCAAGCCAACCTGGTCCAGCGACTCCATCGCAATGATTTTGTCGGCGCTCGGTAGCGGCAGAAGTGTACGAAGCGAGGAATGGCGGGCGAGGCGACCTGTCAATACGTTCGACAATGCGGTGGAGCGCCCGATCAGCTGGTGTTGTTGAAACACCATGGCAACCTCGCGCCTCAAGTGACGCCAGGTCACGCGATCAGTGATCGCTCCGACTCCGCTCAGCAGGATTTCTCCACTGGTTAGAGGTACGAGCCCATTTAATGCGCGCAGCAGGGTCGACTTACCTGCCCCGGACTGACCCAGCAACGCAACGAACTCACCTGGGCGTATCTGAAAGCTGCTCGGCTTGAGCGCTTGGGTTCCATCACTGTATGTAACGGTAATGTCTGAGCATCGCAGCACACAGTCTTCAGCGGTTTTCATGTTTCTGCTCTCACTGAGGAATCGGCGATCGTTGCTGAAAGAGATTACCTTTTGATGACGATGATGGATGCCTGTTGTCACTGATCCGTCATCAATCGCTGGGCATGCTCCCAGTGAACCCAACCGATTCCGCCAAGGAGAAGCACCGATGACCCGACCCAAAGTCGTCGTAACAAACAATGCGTTTCCGGAAACGCTTCAAATCCTTCGAGCGCGATTTGAGTTGGTCTGCAACAACAGCCACGATGCGCTTGATGAGTACGCTCTTCGAGAAGCAGCCCGGGACGCGTGGGGCATTCTCGCGTTTATGCCAGATCGGGTCGACTCAGCGCTGCTCGATGCATGCCCCGAATTACGTATCGTCGCGTGCGCGCTCAAGGGCTTTGACAATTTCGATGTCCACGCGTGTGCGAAGCGCGGTGTGTGGCTGACGATCGTACCCGACCTTCTCACTGAGCCGACCGCGGAACTCGCAGTCGGCCTCGCCATTGCACTAGGTCGGCATGTTTCATCTGCAGACCGACACGTTCGAAGCGGATCGTTTACAGGCTGGCGTCCAACTTTTTACGGTCGGTCGCTCGACGGAAGTCGAATAGCGATTGTGGGCTGCGGTCGGGTCGGCCAGGCAATCGCAAGAAAGCTCGCGGGATTTTCGGCTGAAATCGCGATGACCGATACCGACCCTGACGCGCCGACGGCAGCTAACGCGCGACGGGCCGACCTGGCAGTTGCGATCAGGGACGCCGACGTCGTCTTTCTGGCGACCCCACTATTGCCGTCGACGCTGCAAATGGTTAATGCGGACTGGATATCGCAGCTCAAGCGCGGCGCTCTGTTGATCAATCCAGCAAGAGGCTCTGTTGTAAACGAGCGTGCGGTTGCGGATGCGCTCGAGTCCGGCTATCTGGGTGGCTATGCAGCGGATGTCTTCGAGTTTGAAGACTGGGCGCGAATGGATCGCCCGCGAGTTATCGAGCCGCGTTTGCTCGAGCTCAGCGACCGCACCCTTTTTACACCACACATCGGCTCGGCGGTTGAAGCGGTTCGCAGACAGATCGAGCTGGACGCTGCTGTTAACTTGCTTGAGGCAGCTGAAGGAAAGCGCCCACACGGCGCGATTCAGGATTTACTCCGTTAGCTAGCGAGTAAATTCGGAAAGCGCCGAACCTCGGTCACTCTCCTGTCACAACGTTTGACTAAGGTGCGCGGTGTCAGTCCGTCAACTAGGAGAGCATGATGGTTTCCCGCAGAAATCTGATTGGCGCACCGCTTGCGGTTGCAGCAGCATCCGCGCTCAATGCGCCACTCGTCAGCGCACAAAAGCGCCCTGTGTTAAAGGTAGGCCTTGGGCCGCAACAGCCCACTCAAGCCGATACCCGGCGTGTTTGGGAGCCGCTCTATCGTCGCGTCTGCGACGAAGCGGGCGTTGAACTTGACCTGACAGTTGCTAATGATTGGGCCGGCATTGCGGTGGCGCTTGCAAGCCAGCAGATCGATGTTGCACAGATGGGTCCCTGGGGCTATGTTCTGGCGAAGCAGAAGGGTGATGCACAGCCGATTGCAATGCTTCTGATCGAGGGGCGCGATTACTATAAGGCCATCGTTGTTGCGAGGCCGGGGCTGGAGTTAAAGAGTTTCCCCGAAGACGCGAAAGGCCTGTCGATGCAGATGCTTGATGTCGGCTCGACGTCGGGCTGGTTAGTCCCCACCCACTTTCTGCGCTCTCGCGGTATCAATCCGCGTACCTACTTTGGCCGCTATGCGGAAGGCGCGTCAGCCGCCGCTGCTCAGGTGGCAACCGCAGGAGGGCAGGTCGACTTGGCAACCGGATGGGACACCCACCGCAACACAATGATTCGCAACGGTCAACTCAAGCCCGATGCTAACCGCGTGGTTTGGGAGTCCGAGCCGCTGCCGAACGAGCCTGTGGTCGTTCGGCGTGGCCTCGATCCGGACCTCGCCAAGCGCCTCCAAAATGCGTTTGCCTCACTGCCGAAGGAAGATGCCGCAAAGATGATGCCCTGGCCATACTCTGGGTTTGTGGCGGTCGGTCACGAGCCTTACGCAAAGCTCGAGGTGATGGGGCGTGAAGTAGGCGTCCTCAAGGGCTGAGCCAGATAGGCCGCGCGATGACCCGACGCTCTCCGCCGCGACGACTGCCGGATGGACACTATACCGAGAATGCCTTTCACTGGCTCTCGCGTGAGGGGCTGGGCCGCGCTGTTATCTGGCTTTCGGTGCTGGTATTCGTGCTGGGATGCGCATGGGTAGCCAAGGTTGATCTGGCTGCGCTGATTGACGGCCTGCCAAGGCTGGCGAAGTGGGCGGCTACTGCGTGGCCGCCGAACCTTTCCGAACTGGATGCCGTTGCGCTTCGCGCTGCGGAGACTGTGGCGATTGCTACCGTAGGTACGCTCGGTGCGGCGCTGGTGTCGGTGCCACTTTCCATGCTCGCCGCAAATAACGTCACACCCAGTCCAATTGCAGCGCGGCTGATTCGCGGATTCGCTAACGCGTGCCGCGGAATCGACACGGTCGTGTTCGCAATCCTGTTTGTTGCTGCGGTCGGGTTAGGGCCGTTTGCGGGCGTGCTTGGCATGTTCATTCACTCGATTGGCGTAATCACCAAGCTGAACGCTGAGGCGATTGAGACGTTGCCTCGGGCGCCGCTGGAAGCCGCTGCGATGACCGGGGCAGGAACTGGTGCCATCATGGGTCACATCGTTTTTCCTGCGGTGCTGCCGAGTCTGAGTTCGGTATCCCTTTATGTATGGGAGGCCAACGTACGGATATCAACGGTGCTGGGGATTGTTGGCGCAGGAGGAATCGGCATTGAGATCAAGGCGGCGATCGACCTGCTTGATTTTCAGCGTTTGCTTACGCTTACCGTTGCAGTCCTGGTCATGGTTGGCCTTATTGACCAGCTGAGCGCGTGGCTGCGTCGCCGTCTGGTGTGATCATGCCTGGCGAACACACGCTTATGGTCGATGCTGTCAGCAAGCGCTACGGCGAAGTGTGCGCGCTCGACTGTGTCTCGTTATCTGTTTCGCCAGGAGAGCTTGTAGCCTTGCTTGGTCCGAGCGGCGCTGGGAAATCCACTCTGTTTCGTTGCCTGACCGGTCTGGTGAGACCCGACGCGGGCGAGGTCTGGATGCTAGGGGCACCCGTCCAACGCCTGGACAAGAAGGCGCTGCAGCAGCACCGGCGATCGGTGGGGCTCGTATTTCAGCAGCACAACCTCGTTGGTCGGCTCAGTGCCCTCGATAATGTTTTGACGGGAAGGCTTGGCTCCACGCCCCTGTGGCGCGTGTTGGCCCGTCGGTTCGCGAGCGAAGACCGTCAGGTGGCGCTTGCGAGCCTTGATCGGGTCGGTCTTCTCGCTAAGGCGTACCAACGTAGTGATCTGCTGTCCGGCGGGCAGCAACAGCGGGTCGCGATTGCGAGGGTACTTGCGCAACACTGTCGCGTACTGCTCGCTGACGAGCCGGTTGCCAGTCTCGATCCACAGGCAGCGCGAACTGTTCTGTCAGATCTGCGGCGGGTTGCTCGCGACGAAGGGTTAGCGGTTCTTTGCAGCCTGCATCAGGTGGAGTGGGCCAGGCAGTTTGCTGACCGGGTGGTGGGCTTGCGCAGTGGCCGCGTGGTCTTTGACAGGCCGGTAGGTGAGCTGGATACCGACACGGAATCGTCGCTGTACCGACCCAATGGGAGTCAATTCGAATGAGCACGCCGCCCGATGCCCGTCGTGTCGCTGAACTCTATGCGCGACCGCTACTGATCTTTGATCTGGATGGGACGCTCATCGATACGATTGTTGATCTGACGGTCGCTCTCAACCTCGCGCTTTACGATCATCGCCTGCCTGCGATCGGGCGTGACCTGGTGCGGTCCTCGCTTCACGGTGGGCTTGAAGCCAGTGCGCAGGCGGCACTGCGGGCAGCCGGCGCATCCCTGAACAGGTACCCTGCCCTGGTCGAGTCTTACAGAGCGCATTACCGAGCCGTGTCGGGGAAATTTTCACGGCCGTACCGAACGGTTCCCTCGACGCTGTTCTCGCTTCATTCGCGCGGTGCGAGACTCGCGGTCTGTTCGAACAAGGCGGAAACCGAGGCCCGCGAGTTGCTCGAACGAAAAGGACTTGACGGATTCTTCGAAATAGTCGTGGGTGCAGACACCTTCAAGGCAAGAAAGCCTGATCCTGAACCCCTTCTTGGCGCCATAGCGCGTTTGGGTGGTATGGCTTCGGACGCCGTTTTTACCGGCGACAGTCAGGTCGATGTGGACTGCGCGCGCGCGGCTGGAGTCGATTGCGTGTTCTTCAACGGCGGCTACGGGGATTGCGCGCAACCGGTCGGCGCACGATTTTCAACATGGCCAGAGATTGCTATTGCGCTCCAGGAATCCTGCCCGACATAAAATTGTTACAAGCAGTCAATAAGGTTCACGGCTTCAACCGCTAGAGACCGCACATGACCAAGCCGATCCCAGCGCCTAAAGTTTCTTCCATCACTGTGACCATCAAGCTGAGACTGGGCTACCCGCTAGGTGTTCTGTTCTTGCCCGCCATGGATATCGATTACGGAGTGCTACCGCTATCGCGATCATGTGGTCTGGCACAGGGAACTGGGCGCAGCGTTCGCGCATGACAGCGCGTACGTCCCCTCCCGCCTGTTTGACTTCACCAATGCCCGGTATGCGTAGAGCGGCCCCTCGTACTCCGGGCCCCCGTTGTAGCGCTGCTTCACCTTGAAGAGATCGTTGGGCTTTCCGCTCGAAAGACCCG
>CAZZKA010000103.1:0-11425 GCA_964654745.1 uncultured Bordetella sp. | reverse complement strand
GAGCGCCCACACAGCAAGCACGGCGGCGCTTCCGGCCAGGGTCGCGGTAATTCCGAAAACCGCCCCGCAGGCGCTGAGGATGGGAACGCCGATCACGAGCCCCATCAGGCGTGTCGAGGCGACAAGCGAGCCCGCGACGCCGCTGTTGTCTGCTGGCATCCAGCGCATGGTTTGCTCGATGTACCCGGCTTGAAAGTACCCTAAGCCCGCGCCGCACACCAGGAGCGCGGCCATCAGCGCCACCGTATTCTCGAAGATCGAGCAGGCGGCCGCAGCTGCGAGGCCGACGGCTGCGACCCACTGCCCGACTGCGACTAAAGCCCTGGAGTAGGTCGGGCCGGCTACCCAAGGCCCCTTGGCAGCGAGCAGCCCTGTCGCAAATGCGCCGACCGGAAAAGCGGAAAGCACCGCGCCAGCTTCGATGATGGTGAGGCCCCCCCAGCTTGAAAGCAGAAACGGGATCCACAGCAGGAGAGTGAAGGTGGCGAGGTAGGTCATAAGTGAGCTCGCCTGGAGGGCCGCGTAGCGTGCCGACGCGAGGACATGCCATGCAATCGCCGGCCTGGTCCGGGCGGTCGCGGCAGGGCGCGGGTGACCATCGGGAGTCAGCCAAACAATGGCGAGGCTCAGCACCGCCGCCGATAGGCCTACGCGGAACAGGAACACGCCCGGCCATCCGAACAGATGCACCAGCAGTCCCCCCAGAAGCGGCCCTATGACTACGCCCGCGCTGATCGCGGTGGTGTAGAAGGCGAGCATCGGCGCGGCCCTCTCTGGCCCGGCTGCGCGCTTGACCAGAGCCGGGGCACAGGCCACCGCCATACCGACCGCTGCCCCCTGTAACGCTCGTAAAAAAATAAGGGTGGAAAACTCAACCGCCTGGGCAACGGCCCAGTGCGCCGCGACGCAGGCCGCGAGCCCGAACAAAAACACCCGGCGATAGCCGACGAGGTCGCCAAGACGCCCGCAGGCAAGCGCGGCGAGCGTCTGAGCGATGACAAAGGCGAGCACGATCCATTGAATCTGGCGTGGATCGACCCTGAAGGTTTCGACGATCGCGGGGAAGGCAACATTCACCGATGAGTCGAGCGGCGCCATCAATGCGCCCGCGCAGATCAGCAAGACCTGAAGCACATGTTTTCCCGGTTCAATTCGACGCTGCAACCATGGCAGCAGCACCTGAGTTCACCGCTGCAGACCCCACCTGTGCGCCTGAGCGTCTGCGGCGGCTCATGCCCGGCCTGGGTTCGCAGAACTCTCCTCAAATTCTCGCGCGAGCAGTGAAATCAAGGCCTGTGCAGGAAGACTCTGCGCCTGCCGGTAAGCCGTCCCCGCCCAGAGACTCTGATATTCACCGTCACCGCGCTGCGTTGCCAGTTTACGAAGGGGCGCAGTAAGAGTGTTCTGGAGCGGGAATGGCAATACGGGCTTAGCTTCCATCCGGCGTATGAAGGCATTATCAATGCCGCGTGCCGGGCGGCCCGAGAAAGCGCGGGTAAAAACCGATTCCCGCTCACTTTTGGAAAGCACGAACGCTTTGTGCTCGGGTGATGCGCCGGATTCATCGCAACACAGGAATGCCGTCCCGAGTTGGACTGCTGAGGCACCCGCCGAGAGCGCAGCCCGGATATCTGCGCCGCGCATGATGCCACCGGCGGCAACGATCGGAACGGAGCACTCGTGCGAAAGCAGGGCGGCAAGCGGCAGACAGGCAAGTTTCTGGTCGGGCGCCTCGGGATTGAATAGACCGCGATGACCGCCCGCTTCGATGCCCTGCGCGATGATGAAATCGGCACCGGCTTGCTCGATAGAGTGAGCTTCCTCGAGGCAGGTCGCCGTGATGCCAACCGCCATTCCCAGATCGTGGGCACGGTCGATGATGCCCGGAGGGGGGGTACCGAAGTGAAACGTGAGCATCGCTGGCCGGTGTTGCCAGACCGGAGCCAGCTGTTCTTCAAGCGCGGGAAAGAAAGGGGCCCTCGGAGCGGCTACGGGACACTCCGCGGCAATCGGCAGCGCACGGATCGCCTCGAGCGCCGCATCAACCGCCGATAAGTCCGGAGGCTCGACGGGATTGAACACAAAAAAATTTGCATTGATCGGGCCGGAGGTTAGCGCCTGTGTCTGAGCGAGGTCATCGGCGATCCGCTCTGGTGTGCTGTAGGCAAATCCAAAGCTTCCGACAGCGCCCGACTGACAAACGGCGGCTGCGAGCGCAGGCGTGTTGATACCCCCTGCCATGGGCGCCTGGATCAGCGGAAACCTGAGGGCCCTGAAATCAAACATCACGACGCTCTCCGAAACCGGCAGCTATGGAAGCGAAGGGAGACTGCACAATGCGGCCGATGGCATGAGCATGACACGATGCGGGGAAATATGCCCAGACACCGGCCGAGTGCTGCCCGGCACCCGCGCGCAACAAGCTCTGAAAAAGCGCGCCCGTACGTACGTATACTGCTGCAGATGTACCCCTAAAACCGAGTTCACACCGTGAAGGTTCGTATTTTCGTTTTCATTTTGAGCGCGATGGGAGCGCTCACCCTCGCATCGTGCAGCAGCGAGCCGAGGGAACCGGTGTCGGTGAGCCTTGTCGCGGTGAACGACTTTCATGGCTATCTGTTGCCGATACCTCAGCTCACCCTGGATGTCCCCGACGCTGCCGGGACAGGAGATATTGAGGTCCGGGTTGGGGGGGCCGCCTATCTGGCGAGCTTGGTCAAAGACATTCGGGCAAACACCAAACATAGCCTGTTCGTCGGCGTCGGAGATTTTGTGGGCGGCGCACCGGCAATCTCGGCCTTCACCGCGCATGAGTCGACTATTGAAGTGATGAACCTGATGGGACTGGCGGTCACACCAGTCGGAAATCACGAGTTTGATAATGGAAAACTTGAACTCAAGCGTCTGCAGCAGGGAGGCTGCGCGTCGACCTTCAGCGCACCAAATGTGAAGATATGTTCGCGAAGCACCTTTGCGGGTGCGAGTTTCCCGTTTCTTGCGGCCAATGTCGTCGACGATACGACCGGCGCATTGCTCTTCCCGGCCACCCATACTCAGCGGTTTGGCGATGCCACGATTGGTTTCATCGGGCTCACGCTTCAGGGTACTGCGAGCACCACGCGGGGTGCCGGCGGGTTCACTTTTCTTTCCGAAGTGCCGGTGATCAAGACTCACGCGGCTCGCCTTAAGGCCGAGGGTGTCGACGCGGTTGTGGTGCTTTTGCATGAGGGGGGAAATACCACCGCATCGTCGCTGGTCGATTCGACCTGCCCTGGGCTCAAGGGAGTCTTTCGCGAAATCGTCGAGGCCCTGCCGCGCGAGGTCGACGTGGTACTGAGTGGCCACACCCATGCCGATTATGTATGTGAAATCAACGGCATCCTTGTGTCCCAGGCCGGCTCCTACGGCAGGTTTGCTACGCGGGTCGATTTGTCCATCCTCCCGGGCCGGGGCGTACGGGCCAAGGCAGCGAAGAATATCCCCGTCATCAATGACCTTACCACCGCGGCCGTGCCCGCCGCCTTCAAAGTCTACTCGGCTGACCCCGATGTTAAGGCGCTTGTGGATTTTTACGACAAGGCGACGAGCGAGGCCAGGTCCAGGGAGATGGGTTTCATCGCTGAGCCCATCGCGCGTATTGAAACTACTAACGGAGTCCGCATCAACGTCGCCGATCATCCCATCGGGCGGGTGATGGCAGATGCGTTTTTGGAGATCAGAGGGCCCAAGGGCGAGGCTGCCGATATCGCGCTCATCAATAACGGAGGCCTGCGAGGCACCCTGCTCAAGACGGCCGACGGTAAGGTCGACTACGAGGCACTGTTTGCAATCGCGCCGTTTGGCAACGCGATTGTCATGGTTGAAATGACAGGAGCGTCTTTGATCCGACTCCTCGAGCAACAGTGGGAAGCCCCAAACTGTGCCCGTAAATATAACCAGTATTGTGGGCGGGTCCTGCAAATAAGCGCCAACTTTGCATACACCTGGCGCCACGATGCCGCCGATCAAGGTAAGCCAGTAGGCTCTGGACAGATGGTCGATATTTCGACGGTCAGGGTCAACGGACAGCCACTCGACCTCACCAAGACCTACAAAATCCTGACGAGCGATTTTGTCGCTGATGGAGGTGATAACTTTACCGTATTGGCCTCGTCGCGGCTGAGCTTCACCGACATGGTCGCGACGGATATGGAGGCTTTGCAGGCGTATTTCAATAAATTCCCAAGCTCGGCGCCGCTTCGCGTTCCGCCTCCACGGGTGACTTGTATCCACAAGTCGGACGGGCGTGCGTGCGATATTCCAGTGAATTAATCGAGGCCTCAGGATGTCTGCGACTGCCGCAGACTATGGGACGAGTACCAGCCTTGTGTCGACATTTAGTCTGGACGAGATCACCACTGCGCATCAAACTGTCTGCGGAGTTCATCGATCTGCGGTGCATTTAGCGGTGCGGGGCGTGGCGAGCAGAGTAACCACAGGCGCGCGGTCTCCTCAAGCTCTTCTAATACAGCCATCGCCTGCGCAGGGCTGTTATGCCACACATTCGGTCCTAATCGATCCAGCATCACCGCTCGAAGCGTTCTGCCTGCAGCCTGAGATCGGACGATCTCCTGTGCGACCAATTCCGCTACGCGGGGATCGCCCGGGCGGTGGTACGGGATGCGCGGCACGTGTCCGACTTTCATCACAAAATAAGGCGTAATCGGCGGGATCAGATCTCCCTGCGCGTCGGGGTGCTGCAATGTGATCGCGACCAGGTGCGTAGAGTGGGTGTGGATCACGCAGTGTGCATGGCGATCGGCAGAGTAGATGCGTCGATGGAGTGAAAGCGTCTTGCTGGCTTGCCGCCCCCCCTGCTGGACACCCGCATCGTCAATCCACGCCAGTTGCTCGGGGATCAAAAAACCCAGGCAGGCATCGGTCGGGGTGATGAGAAAGCCGCCGCCCAACTCGGGGGGGATGCGCACACTGATATTGCCCGCCGTTGCATGGACATAGCCGCGCTCAAACAGCGAGCGCCCCACGCGGCAAATCTCCTGTCGCAGAGCATCGGCTGTCCAGGGAGGATCGATCACCATTTCAAAACACCTCAGTGCACCAGGGACAGGGCCTTGGTGAAAAAATCAATGCTTCCGAAATTGCCAGACTTGAGAGCGAGCAGAAGCGGCTGGCGCTGAGGTGATGATGGAGATGGAATCTGCGCGAGCGTCCATGGCACGCCCGGATCAATCGGTGCGCCAATCCTGAGCTGCGCGATGCCAAGCGCCTGCACCACTGCGCCCGAGGTCTCGCCGCCGGCGACGATCAGGCGACGCGCGCCGGTCTGTACGAGGCCTTGCGCGATGCGAGCCAGGCAAGCCTCAACCAGATGACCCGCTCGCTCGGCGCCCAGTTCGGTTTGAACCGCGCGCACTTCATCGGGATGGGCGGTGGCATAAACCAATACGGGCTCATCGACCCGAGCCGCCGCCCATTTGAGCGCCTCAGCCGCGATATCATCGCCTCCGGCAAGCGCCCTGGGGTTCACGCAGAAAGCCGGCAAGCCCTGCGCGACCCAGTGAGCCACCTGATCGTTGGTCGCTTTCGAGCAAGAGCCGCTGAGCACTGCGGCTGAACCACCGACTGCCGGGAGTTGCGCGGCCTTCGCGTCGGGTGTCATCAAACCCATGGCCTCATACACAGCAGGCAGCCCCAGCGCTACGCCCGAGCCCGCAGTGACGAGCGGCAAACCGGAGCACGCTGCGGCCATAGTGCGAAGTGCCTGATTATCGATAGCGTCCACCACCGCGATGCGCGTGCCTTTGGCGCGCTCCGCCTCGAGAGCTGCTCGGAGCGGCTCAACCCCTTGACCGACCGTTTCATAGGACACCAGCCCGACCCGGCCGCGGCACTGCGATTGCAGCACACGAACAAGGTTGGCATCAGTCATCGGAGTAAGAGGGTGGTTGCGCATCCCCGAGTCGCTTAGCAATTGATCGCCGACGAACAAATGGCCACGGAACACCGTGCGGCCGTTTTCCGGGAACGCGGGGCAGGCAATAGTGAAATCACTTCCTAGCGCTTCTAAAAGCGCCTCGGTCACCGGGCCGATATTGCCCCGATCGGTCGAATCGAATGTAGAGCAATATTTGAAGTAAAACTGCCGGGCCCCACCCGCCTGCAGCCACTGCAACGCCGCGAGCGAGTCCCGAACGGCATCGGCGGCGGGGACGGTGCGGGATTTGAGTGCGACAACAACCGCATCGGCCTGCGCGGGAGCAGATCCGTCTGGTACGCCGATTACCTGGATCGTGCGCAGCCCGGCCCTTACCAGCATGCTCGCGACATCGGTCGCGCCCGTGAAGTCATCAGCGATGACACCTAGAATCATCAGATTTACTTTTCAGAAATGCTGCGGCGGAGGGCGAGGCCCCTCAGTCGGCCGTGATTTTCGCTGCTTTGATCACAGCAGACCAGCGATCGATTTCAGAGAGCACCTTTCTCTTTGCCTCCTCGGGGGAGTCGAGGACAGCAAAAAGCCCCAAGTCTGTCAGCGTGCGCTTGGCTTCCGGGCGGCTGATGGCCTCGACAACGGCTTTGTTGAGTTGCTGTACGACGGCGGCCGGTGTGTTGCCTGGCGCTGCGGCACCCGCCCAAAAATCCATCACCATGTCCTGCTGCCCTGCTTCCGGCGCTGCGGGAACCTCGGGTAACTGGTTTACGCGGGCAGGGCTGGTGACCATCAGCGCCTTGAGGCGTCCGCCTTTGATCATCGGCAACGCAGTGGGCATCGCGGTGAATAGCACATCGATCTGCCCGGAGAGGAGGTCTTGCAGCACAGCGGAAGCGCCCTTGTAGGGGACATGGGTGAGAGACAACGCGTTATTCGCTTTAAATACTTCGGCTGCGAGATGCGAGTTGGTGCCATTGCCCGCCGAACCGTAATTCATTTTTCCTGGACTGTTCCTTGCCGATTGCACAAACTCAGACACGGTTTTGGCAGGGTGATCCGCTTTAACGACCATCACAAAAGGTGTCGAGGCGACGATCGCTATAGGGACGAAATCCTTGCGCGGGTCGAAAGGAATCTTGGTCAACAGACCCGCTGCGATGGAAAATGACATGTCCAGGCTCAACAGCGTGTGGCCGTCGGCCGGCGCGCGCGCGACGGCAGTCCAGCCGACAATCCCTCCCCCTCCCGTTCGGTTTTCGGGAACCACTTGCTGGCCGATCGATCCACTCAGCTCTTTGGCAATCAGGCGACCTACGATGTCATTGGTACCACCCGGCGCAAATGGAATCACCATGGTCAGGGGTTTGCTCGGAAAATCAGCGTGGGCTGAAAGCGCAGCCCCACACAAGAGCGCTGCCAGCGAAGCTTTGACGCGTCGCAAAGAAAATAAATTCATGGGGCATTCCTCGAGGCTGGATCGGACGAACGATGCACGCAGCATCAAGTTCGGTCAAGCGTTGAGATCTCAGCTCTGCGATGCGCTCTGCGCTGGCAATTCAAGCCCCGCCAGCGTCGCGTAATACTTCACCACGGCGGCATCGTCTTCGGCTCCATGCCCCATTGCAGCGGTGGCGAGGTATAGCTGGTGAGCCGAAGAGGCGAGCGGCAGCGGAAAAGCGAGCTGGCGCGCTGCATCGAGTACGATTCCTAAGTCTTTCACAAAAATATTTACGGCAGACAAGGGGGAGTAGTCGCCATCGAGAATATGGGGGACGCGATTTTGAAACATCCAGCTCATACCAGCTGAATTGCAGATCACTTCGTAAAGCGCACGCGGATCGGCCCCTGCGCGCATGCCAAGCGCCATCGCCTCGCAGGCAGCGGCGATATGCACGCCGGCGAGGTGCTGATTGACCATCTTGACCGTGGAGCCTGGGCCCGCCTGATTGCCCAGACGATAGACCTTTCCCGTGAAGGTTTTTAGCAAGTCCCCCGCGGCTGAAAAAGCTTCAGGCCGGCCGCTTGCCATCATCGTCATCTGACCCTCGAGTGCTTTTTTTGCGCCCCCCGACACTGGCCCATCTATGAAGTGGATGCCGCGATCAGCCAGACGTTTTTCCCATTGTGGTGGCAGAGCCGGGTCGACAGTTGCCGAGCCGATAACTACGCTCCCGGAGTGCATCCGTTCCGCAAGCCCCTGTTGACCGAACAGAACTTCTTCGGTCTGCGCGGCGTTCACCACCAGCACCAGTGCGACATCGCAGGCGGGCAGGTCGCTGACCGAGCCAAAGGTCTCGCCGCCGGCTTTGGCCAGAGCCTCGCGCGCTTGCGCTCTGAGGTCGCACCCGGCGACGCTGACCCCCTGGCGAAGCGCCGAGAGAGCGGCGCCCAGCCCCATCGAACCAAGGCCAACGACCGCTAGGGATTTTGATTGGTTTGGCATGAATAGTCTCTAGTTTGAAGTGTGGCGGCGAGATGGCTACGCGATCGATCCTCAGCCCGTCATTGACCGCTAACGATTGACCCTAATGCCCGCCTGGGCCGGCGTGACGGGGAGAGGCGGATCGCGCATTGCCGTTTCCGAGAAGGCATACTAACGAAACCGAAGCGCTTGACGATATTTTTCTCATATAGCCATGAATCACGCTCGTCGACTGTTATCCGTGGTCCTTCTCACCGCAACCGTATCATCTACGGTTGACGCGTTTGCGGCCGCCCAGACTGCACCACTGCGCGCTGGCGCTCCCATCACTACGGTCGCCGCCGCCTCGGACCTGAAGTTTGCGATCGAAGAAATCGCGGCTCATTTTGAAAAGGCAAGCGGTCACCGGTTACGGCTCATTTTTGGATCATCGGGCAATTTTTATTCGCAAATCCTGCAGGGCGCTCCATTTCACCTGTTCATGTCAGCCGACGAAGCCTTCGTGTTCAAGCTCGCCGAGGCGGGAAAAACGCAAGATCGGGGACGACTGTATGGGGTCGGGCGGATCGGCATCATGGTTCCGCGGGGCTCACCGCTCAAGGCCGACGGTGAGCTCAAGGATCTTGCCGCAGCGCTCAAGGATGGCAGGCTGAAAAGATTCGCTATCGCTTCGCCCGATCACGCGCCGTACGGAATGCGCGCGCGCGAGGCTTTGCAGCACGCCGGGCTTTGGCAGGCCATCTCCCCCAAGCTCGTGTTTGGCGAAAATATTTCACAAGCGGCTCAGTTCGCGACCTCGGGTGCAACCGATGGCGGGATCGTGGCGTATTCCCTTGCGCTTGCGCCTCAGATCGCAAAGCACGGTGAGTTTGCGCTTATCCCTGAGTCGTGGCATCAGCCGCTTTTACAACGCATGGTTTTGATGAAGGACCCACCCGATGTCGCGCGAGCGTTTTACGACTATCTCGCCTCGTCGTCGGCCCAGGCAATCATGCAGCGCTATGGTTTCGCAATGGCACACTAGTTGACACCATGGACTGGACCGCGCTTACCCTGTCGATCGAGCTCGCAACAGCTACGCTGGTCGTACTGCTGCCGCTGGGACTTTGGCTCGCGCGGTGGCTGTCGAACTCGCGCTTCAAAGCGAAGGCGATTGTCGAGGCTATCGTGGTGCTGCCACTCGTGCTGCCGCCCACTGTGCTCGGCTACTACCTGCTCGTGTCGCTTGGCGGGGGCTCGCCGATCGGAAGATGGCTCCTTGATACCTTTGATCTTCGCCTTACTTTCAACTTCACCGGACTCGTGGTTGCGTCGGTGATTTTTAATATCCCCTTCATCGTCCAGCCCGCCCAGCGCGCGTTCGAGGCAATCCCGGCGAATTTGGGCGAGGCGGCGGCGGTGAGCGGGCTCTCTGCATGGCAGACCTTTGTCAAGGTTGAACTGCCGCTCGTGTGGCCTGGGATTCTTTCTGGCTCGGTGCTCACCTTTGTCCATACCCTCGGTGAATTCGGCGTGGTCCTGATGATGGGTGGCAGCATCCCAGGTGAAACCAAGACGATCGCGATCAGTATTTACGACCGCGTGCAGGCCTTTGATCTCGCAAGCGCAGACCGGATGGCGCTGTTGTTGCTTGCGCTGTCTTTACTCGCGGTAGCGGCATCCTTTTTCGCCACGGCTCGCCTGGTGCGGACCCGATGACTGCATCCTCGCTATGGTCGGGCGGTGCGCTCGATGTCCGGATCGAGCAGTCAACGCCGATGCCGCTCAGCGGGGCCTTCCGTTGCGAGCCTGGCGAAGTACTCGCATTGGTTGGCCCGTCCGGTGCGGGCAAGACCTCGATGTTGCGCTGCATTGCGGGGCTGCACCAGCCCGCCGCCGGGCGGGTTCAGGTGGGGGAGCAAGTCTGGCTCGATACGGGGTTGGGTATTTGTCTGCCGCCTCAGCGACGCCACGTCGGGCTTGTGTTTCAGCAATACGCCCTGATGCCGCACATGAGCGCGATCGATAATGTCGCGCTTTCACTGCTGCACCTGCCTGCATTGCAGCGTCGGGCGCGGGCGGCGCATTGGCTTGACCATGTGCGGCTCTCCGTCGACCAGCAGATCCGCCGACCCGCTGCGCTGTCAGGCGGCGAGCAGCAGCGAGTGGCGGTGGCCAGAGCGCTCGCGCGCGAGCCGCACCTGCTTTTGCTCGATGAGCCGTTTTCAGCAGTCGACCAGATGAATCGTCAGGGGCTCTATGATTTGCTGGCAGACCTGCGTCAGTCGCTGCGCATTCCCATCGTACTCGTCACGCACGATCTGGTCGAAGCACGTCATCTCGCTGATAGTTTGGTGGTGATCGATAGCGGCAGCGTTTTACAGCAGGGCACGCCAGGCCAGATTTACCGTTCACCACGCAATGCGCGAGTTGCAGATCTGGTCGGTGTACAGAATCGATTCATGGGCCGGTGGCTGGGGCCTCAGAGCGCAGGCGATGAGGCTGACAAGGCAGGATGGATCGAGTGGGTTTCGCCTTCGGTTGGCCCCAGCGGCGTACGTCTTCGAGTGCGCGACAAGCGCCGCATCGGTGTCGGGCAGTCAGTCACGTGGGTGATCCAGGGCGATGGACTGTTGATCGAGAATGAGGCGTTCACTCATACGCCTGGTGACACATTGGGGCTTGTCGACCTGCGCGCCACGGTAAGCACGCTGCGCAATCTCGGGGAGACCACCCTCGCCACGCTTAGCATCGCGGGGCTGACGGGTGTGGCGCTTCGCATCATGCGCTCTGGCCCGCAGCGCCAGCGGCTATCGGTGGGGCAAAGTCTGCAGGTGAGCCTTGCCTGTGATTGGGTGCACGTGATGCCGAGCCGAGATATCTCGCGAAAAGAGCCAACGCCAGGATAATCACGGCTTCAGCGCTCAAGCGGTAGCTAGCCGCCCAGCCACTGCCGCCAAAATCAGTGTGTGGCCGCACCCAGCTGAAGTCGCATTGGCTGGCGGGGTGGCGGTAGGGTGGTGGCCAAGGGCAATCGCCTTGACCATCGATTTTGCTCGCTGACGCTCGCCAAATCGCTGGTGGCCAAGGGC
>CAZZKA010000102.1:0-11579 GCA_964654745.1 uncultured Bordetella sp. | reverse complement strand
GCTCGAGGCCGATGCGGCGCGCGGTCACTTTCACGGTCCGTTGCACGGCGTGCCGATGGCCCACAAGGATATGTTCTACCGCGAGGGGCTTATAAGCACCTGCGGGTCGGAGATCCGCAGGAAAACGCGCGCGAACACGACGGCAACCGCCCTGCGCCGGCTCGATGCCGCCGGAGCAATCGACTTCGGCACCCTTAACATGGCGGAGTTCGCCTATGGCCCGACCGGCCACAACGTGCACTTCGGCGCTGCGCGCAATCCCTGGAACACTGCCCACATCACCGGCGGTTCCTCGAGCGGCTCGGGGGCAGCGGTAGCGGCACGCGCGAGCTTCGCAGCCCTGGGATCAGACACCGGGGGCTCGGTGCGGCTGCCCGCCTCGCTGTGCGGAATCACCGGGCTAAAGGTGACCGTCGGCCGGATCAGTCGCGCAGGCGCGATGCCGCTCTCTTTTTCCATGGATACGGTCGGGCCGCTTGCAAGGACCGCCGAAGACTGCGCACTTCTCCTGCAGGTCCTGGCCGGAAGCGACCCGGCTGACGCCACCGCCTCGGGCCAGCCCGTTCCGGACCTGCTCGCGAGACTGCGTCAGTCGCCCGCGCGCCTGCGGGTCGGTATACCTGACCGGTTTTTCCACGACGACCTCGATGCCGAGGTTGCCGCCTGCATGGATGGGGCGCGCCGTGAGTTCAGCCGGCTCGGTTGCACCGTCGTTGCTGTGCCGATACCGGACATGCGGGGTGCCGAGGCAGCGGCTACCCATATCATCGCAGCGGAGGCCGCCGCGCTTCACGGCAACTGGTTGAGGAATCGGCCCGATGAATATTCCCCGCAGGTCCGGGCTCGCCTGCTGCGTGGGCTCGCCATCCCCGCGGCCCGTTACATTGACGCCTTGCGCCTGCGGGCAACGATGATGGAACGCTTCGTCGCCGAGGTCTTTGACAAGGTCGATGTGTTGAGCGTGCCGAGTCTTGCCATCCCCACGCCGAGCATCGCAGAGACCGATGTGGGTGGTGGCGCAAAAATGGATCGCATACTCGCCCAACTCACCCGGCTTCACAGACCCTTCAACTTCCTCGGTCTACCGTCAGTCGCTCTGCCCTGCGGTCGTTCGCGACACGGCCTGCCGATTGCCATGCAGATCGCGGGACGCCCTTTTGCCGAAGACGTCGTGCTGCAGATCGCGCATGCCTACCAGCGTGCGACCGACTGGCATCTGGCCAGCCCGGCAGTCCAGGGGTGACCGAAGCAACGGCCCACCGTTGAGCGAACCGGTAGTACAAGGCTCAGCAAACCGTTGGTCCAGGACTGAACGGACCGGCGGTCTTCCGTTGAGCAAACCGGCGACTCGGGCCCGGAGCGGGCCGCAGCCACTCAGAGCCTGAAGACCCGCCGCGCGTTATCCGCGCAGATGGCCTCGCGCTGAGCGGCAGGCAAGGCATCGAGGCGCGTCACGGCCACATCAGCCTCATGCACCCGATGCGGCCAGTCGGTCCCCAGCATCACCTGGCTCGCACCAGCGACCTCGATCAGATAGCGAAGGGGCGCGAGATCGTAGGTGATGCTGTCGTAATGGATGTGGCGCAGATAATCGGTGGGCTTGCGCTTCATCTCTCGAAGATGATCAAACTCAGCGCGGTCGCCCATCTCGAAGCGACCCACCAGATACGGCAGCATTCCTCCGCCGTGCGAGGCAATCAGCTTCAGATTCGGGTACCGGTCGAAAAACCCGCTGAAGATCATCTTGGCCACCGCGAGCGTGGTGTCGTAGGTGAATCCAACCGACCAGAACAGATTGTGCGGCGCAATGCCCATCGACTCGGCGCCCAGCGGATCGGTGGGATGTACAAGCACCGGTAGAGCCGCCTCGTCGATCGCGGCCCATATCGGAGCAAAGAGCGGATCGATGAGGCTTCTGCCGGAAATATTGCCCAGCACCATGACGCCGACCGCTCCCAAGGCCCGCGAACGCTCGAGTTCGCGCACCGCCGCATCCGGGTACTCCCAAGGCAGCGACGTCAGCCACCGGATGCGCTGCGGCCACCTGTCCTGGGCCGCCTGCATGGAATCATTGGATTCGCGAGCGGCCAGTGCACTGGTCGCCTCATCTCCCCAGTAAACGTTCGGACAGGTGAGCGACACGATGGACATGTCTATCCCGTAGCGGTCCATTTCGCGGATACGCATCTCATAATCGAAGTGTCCGGCCTGAGGGATCACGACGGGCGTGCGTCCCCGAAAAATCTCCTGCTTGCCGTCGGGCCGCGTCTGCAGGTTGAAATCGCCCCCACGGCTCTTCAGCAATTCGAGCCACTTGTGGGTAAACATGTGGGTATGGATGTCGATGACGGTCATGGCAAACCTGTTTTCCGGATCAGTCCGATCGTTGTGGCGAAGGATGATTAACGACCATGCCCCAGCGGGCGGACACTAGTCGGCGCGTATCGCAGCGCGCCTGATCACTTCGCCAAAATTACGAAGCTCAGTTCGCAAAAAATCGCCCAACTGTGTTGGCGTGGTCGGCATGGGCTCGATGCCCACCCCCTTGAATCGCTCGCGCATCTCATCGGTCTGAAGAAGCCTGGTGATTTCGCTGTTCAGACGGCCCACAATTCCCGCATCGGTTTTAGCCGGGACGAACAGGCCGAACCAGCCGCTCACATCAAAGCCTGCGAGTCCGGATTCAAAAAGTGTCGGCAGTGACGGGGCGAGCGACGAGCGATCTTTGCCGAGCAGGGCGAGCGATCTGAATCGGCTCGTGTCGGTACGGCCGATCACGCTGGTGAGGTCGACCACTGCGAGTTCAACCTCCCCTGACATCACCGCCGAGACCGCCGGTGCGCTGCCACGGTACGGAATATGCACGATGAAAGTCTCCGTGGCAGCCTTGAAGCTTTCACCGCCCAGATGCATTGCTGAACCGTTGCCCGTCGTCGCGTAGCTGAAACGCCCCGGCTGGCGCTTCAGAAGTTCGATGAGCTGCGCGGGCGTCTGCGCGGGGACACTCGAATTGGCTATCAGCACGAGGGGAATGCGGGCAAAGCCGGTTACCGGGGCGAGGTCCTGTATCGGATCGTAACCAAGGTTGGGCATGAGGTGCGGGCTTATCGTGAGGGCGCCGGCTGCGGCGAGCAGCACCGTGGTGCCGTCGGGTGCTGCAGTCTTTGCAACCTGCCCCACGGCAAGCGTCCCACCGGCTCCAGGACGATTCTCGACGATCACCTGTTGACCGATCCGCTCGGCGAGCCTGGGGGCGAGAAAACGCGCTGCGACGTCGGCGCTGCCCCCGGGAGCAAACGGCACGACGACGCGAATCGGTCGATTGATCGTTCCCTGAGCCCAGGCTCCCGGCGCCGCGGCGACCCAGGCCAGCGCCAGACTTCCCAACCAGACCATCCATCCTCGAGCGGTGCCCAATTTGCAAACTGCGAATTTCATCGTTCATTGCTCCTAGCCTGGCGCGCGGCCGGCCAATCCGAACTGCGAATGCGGCCCCGAGCAGCGGCGGGCAGCACCGGGCGGCTTCAGGCAGCACCAGGCAACTCCAGGCATTTCCAGGCAGCGTTGACCGATTGTGCCGCAAGCGACCGATTTGGCAAGCGCCCCAGCCTGCTTGACCAATCCCTCCCCAACTACCTAGCATGGCCTTTCACGAGGTCCCGCTCTGCAGCCTCGGGCCATGCCCGCCCATGCCGGAGCCGATACCGGACCCCACGCACGCGGAGTCGGCCCTTTGTACGATCCAGCACAGTTTTCGCTCCTCGCCCCTCCCGGCGACTTCATCGATGACCCCTACCCTTATTACGCTGCGCTACGCGAGAAGCGTCCCGTCCACTGGCTAGCCCCCAACTCGGTGCTGCTGACCCGCCACGAGGATCTGGTCGCGGTCTACCGGCACCATCAGGCAAGTTCGGATAAAAAGAAGGAGTTCGCCCCAAAGTTTGGACAAGGATCCCCTCTCTTCGAACACCACACCACCAGCCTCGTCTTCAGCGATCCTCCTCTGCACAGCAGGGTTAGGCGCCTGCTCACCGGCGCGCTCAGTCATCGCGCGGTCGGTCGGATCGAACCCGGCCTGATCGAGCTGGTCGATCAGCTGATCGAAAGACTCGAAAGGCAGCCCCGGCCCGATCTCATCACGGATTTTGCAGCGCGCATTCCGGTCGAGGTCATCGGATCGCTGCTCGATATTCCTGGCAACGAGCGGGAGCCCCTGCAGGCCTGGTCGATTGCGATCCTCTCGGCCTTAGAACCTGCGCCAGGCGGCGATCTCCTTGCAAAGGGCCACCGCGCAGTGGCCGACTTTCTCACCTATCTTCGCGATCTCGTGGAGCGGCGACGCGCTCACCCCGGCGACCCGGAATCGGACATGCTGACCCGTCTGTTGTTAGGCGAGCCCGATGGCGAACGGCTGACGGAGAGCGAGCTTCTGCACAACTGCATCTTTCTCCTGAATGCCGGTCACGAGACCACGACCAATCTTATCGGCAACGGTCTGCATGCGCTCATGCGTCACAGGGACCAGCTTGATCGCCTGGTCAATGAGCCCGCGCTGGCCGGCTCCGCTATCGAGGAACTGTTGCGCTTTGAAAGCCCACTGCAACTGAACAACCGGCTCGCAGCCGGGCCCATCGATCTGCCGGCTGATCCGCTGACGGGACGCGGTCCTGTGACCCTTCCCGAAGGGACCTTCATCACGCTAGCGGTCGGTGCCGCCAATCGCGACCCCGAAGTGTTCGACAAGCCGCACCAACTCGACATCGGCCGCCGCCCCAATCCCCAGCTCGCCTTTGGCCACGGCGCGCATGCCTGCGCCGGCATGAGCGTCGCACGCATGGAAGCCCGGGTCGCGATTGGTCGCCTGCTCGCGCGATTCCCGCGAATCGAACCGGCAAGCCCCGCCATCCGGGACCGCCGTATTCGCTTTCGCGGTCTCAAACGCATCCCTGTAACGCTCGGTTTAGCAAGCCGCTGAGCCGTCTGCCGGCGCCCCGCACCACGGCCCGGATTCGTGCGCACCTTTCATGGGCGCGCGGACACACTTGGCCGCAGAACTGTTCCATTGATGAATCGACGTTTCATGAATTAAACTATCTGGATTGCACCTGCCGCTCACCCTCGTCCCTGACAGGAGGCCCGATGACATCGACCGCTGCCAACGAACCCGTATTCAACGAGCGCGGCCTGCTAGATCCGCTGATCCCGCCCGAAGCTCAGATCCAGCGCTCTCTCATGCAACCCGACGGGCAAAGCTTTGCGCAGTGGATGGAAGCCCGCGTCGCTCGCAAGTCCAGTCGGCGCTACGACTGGGACGCCCTCAAGTTCCAGGCTGACTTCGACCCGCGTTACCGACGCGCGCAAATGCGCTATGTCGGCACCGGTGGCACCGGCGTCGCTCGCGACGGCAATACGGTGCCCGCCGCCCACTTCACCTTCAGCACCATGGTGATACCGGCAGGCAATATCGGCCCCTCCCATATCCACTACGACGTCGAAGAAATCTTTTTTGTCCTGCGCGGTGCGATGAAGGTGATCTGCGAGAAGGACGGTGAGCGATGGGAGGCCGTACTCGGCGAACGGGACCTGATTTCCGTGCCACCCGGCGTCTACCGCGAGGAGCACAACACCGGCGACGAGGATGCGCTCATGTGCGTGATGCTCGGCTCTCCCAAACCGATCACTCCGGTCTATCCGCCCGACTCCCCCCTGACAAAGCTCAGGCGCAACCGGGTCTGAAGGCGGTATGACCGGCTCCGCAAATCTCATCACGGTTGGAGAACTGTGCGCGCGGTTTCTCGAACGCTGCGGCGTGCGCGCCGCGTTTGGTGTCATATCGATTCACAACATGCCGATTCTGGATGCGCTGCATCGACGCCGAAAGATCCGCTTCATATCGGCACGCGGCGAAGCGGGCGCCTGCAATATGGCGGATGCTTACGCGCGGGTCACAGCCGCTATCGGCGTATGCATCACCAGCACCGGTACCGGAAGCGGTAACGCGGCCGGGGCCATGGTCGAAGCCCTGACCGCGGGCACCCCGCTCCTGCATCTCACCGGACAGATCGATTCCGAGTTCATTGACCGCGATCTGGGCTTCATACACGAGCACCCGGCGCAACTCGCCATGCTGCAGTCGGTTGGCAAAGCGGCATTCCGCATACGTCATGCCGAGACGGCGCTCGCAACGCTGCGCGAAGCGGTCCGCATCGCACAAACCCCGCCATGCGGGCCAGTGAGCATAGAAATCCCGATCGATATCCAGTCAAGCAGCCTGCCGCTGCCTGATGCTCTCGACCCACTCCCGCGGAGCGCCGTCGCGCCCGAGCCCGACGCGCTGCTCAACCTGGCCGAGCGACTGGCCGGGGCCAAACGCCCTATCCTCTGGCTGGGAGGCGGCGCGCGCCATGCCGCGGCTGCAGCCCGCCGGTTTGCCGACCTGGGCTGGGCGGTTGTGACCTCGGTACAGGGCCGGGGCATCCTCCCCGAGGATCATCCCGCCTCGCTGGGATCCTTCAATTTGATGAAGCCCGCCGAGAGCCTCTACGCGACCTGCGACGCCATGCTCGTTGTCGGATCCAGGCTACGCAGCAATGAGACCCTTCGATACAAGCTCAGGCTGCCCAGCCCGCTTTATCGGATTGACGCGAACCCTCTCGCCCAAAACCGCGCCTATGCCAGCACCGCCTTCGTGCACGGCGATGCGTTGCTGTGCCTGGAACGACTCGCTGAACTGCTGGAAGGCCGGATGCAGATCGATCCCGCGCTAAAGAGCGATGTCGCGGCGACCCGCCAGCAGTGCGAAGCCATGATCGATAACTCGCTGGGGCCCTACCTCGCTCTCAAACAGGCGCTCGCAGATTGTGCAGGTCCGGCAATCTGGTGGGTCCGAGACATTACGCTGTCCAACAGCATGTGGGGCAACCGCGCGCCCAACCTCGATCACCCGCGGGCGGGCGTTCACGCCCTGGGTGGCGGGATTGGTCAGGGTCTGGCGATGGCCGTCGGAGCGGCGATCGCCGAGTCAACCCATGCGCTTGGCCGGCGCACAGTCGCGCTGATCGGCGACGGAGGTTTCATGTTGAACGCGGGCGAACTCGCATGCGCGGTTCAGGAAAAGGCCGACATCGTGATCGTGCTGATGAATGACCAAAGCTACGGCGTCATCCGCAATATTCAGGACGATCTCTACGACGGCAGACACTGTTACGTCGATCTGCACACTCCGGATTTTCTGCAGTTTTGCGCGAGTCTTGGCGCCACTTTCATGCGTCTCGGGCGGCCCGAGGATGCGCGGGCGACGCTATCCCGGGCGCTCGCGCTGAAAGGACCCGTTGTGATCGAGGTCGATATGCATGCCTGGGGCCCTTTCGCCAGCAAGTTTGCGGGTCCGATGGTCAAACGGGACTGATACCGAAAGGCAGGTTGAACCGACATGGCCACCAAACTCGATATCGGTATCGCCGGCGGCGGCATTGGTGGTCTGTGCGCAGCCATCGCGCTGCGCAGAACAGGCCACAAGGTCACGATCTACGAGCAAGCCGAGAAATGGATGCGGGTGGGCGCAGATGTGAACCTGACACCCAATGTGGTCCGCGCACTCGATGGTTTGGGTGGCGAACTCGGAGTCCGTATCCGTCGGGACGGGGCGCAGCCCACTTACCGGATCAGCCGCGAGTGGGACACTGGGCTCGAAACTTCCCGCCTGGGTATGGGCAATATCGCCGAGGAACAATACGGCGCTCCGCAGGTCACCATCCATCGCGCCGATTTGCTAGAGGCTATGGCCACCGCGATCCCCAGGAGGGCCATCCGTTTCGCAAAGAAGGTGAGTTCCGTCGACCTCGAAGACCATCAGGTACGGGTGGAGTTCTACGACGGAGAATCTGTGCGGCATGATGTGCTGGTGGGTGCGGACGGGATCCACTCCCGGGTGCGCGCTGCGCTCTTTGGCGAGGAGTATCCGCGGTTTACCGGCGTCGTGTCGTATCGCTCGGTCGTGCCCACCGAAAAAGTCCGGGACGTACCGGAGATCGAGGCCTTCACGAAGTGGTGGGGCCCCACGCCTGACAGCCAGATTGTCACCTTTCCCCTCAATCAAGGCCGCGAGACTTTCGTCTTCGCAACAACAGGGCAACCGGACTGGACTGAGGAATCGTGGACCAGTCCGGGCAATGTCGATGAACTTCGCGCCGTCTACCGAGACTTTCACCCTGATGCGCGCAAACTGCTCGATGCGTGCGAGAGCGTTATGAAGAGCGCGCTTTACGAACGCGAGCCGCTCGAGCGCTGGGGGATTGGCGGTATCACGCTGCTGGGAGACGCGTGTCATCCCATGCTTCCTTTCATGGCACAAGGCGCCGGCATGGCAATCGAAGACGCCGTGGTGCTCGGCCGGGCACTAGGGAATCTGGAATCCCACGGCGACATTGATGCTGCGCTTCGCCGCTACGAACACGCTCGCAGCGATAGGACGGCTCGCATTCAGATCGGCTCGCGCGGCAACCAGTGGATGAAAGGCCCGGGTAATGCCGACTGGGTCTATGGCTACGACGCCTGGACGGTTCCTGTTGCGTGAAAACGCACAACTCACCATGATCGCTCGGAGAGCCACGCCCAACATGAGGAGATTTTCAATGAAGCGAACCGACGCTAAGGGGCGGCGCCGCTCCCTGCTCGCCGCGCTACTCACCCTGCCGCTCTTCTCCCCTCTGGCTGGACTCGCACAAACGTCGGCCCGTCCCCTCACTTTGGTGGTTCCCTTCCCGCCTGGCGGAGGTCCTGACCTTGCCGCCCGTGCCATCGGCGAGAAACTAGCGCAGCGCCTCGCGCGTCCTGTCGTGATCGACAACAAACCCGGCGCGGGCGCGCTGATCGGCGCGGGGATCGTGGCGCGCTCGGCACCCGATGGTTCGACCCTCTTATTCACCCCCAACACCGTGGTCATCTCGCCGCATGTATTGCCCGCTGGTGCCGGCGGCGGGATCAATGTGACGCGCGATTTGCTACCGGTCATCGCACCAGCGACCACTCCGCTGGTGCTTGTTGCCCATCCCTCGCTTGGCGCTGCGAGACTGCAGGATGTTCTCGACAATGCGCGTCGAAGCCCCGGTCTCCCCTACGGTAGCGCCGGCAACGGCTCACCCATGCACTTCGCCGGCGAAATGCTCAAGCGCGCAACGGGCGTCGATCTGCTGCACGTTCCCTATAAGGGAGTGGCGCCGTCGATCAATGCCGCGCTTGGCGGCGAGGTCAAACTCCTCTTCGTCGGCCTGGGTGGTGCCCTGCCCCACATCCGGTCAGGTAGGCTGGTCCCGATCGCGGTCACCGAGTCCAAACGCTCCGCGCTCCTTGCGGATTTGCCCACCGTGGAGGAGCAGGGCGTGAGCGGCGTCGCGGTCAATGCCTGGTACGGAGTATTTTCACCGCTCTCAACGCCGCCGGACATGATCGCCAGCCTCAATGCCGAAATCAACGCGGTGATCGCTATGCCCGAGGTCAGCGCGCGCCTGCTCACCGCCGGTATCGAACCGCTCGGCGGGACGCCCGATCAATTGCGGGATATCGTGCGCAGCGACGACCAGCGCTACGGGACGCTCGCAAAATCCCTCAAGATCACTGCCGACTGAGACCACCATGCACGCTGAATTGAGTGACGCAAAGCGTCTTGCCCGATCCCATCTGCGCGGCGTCTGGGCTGCCACACTCACCCCCTTCAAAGCCGACGGCAGCCTGGATGAGGCGGGGTGGCGCCGCAACCTGCGGCATTGGTATGGCGATCTGGGCATCGCAGGACTTTTCGTAAATGGCAAGCAGGGAGAGTTCTATGCGATGACGCTCGCAGAGCGCAAACATGCGGCGGAGGTTGCCGCCGAAGAGGCCCGATTGGCAGGCCGGGGGCTGATGGTTTCCTGTTCAGACCAGAGCCTCGATACCGTAATCGAACTTGCGCGCCACGCGCAGTCGATTGGCGCGCAGTACATCGTCGTGCATACGCCGCTCCTCTACTTTGGCGCGCATACCGAGGACACGCTTGTCGCCTATTACAGCGAAGTCGCAGCCAGCGTGGACATCGGCGTAACCCTCTGGAATCAGCCGCCCGATTGCGGCTATCTTCTTGAGCCCGAAACCTGCTTGCGTCTGGCTCAAATTTCGAATGTGGTCGCGATCAAGTACAGCGTGCCGCGCGAGACCTATTCGAAGCTGACCCGACTGGCTGGCGATCGACTGATCGTCAGTACCTCCAGCGAAGAGGATTGGTTGGACAACATCGTCGAACTCGGCTGGCAGGTTTATCTCTGCTCCACCCCGCCATTCCTCATGCAGACAGCGGTGGATCACCGCATGCACGACTACACCGATCTCGCGCTGCGCGGGGAAGTCGAGCGCGCGCGTGCGATCCATGCAAGCCTCGCGCCGGTCAGGCACGCGCTTAAATCGACCCGACCCGCAGGCAAGGCCGCCTCGCATCAAAAATATTGGCAGGAACTCCTCGGACAGACGGGCGGTAGCGTACGCCGACCGCTTCTGGAACTCACCGAAGCGGAAAAAGCGCTTACCCGCGAGGCCTTCGAGCATTGCGGGCTCAGGCGCTGAATCCCGTTGGCGCTAACACCTACGTAGGTCTGCGGTTCTCACTCGCCATGGATATCCGGGCGTACGACTGATCAGCCCTTCGCCCGCTCGGTCATGAATCGCCCTGTCGGAGCCTCGGCATCCTTCTGCCGGCGCGTGTTGCCGTCGATGCCACCCTTGATTGCCCACTCAGCAAAAAGCGTGGGGCCCGGCGTAAATTCACGCGGCTGCCACGCTTCCGTGAGCTCGTCTTCATCGCTGTAGTACTCAACCAGCCCGCCAACCGGGCTCACGAAATACCAGAAAATCGCCGACGAGATCGGGTGTCGGCCCGGACCGAGTTCGGTATCCCACCCACAGCGAGACATATGCAATCCGCCGCCAAACACCTCGTGGATGTCACGAACGGTGAACGCCACATGGTTGAGCCCGACTTTAGGCTGCGGCAACTGGAGCAGGAACAGATCATGGTGCCCGCCGCGCGGCGCACCTCTCAAGAAACTCCCCCGCCCCGGGTAGCTGTCGGATAGCGAAAAGCCAAGCTGATCAACATAAAAGCCAGTGCACGCGGCAAGGTCCTGCACAAATAGCACTACGTGACCCACTTCGATAGGCTGAGCGCGATCATAAGATGGGCTCGGCGCATCGATACGAGCGCGCTCGTTCCAGGAATTGCTGCGGGCGCATGTCAATGCGATCTGGCGCTTTCGCGAAACCTGAATTCGCAGTGAAAGCCCGGCCGGGTCAACACAACCGACCCGGTCACCTTCGTCGACGAAGCCCGGCAGGGAAGAAAGGCGTCGCCGGAACCCCTGCAGGGTTGCTTCGTCGTTCACACTCCAGACAATCTGACGAATAGTCGGGTCTGGCTCCAGACCTGCGGGCAATCCGGGCACCGCAGGCTGCGCGACGACGAGACGGCAGCCATTCAGACTCTCGAAAATCAGACGCGTATCGCTCTCTTCAAGCAGCGCCAGCCCCCAGTCGAGGAAAAACGTTTTGCAGCG
>CAZZKA010000101.1:0-11579 GCA_964654745.1 uncultured Bordetella sp. | reverse complement strand
TGAGATCGATGGCATTCATGAGATGAACCGATAAAGTTTAAAAACCGACGAAAAAGGTCAAACGGATCAAGAGAGCGAACCTTATCAGCGTGTCTGCTGCCACGCCAGTCCGCCGCCTGACCCGGCTTACGCCGTCCCCCGGGCGACTGCGCCTAGGCCATAATCCCGGGCTGTGGGCGCATGGAAACCGTGTGCCAGGCTTCATTGGGAGATGGCATGAAGGTTCTTTTCACCGATTACGACATGAAGAGCGTAGAGCTTGAGCGCGGCATCTTCCGGGACGCCGGGATCGAGCTCATCGAGGCGCAGTGCCGCAGTGAGGAGGACGTGATCGCCGCCGCCCAGGGATGCAGTGCGTTACTGATCCAGTACGCGCCGGTCGGTGACAAAGTATTTGCGAACTGCCCCGGGATCGGACTCGCCTCCCGAATCGGCGCAGGCTATGACACCATCGACGCCGGGGCGGCCGAGCGGCACGGAGTCTGGGTGAGCAACTCGCCTGACTACGGTGTGGGCGAGGTCTCGTTGCATGCGCTGGCAATGATGCTCGACCTCATTCGCTCAATCACCCGCTACAGCGCTGACATCCGGGCGGGCACCTGGCACTACACCAGCGTGCCGGCGATTCCGCGCGCGCAGAACCTTACCGTTGGTGTCTTGGGACTGGGGCGCATCGGTAAGCGATTTGCGCATTACGCCCAGCCCATCTTCAAGCGGGTGATCGCGCACGATCCTTACCTGATCGATGGCGATTTTCCGCAATATGTCGGGAGGGTCGGGCTCGCTCAACTCTTCGAGCAGGCCGATGCAATCTCGATCCACTGCCTGCTCAACGAGGGCACGCGCGGACTGGTGAGCGAAGCGCTGCTCTCGCGCATGAAACCAGGCTCCTATCTCGTCAATACGGCACGTGGCGCGGTTGTTGATGTCGACGGTCTGGTGAGAGTGCTGGCGAGCGGGCGGCTGGCTGGCGTGGGGCTCGATGTGCTGCCGATCGAACCGATCCCCGCTGCCCATCCGTTGCTGGCTGATCCGCGTGTGGTGCTTTCGCCGCACTCGGCGTTTTACTCGACCGAATCCGAGGTCGAACTGCGGCGCAAGGCTGCTCTCAATATCGTGAGCTGGATGAAGACCGGTCGGCCGGACTACCCGGTTGTACAAGGGACCCGCCGGCCGCCGGCAGGCTGATCACAAAAAAAGGGGCAAAAGCGACTGCGCCTTTGCCCCTGCTCTTCCCTGTGCGGCGAAAAGCTTATTTCGCTGCGCGATATTTGACGATCTTCTGGCGCTGCTCGCCCAAGCCCGCGATGCCGAGCGTCACAACGTCACCCGCCTTGAGGAAGGTCTTGGTCGCAAGTCCTACCCCGGCAGGCGTGCCGGTCACGATCACATCGCCGGGATAGAGCGTGAAGAACTGGCTGCAATACGACACGATTGTCGCGCAGTCGAAGATCATGTTCTTGGTGTTGCCGCGCTGCTTGGCTTTACCGTTGACATCAAGCCACATTTCAAGCTTCTGCGGATTGGGAATTTCGTCGGTGGTGACGAGCCAGGGGCCCAGGGGGCCGAAGGTGTCACAGCCCTTGCCCTTGGTCCATTGCCCGCCGCGCTCGATCTGAAAGGCGCGTTCGGAGACGTCATTGGCGAGCACGTAGCCAGCTACGTGATCGAGGGCCGCGCGCTTGCTGATGTTGCAGGCCTTGGTGCCGATCACGATACCGAGCTCGATTTCCCAGTCGGTCTTTTCCGAACCCTTGGGCATCATCACATCATCATTAGGGCCCTGCATGCACGACAACGTTTTATGGAAAATGATCGGCTCTTTGGGCTCGGCGTTGCCGGTCTCGGCAGCATGGTCGGTGTAGTTCAGACCGATCGCGACAAACTTGGTCGAGCCGGTAAAAGGCACGCCAAAACGCGGATTGCCGCGCACGAGAGGCAGCTTCGAAGTCTTGATTTTCGCGATCTTGGCAAGCGCCTTGGCGCCGAGTTCGTCGGGGCCGATGGTCTTGATGACGCCCGACAGGTCGCGCAGTTTGCCGTCAGCGTCGATGAGGCCAGGTTTTTCCTTGCCGGGTTTGCCGTAGCGTACGAGTTTCATTGAAGTTTCTCCTTGAAAAGTTCAGATGGTGATGCCGCCGTCGACATTGAATGCCTGGCCGGTGGCAAAGGCGCTCTCATCGCTCGCCAGGTAGACGATGATCGGAACGATTTCTTCAGCTTGTGCGAGCCGCCCCATCGGTTGGCGCGCGGTGAACATCCGGCGGGCTTCCTGGACATCACCCAGCTGGGCCATACGCTGATGAAGGCTCGGCGTCTCCACCGTCCCCGGGCAGATCGCATTGCAGCGAATACCCTGGGTGACGTAGTCGGCGGCAATCGACTTGGTGAGCCCGAGCACGGCGGCTTTGGTGGTGCCATAGACAGCGCGGTTGGGCAGGCCCTTGATCGACGAGCACACCGAGGCCATATTGATGATTGAGCCTGACTTGCGGCTGATCATGCCAGGTAACACTGCACGGATCGACCGCACCATCGAGCGCACATTGATTTCAAAACTGAAATCCCAGTCGTCTTCCGTGGCCTGAAGAATGGTGCCCTGATGAACAAAGCCCGCACAGTTGAACAGCACATCAATCGGCGGCGAGGCCTTGATCAGCGCCTCGATCGCACCGGGTGCGGTGACGTCGAGCTTGTGGACGTCGGGCGCGACCGCGCCTTTGGCAACGACCTCATCGCGAAGCGACTGGAGCAGATCTTCGCGGATGTCGGTTGCGATCACGCGCGCACCCTCGCGGGCGAGCGCGAGCACTGATGCACGACCCATGCCCTGAGCAGCGGCAGTGACGAAAATGGTTTTGCCGTTAAGTCTTGCGGACACGAACGACCCCAAAGCGAAAAACGCGCTAGCGTAGCGCAAATTCGCGCGCGGCGTCGAACTGCATCGAGGCAAGGCGCGCATACAGGCCGTTGCCCGCAAAGAGTTCGTCGTGGGAGCCTGTTTCCACCAGGCGGCCGTGATCGAGCACCAGGATGCGGTGTGCATGGCGGACCGTGGCAAGACGGTGAGCTATCACGAGCGTGGTTCGGCCGTGCATCGCGGTCTCCAGCGCCGCCTGCACCGCTCGCTCACTCTCCGCATCGAGCGCGCTGGTCGCCTCATCGAGCAGGAGCAGCGACGGATTCCGAAGTAGCGCCCGAGCAATGGCGATGCGCTGTCGCTGCCCGCCCGACAGCCGCACGCCGCGCTCGCCGAGCGGAGTCTCCCAGCGCTGGGGCAGGCGCTCGATGAATTCGAGAGCATGCGCGGCGCGCGCGGCCTCCTGCACTTCCTCATCGCTCGCATCGAGCCGCCCATAGCGGATGTTTTCCATCACATCAATCGAAAATACTGAGCTGTCCTGGGAGACCACGCCGATCCGTGCGCGAAGCTCCTCGAGGCTGAGCGCGCGCAGGTCCTGCCCGTCGAGCAGAATGGAGCCCGCATCAGGGTCGCGAAAGCGCAGCAGTAATTGAAACACCGTAGTTTTACCCGCGCCCGAGGGGCCAACCAGTGCAACGGTCTCGCCCGGCGAGACGCTAAAGCTCAATGTATCGATTGCCGCCTGCGAGCGGGTGGGATAACAAAAACTCACACTAGCAAACTCGAGCCTGGCAGCACCATGGGAGCTGCGCTCTGCCCGGACCGGCGCGGGCGAGGTGATCCCGCCGGGAGCCGTGAGCAACTCAAGCAGACGCTCCGCCGCACCGGCGGCGCGCTGCACATCGCCCATCACCTCGGCGAGCGCCCCGATGGCGCCAGCTAATAGCGCGGCATAGAGAATGAACTGAGCAAGCAGACCTGCGCTCAGGTCGCCCGAGAGCACCGAGGACGCGCCGGTTCGCAGAACAAAGACGATCGCGCCGAACGCCAGAACGATCGCCAGGGCGGTGAGGAAGGCGCGTGCCCGCACCCTGCGCGTGGCGCTCTCGAAGGCCAGGTTGGCAGCGCGTTCGAAGCGTTCGGCTTCCCAGTGTGTGCGGGTGAATGCCTGCACCGTCTGGATTGCGGCGAGCGTCTCGCCGGCGAGCGCTGAGGCATCGGCAATCCGATCTTGGCTCGCCCGTGAAAGTTTGCGTACGCGCCTTCCGATCGCGATCACGGGCAGCAAGGTGAGCAGCAGCAGACCCATCACCAGGAGCGCGAGCCTCGCTTCGGTGACGAGCATCATGAGGAGTGCACCGGTGCCAAGAAGCGTATTGCGAAGGCCTAGTGAAATGCTGGTCCCGAGCAGTGTCTGAATGAGTGCTGTGTCGGTGGTAAGCCGCGACAGCACCTCACCCGTCTTGAGGGTTTCAAAGAAGACCGCGTCCTGACTGAGCACCCGCCGGTAGACCGCCGTCCGCAGATCCGCCGTGATGCGCTCACCCAGCCACGAGACCAGATAAAACCTCAGGGCCGTCGCGAGTGCGAGCAAAACGGCCAGGACGAAGAGCGCGATAAACGGGCCGTCGACATCGGGGCTGGCACCAAACCCCGCGTCGATCAGGTGCCTGAAGGCAAGGGGTACTGAAAGCGTGGCACCCGCCGCAGCGAGGAGCGCAAACCCGGCGAGCAGCACACGCAGCCGGTAAGGGCTGGCAAAGCGCAGCAACTCGGCGAGCGATCTCATAGCCTGGCTGTTGCCTCGGCAAGACAGGAGCGTACGCCCCGCGCACGTAGTCGCGCGAGCCACTTCGCGACAGGTTCAAGGACCGCATCGTGCGCGCAGAGATCGCTAAGCCCTGGCTCTTCAGCAAAGACGCCGCGTGCGACCTGCAGCGTGTCATGCTCCGATGCAAGCGGAGCGAGTTTGTCGATCCTTGGATCGTCCAGAACGAGACGGGTGCCCGATTCGTCGCGACCGGCCAGGGCATGCAGCCAGGCGGCAAAAGCGAGCGCGAGGCAATCGAAGGACGCGCCCGCAGCGCGTCGCGCCCTCAGGGTCGGCAGCCAGCGAAGCGGGAGTTTTTTGGAGCCGTCGGCTGCGATCTGGATCGTTTTGTGGGCCAAAGCGGTATTGTCGAAACGGATCAGGAGCGCCTCGCAGTAGCCGTGCGCCTGCGCGCGGATGGAGGCAGGCAGAGTTGGAATGGCCTCTTCACGCCAGAATCGAACCAGAAAATCTTTCAGCGCGGGCTGCCGGATCGCTTCGTCGACGGTCTTCCAACCAGCGACCACGCCAAAGTACGCTATGGCCGAATGGGCTGCATTGAGGAGCCGCAATTTCATCTGCTCCCAATCGCGTACATCTGCGGTGAACTGCACGCCGCTTGCTTCGAACTCGGGCCGGCCGGCGAGGAACCGGTCCTCGACCACCCATTGCGAAAACGGCTCGGTTGCAACCGGCCAGGCATCGGCAAAGCCAGTGAGCGATCGGGAAAGTTCGCGATCGGCCGCAGTCGTTGCGGGCACGATCCGGTCGACCATTGAGTTGGGAAAACTGGCGGCCTGCATGATCCAGTCGGCAAGCGCGGGGTCGGAGCTCGCGCGCACGAATGCATCAAGCCCCATCCGTAATGAGTCACCGTTAGCCGATAGGTTATCGCAGCTTGCAAGCGTGATACGCGCGGCGGGCGCCTGCGCGCGGCGTGCGGCGAGGCCCGCAGAGAGCCAGCCGAGCGCGCTCTTCGGCGGTCGACCGCCGGCAAGGTCGGCCGCAACCGACGGATCTGCGAGATCGGGTCGTCCGTCGGGTCCCAGCCCATAAGCTTTTTCAGTGATGGTCAGGGTGATGATGCGGGTGGCGGGTGAGGCCATACGCTCGATCAGACGGTCGGGAGTCGAGGGCGCATGGCGTACTTCTCGGATCGGTGCGAGCAGTCTCGCCTCGGTTCTGGCGCTATCGCGGATGAGGAGCGAATAGATCCCGTCCTGCGGGGTAAGGGCGACAGGAACTGCTTCGCGTCGCAGGCTCCAACCGGAGATTGCCCAATCGAATTGGCCGTTGGCGAGCGCCGCATCGACGTGGACCGCCTGATGGGCGCGATGAAAATTGCCCACACCCAGATGCACGATGCCTATCGAACAGCGCTGCGGGTCATAGCGCAGCGCACCAACCCGGGGGGAAGCTGCCCCCAGTGCCGCGATCGCGAGCCGGGGTACGCTCATCGGATCGCAGGCGCGCGCGCGTCGTTGGGATCAGCCCAGTCATTATTGGGGACGAGCGGATACCAGCCTGGCCGGCCGGGGTCGCGGTCATAGGGGTAGGGGCCGAGCTCGCGAAAGAGTTCCGCGTAGCGCCGCACTTTTTCGCGATCCAGTCTGATCCCGAGTCCCGGGCCCGTCGGTACGGCGATGGTGCCGTTCACATAGCGCATCGGACCACCCTCGATCACATCATCAGTCAGATGGTGGTAGTGCGCGTCGGCGCTGTAGCCAAGATTGGGCACTACCGCGCCCATATGCAGCATTGTTGATAACTGAATGCCCAACTCGCCCGATGAATGCACTGCCACGCCCAGCCCAAAGGTGTCGCAGATCGCAGCTGCCTTGATGCAGGGCCGGATGCCGCCCCAAAAAGTTGTATCGAGCAAAATCACATCGACCGCGCGCTGTGAGATGTTGGCGGCGAGCTGCTCGAAATTGACCACTACGGTGTTGGTAGCAGTCGGTATGCGTACCATCTCGCGCAGGCGAGCGAGCTGCGGCATACCGAACACAGGGTCTTCGAAGTAGTCGTTGTTCAGATGCTCGATCGCACGGCCGAACTCGATCGCATCCGCAAGCGACCATGCACAATTAGGATCGTGGCGAAGCCGCTCGCCGGCAAGCGCGTGGCCAAGCGCGAGATAGCATTCGAGCTCATAGCGGGGGTGAAACACGCCGCCCTTGAGCTTGTGGCTGCGAAACCCATATGCAGCCTTGAGCGCGAGCGCCTCGCTCACGAGCTGCGATACGGTCCGGACTTCGCCCTCGCCGCCGGCGTCGGGATAGCGAAAAAACAGATAGCTGGCAAATTCGATGGTATCGCGGACCCGGCCGCCCAAGAGCTCCGAAACTGGGACGCCAAGCTTTTGCCCCATGATGTCGAGACAGGCAAATTCAATGGCCGCATGAATCTGCGTGCGGTTGTTGTACAGACTCGCGGTCGGATTGCATATCGCAAAGCGAAGCGCCTCGAGTCGAAATACATCATGGCCTTTGAGGTAGCCGAGCAGCCCTGTGACGGCGGCGTTTGCCGCCTCGCCACCGCCACCGAATTCGCCCAGGCCGAGATAGCCGTCCTCGGTCTCGACTTCGACGAGTGTCCGGACAAACCGACCCCAGTGCGCGCCATTGCTGTGGCGAAGCGGTGCCTTGAGCGGCACAGTGACCGGGGTTGCGCGAATATCGGCAATGCGGGTGCGATGCATGGTTGCGGCCGGGCATTGGGCTGGGAGTCAGTCGATGCTACCATCGCCAAAACGGCTTGCGGCGGCTTGCGCAGCCTTAGATGCGGGCGCCATTGCAGCATGCCGCAGCCCTCAGGGAGACAGCCAATGCTCGAATGCAAAGTTCACGGAGCGCTCGATCTGCGCGTAAACGAGGCGCCGGTTCCTCAGCCCGGGGCGGGCGAAGTGCTGTTGCGACTGGGAGCGGTGGGCATCTGCGGCTCGGATATGCACTACTATTTCCACGGCCGCGTCGGTAATTTTCAGATTCGCGAGCCGCTCACCCCGGGGCACGAAGCCTCTGCGGTGGTCGCTGCGGTAGGCGCAGGGGTCACGAGGGTTGCAGTAGGACAGCGTGTGGCGGTCAATCCGTCGCGGCCCTGCGGTCAATGTCCGGGCTGCCGCGATGGCCGGGAAAATCTCTGCGCCAACATGCGGTTTTTAGGCAGCGCGAGCGTCTTTCCGCATGTTCAAGGCATGTTCAGGGAATATTTTCTGATGCCGCAGTCGCAGTGCGTACCGGTGGCTGAGACCGTGCCGCTCGACGAGTTGGCGATGTCGGAGCCGCTATCGGTGGCGCTTCACTCCGCGCAGCGCGCGGGCAATCTGCTGGGCAAGCGCGTGCTCATCACTGGCTCGGGGACGATAGGCTGCATGATGGTGCTGGCAGTCAGGCTTGCGGGTGCGGCTCATGTGTCGATCACCGACGTAGTCGATCATCCGCTTGCCGTGGCGCGCCAGGTCGGTGCCGATATCACCGTGCGCACCGACCAGCTTGCCCCAGGCCGCTCGCTTGCTCAGGCGTGTGGCGGCGAACCAGATGTGGCTTTTGAAGTCTCGGGCGCGCCCGGAGCGCTCGCGGCCTGCCTGGAGACCGTTCGCCGTGGCGGCGTGATCGTTCAGGTCGGGACCCTCCCGGTGGAGGGCATGCATATGCTCGCCAACCTGATCATGGCGCGCGAGCTCGATCTGCGGGGATCGTTCCGATTTGGCAATGTCTTTGACCTGGCGGTCCAGGCAATCGCCAGCCGCAGGGTTGACGTGAGGCCTGTCCTCAGCGGATCGTATCGCCTCACCGAGGCGGCGGCGGCCATAGAACGGGCCCGCGACAAGACCGTCAGCATGAAGGTGCAGCTCGTGCCTGGTTGAGCCAGCAGGCAGCCGTCCCGAACTGCATCAAAGTTTTCAGCAGTCACAACACAATGAGGAGACCCATTCTATGAAACGAATCGCCGGATTGATGATGGCTGCGGCAGCGCTCGCAGCAGCCCTTCCCGCCGCAGCCCAGACCAAGCTCAAGTGGGCCCATGTTTATGAAACCTCTGAGCCGTATCACCGCTGGTCGGTGTGGGCGGGAGAGGAAATAAAGAAACGCACCAACGGCAAATACGAGGTTCAGGTGTTCCCGGCCTCGTCGCTCGGCAAGGAAACCGATATCAACCAGGGGCTGCAACTGGGCACGGTTGACATGATCATTTCCGGCCTGTCGTTTGCAGCGCGAAGCTTCCCGCGGATCGGGGTGGGCTACTATCCGTTTACCTTTCGCGACGGAAACCATCTCGTTGCCTGGTCCAAGAGCCCCGCGTTTCGCGAGCTGGCAGACGGGTACGAGGGCAAGACCGGGGTGCACATCACGGCGATGACGTACTACGGTGCGCGCCACACCTCATCGAACCGCGCTTTCAAGGATTGCGCGGGCATGAAGAATCTCAAGATCCGCGTGCCGGACGTGCCCGCCTACATGGCCACTCCGCGTGCCTGCGGCGCCAATCCCACGCCGATCGCTTTTGCTGAGGTCTACCTCGCCCTCCAGAATGGCACGGTGGAGGCCCAGGAGAATCCGCTACCGACCATTGAGGCTAAAAAGTTCTATGAGGTTCAGAAGCACATCATCCTCACCGGCCACATCGTCGATGCCGTCGCGACCCAAGTCGCCCCGCATATCTGGAAAAAGCTCTCGGCTGACGAAAAGCGGATCTTCACCGAGGTGACTCAGGAGGCCGCCGCGCGCGGTACCGCTGAAATCCTCAAGCGCGAGGTGGAACTCGTCGACGAATTCCGCAAGAAGGGGCTGACCGTAACCGAAGTCGATCGCGGGGAGTTCCAGCGCGCGGTATTGAAGGCGGTTCCGATGGAGACGATGGGCTACAACAAAGCTGACTGGGACAAGATTCAATCCATCAAATAAGGCAGCGTAACCGGACGGCCCGTGCCCGTCGGCCCCTGCGACGCGCACAGGCCCTTCGCGTGAGCGTACCCAGCCAGACAGCAATCCTTCATGAATGCTGATCAGGACGCCCCGGTCCTCGATGAGGAGGGGCATTTCCACGCCACCGATGCGCCGATCGATCTGTCGGTTTATCGATGGGAGGATTGGCTCACGCTGGCGATGTTCTGGGCGCTGGCCTTCACGGTCTTCTATCAATTTTTCACCCGCTACGTGCTCAACGACTCGGCGAGCTGGACCGAGGAGATCGCGCGGTATTTTCTGGTGGTCGTGACCTTTCTGGGCGCCTCGATGGGTGCGAGGCGCAACAGCCATATCCATGTCGAATTTCTGTTCCGCTATCTTCCCGCAGCGCTAGGCCGCGCGTTGTCGACTTTCGTGGATATCGTGCGCGTGCTGTTTCTGGGCTATGCGAGCTGGCTTGCGATCGAGCTCGTACCTCGCATGAACAACCTGGGGATGACGGTGGTGGACCTGCCGATGAGCTATGTCTATGGGTTTGTCGCGCTGGGGTTTGTGCTGATGACCTTTCGTTCGGCGCAGGTGGCGGTGTTGCACTGGCGCCGCGGCTGGAGCGTGCTTGAGCGCCCGGGCGAGGACCATGACGCGCCGCCAGCCCCCGCAGCGCGCGGTGGCGCACCGACATGAACGCGCTCTTTTTCGGCTCTTTCCTTGCGGCGATGGCGACCGGCATTCCTATCGCGATTGCGATGGCTCTGGGGTCGCTTGTTTACATCTGGATCTCCGGGACGATTCCGCCGCTCACGGTTGTGCACCGCATGGTGGGCGGCGTCGACAGCTTCCCGCTGCTCGCCGTGCCCTTTTTTATCTTCGCCGGCAACCTGATGAATTCAGCCGGTATCACCAACCGAATTTACGATTTCGCGCTCGCGCTGGTGGGCTGGATGCGGGGCGGCCTGGGCCATGTGAATGTGGTGGGTTCGGTCGTATTTGCCGGGATGTCGGGCACAGCCGTCGCGGATGCAGGAGGTCTTGGCACGATCGAAATCAAGGCCATGAAGGATCACGGCTATCCCGTCGAGTTCGCAGTGGGTATCACCGCTGCCTCCTCAACGCTCGGGCCCATCATTCCGCCGTCACTTCCCATGGTGATTTACGGAGTCCAGGCCAACGCTTCAATCGGCAAGCTCTTTGCAGCGGGCTTTGTTCCCGGCATCGTGATGGCGCTTTTCATGATGTTCATGGTTGCCTGGTATGCAAGGGTGCGTAAATATGGCGCGGACATCGCCTTCTCATGGCCACGAATGGGCGGCGCCTTCGTTGAGCTGATTGCGGTAGCGTTGGTCGCCGTGGTCCTATTCAAGCTCTGGGGTGATCAGGAATTGAGCGGTCTGATCAAGTTCGGCCTGCCGCTGGCCGGCGTCCTGATCGCCGACCGGCTGCTGCGCTTTCGGGCATTCATGGCGCTGCTGACGCCCGTGATCCTCATAGGCGGAATGGCCTCGGGGCTCTTTACCCCGACCGAGGCAGCCGTGGCGGCCGTTGCCTGGGCTCTGTTTCTGGGCTTTGTCTGGTACCGGACGCTCACCTGGCGGATGCTCGTCAAGATCTCGATGGACACGATCGAGACTACGGCGACCGTACTTTTCATCGTTGCAGCAGCATCGATTTTTGCCTGGGTGCTCACCACTACCCAGGTGACCGAGGCGATCGCGCTCTGGGTGTTGTCGATCAGCAGCGAGCCTTGGGTATTTCTGGTGCTTGCGAATCTTTTTCTGCTTTTCGTCGGTTGCTTCATGGAGACGATTGCAGCGATCACCATCCTGGTCCCGGTGTTCATGCCCATTGTGACCAAACTCGGCATCGATCCCATCCATTTTGGGCTCGTGATGGTGCTCAATCTGATGATCGGGCTTCTGACACCGCCGGTAGGTATGGTGCTGTTCGTCCTGGCCAAGGTCTCCAAGCTGTCCTTTGAGCGCACCGTCGTCGCCATTGC
>CAZZKA010000100.1:0-11635 GCA_964654745.1 uncultured Bordetella sp. | reverse complement strand
TGAGCATCCATGAATGGCACATAGGTCGCACACCGCGGGCTGAGCGCCCGTCCGGTAAGCGTCTGCGCAAGCGCGAGCACGCCGCGACCACTTACCCGCACGACACCAATCGCCCCGCGCCCCGGCGCGGTCGCGATGGCTGCGATCGGGCGCGTGTCTTGCATGGCTTATGCCCCCTCTGGGCGCACGCGCCCGGGTAGAGACTCACCCCGATGAGAGCCGGTCCGCCGGGCGTCCGCCGAGCGCGCCGCAACTGGTTGCCGCGCCGTCAACCGGCCTTCTTTGCGCCCTCGATGCTTCGCGTGATCGCCCACTGCTGAATGATCGAATAAATGTTGTTGACCAGCCAGTAGAGCACCAGACCCGAGGGAAAGAAAAAGAACATGACCGAAAAGATAAGCGGCATGAACATCATCAGCTTGGCCTGGATCGGATCGGGCGGCGTCGGGTTGAGCTTGGTCTGGATGAACATCGTTACTGCCATCAGGATGGGCAGCAAACCGATGGGCATATTCAGGCCCGGAATCGTGCCAAAGAGCGTATCGGGCGCCGCCAGATCCTGGATCCAGCCGATCCAGGGCGCATCGCGCATTTCGACCGAGGAAAGCAGCACCCAGTAGAGCGCAATAAAAACCGGAATCTGAATCACGATGGGCAGGCATCCGCCCAGGGGATTGATCTTCTCGGTTTTGTAGAGTTCCATCATCGCCTGATTGAGCCGAACGCGGTCGTCCCCGTAGCGCTCGCGAAGCGCCATCAAGCGCGGGGTCACCGCCTTCATGCGCGCCATCGACCGGTAGGCGGCAGCCTGGAGCGGATAAAAGAGGGTTTTGATGATGACGGTGAGCAGCACGATCGCCCAGCCCCAGTTGCCCACCAGACCATGCAGTTTCTCAAGGAGCCAGAAGATCGGCTTGGCGATCACAGTCAGAAACCCGTAGTCGACGGAGAGTTCCAGACCCGGCGCGACCGACTCAAGCATGCGCTGATCCTGCGGGCCGGCGAGCAGCCTTGAGCTCACCGTGGTCGCCGCACCCGGGGCGATCTCTCCCAGACCCAGCTTGGCCCCGACCGAATAAAGATTGCTGCCAACTTTACGGGTGTAGTACTCGCGGGCGAGCTTGTCGGCCGGGAGCCATGCCGCAACGAAGTAATGCTGGATGATGCCCAACCAACCGTCGGTCGCGGTGGTCGGATGTTTGGCCTTGCCTTTTTCAATGTCGCTGAAATCAACTTTCTGAAACTTGTCCTTATCGGTATAGATCACCGGACCGACATAGGTCGCATAGAAGTCTGAGCCACCGGGAGGCGCATTGGCGTCGCGGGTCAGCTGCAGATAGAGCACCGGAGTAACCGGCACATCGCCGATATTGGTCACGCGCTCGCTCACTTCGAGCACATACGATCCACGGGCAAGCCGCAGCGTGCGTTCAAGCCTCACCCCGCCGGATTCTCCGATCAGCGTGACGGCCGCCGCCTCGCCCGTCGCGCCGAGCTCGTTCGGCAGGGGGTTGCCTGCGCGCTGCATGGGTGTTCGATGCGTCGGAAATGAGCGGCCCTCCGGCGCACCAATCAACCCGCTTTGAGCCAGGTAGGTACTGTTTGCGCGCACATCGAAGAGGAGCACGTTACTCGCCGGCTGCGTGGTGTCGCGATGGCGAAGCAGTTCCGCGCGGCGGATCTGTCCGCCCATCAACTCAATGTCGAGCGAGAGGACATCATTGCGCAGCCGCACGGTCTCGATTCGGCCCGCGGCCGCCTCCCCCATGGCCGGCGCGGGCGGCGTTGCGCCCGGCGCCGCAGCACTCGATTGGGTTGGCACCTGCGAAACCGGCGCAGCGACCGAACCCGGAGGCACGCTGGGATCGGCCGGTGCATTCGACTGTCCGCCTGAAAGCGGTGCCTGCGCGCTCGTTCCTGCGGATGAGGGAGCTTTTTTGTCGGTTTGCGCAGACTGCGGCCCTGAACCGAAAAGCGTCGGCTGTCCCTGGTGACGCTGCCAGGCATCCCAGAGAAAGAGCAGCGACATTGAAAAGATGATCCAGAGGATCAGGCGCTGGGTTGGCATGGTGGCATTCAGGAAGAGGCTTTGGAAAAGAGACTGCGACGTCCGCCAGGCGCATCGCAACGACAATTCATACGGGACGGAACTTCATCGATGCCGCTGGGTCCAAGCGGGTGACAGCGAGCGATTCGTTTGGCGATAAGCCGCAGCGCGTGTCCGGTCTGGTGTGCGCTGAGCGCCTGGGAGGCGTAGTCCGAACAGGTCGGCAGGAAGCGGCAGCGTGGACCGATTAACGGACTCACCGCTACGCGGTAAACACCGATCAGTGCTCGCAACACGGACCCGATCATGGTTTGGGAGAAATCCTGGAAAAGAGCGACGCGAGCTCTTGGCGCCAGGCGGCCTTGCGCGCCCGGTCGCCGTGCTCCCTGAATCCGGGCGGCTCTCGCTTCAGACGCAGCAGAACCGGGCCGCGCGGCGAAACCCGTGATGCCGCCCGCCACTGTTCGCGGGCGATGCGCTTGAGCATATTGCGGTCGACCGCGCGGACGAGCACGCGCTTGGGCACGGAAACAATGAGCGTATGCGCGAAGTTCGGATCCGGTTGGGCGACGGCAAGACCGTGCACCGCAAAACTCGCTGACCTGTAAGCAGGGCGGCTCGCAAGGAGCGCTCGCCCCAAGGCTCTTGCCGAGAGGGCTTTGGCGTCGCGAAGCGAACCCCCGGACACCTGTACTCTCAGACGCCGAGCCGCTTGCGACCCTTCGAGCGGCGCGCGCGGATGACCGCGCGTCCACCGCGAGTCTTCATGCGAACGAGAAACCCGTGCGTGCGCTTGCGCCGCGTAACCGAGGGCTGATAGGTGCGCTTCATCGCGATACCCTTTGAAATTTAAGAGGAAAAGCCTTTCATTACAACGCATTGCACATTGCCCTGTCAATTCGCCGGGGTGCTTGCCAAGGCCAGTCCGGGTTAAGATGTCGGGTTCGCCGACGTGGCGAGGTTCAAGACACAAGATGCCGGCAACATTCCGGCGCGGGTACGATGCAGGATCGCTGGCTAGACTGTGTCGCGCGGCTCGAAAGTGAGTTGCCGGCGCAACAATTCAAACCGTGGATCAAACCGCTGGTTTTCCTGGGTTTTGACTCGGCAACCCGTCGCCTTCGCTTGGGCGTTCCCGGAGCGTTCAAGCTCAACCTCATCCGCAGTCAGTTTGAATCGCGGATCGTCGCAACCGCCTCCTCGCTCTTTGGCGGTCCGGTGCAATTAAGTCTCGAAGTCCACCGCGCGGAAACAGCTGCGGCCGACACCGCGCGGTCTGCTGAACCCCCGGAGTCTTTGCCCGCTAGCCTCCCAAACACGAGAGACCCGCGCCCGGACCCGGGCGAACCCGATGGCTCGCGCCTCAGGGCGGACCTGTGTTTTGACAACTTTGTTTCGGGCAAGGCCAATCAGATGGCCTGGTCGGCCGCGCTACAGATCGTCGAGCACCCGGGCACGCAGTACAACCCGCTTTTCCTGTACGGTGGCGTGGGGCTGGGCAAGACCCATCTGCTGCACGCCGCCGGTAACGCGCTCCGGCAACGCAACCCCGACATGCGGGTGCGCTACATCCACGCACAAGACTACTTCGACGAAATGGTGCGAGGAATTCAGCGTAAGTCGCTGACCGAATTCAAAGCCAAGTACCACTCACTCGACCTGCTGCTGGTTGATGACATCCAGTTTCTGGGCGGCAAGGACCGGACGCAGGAGGAATTTTTCTACACCTTTGAGGCGCTTCTGTCCGCGCGCAAGCAACTTATCCTCACCTGCGACAGCTACCCCAAAGAGATGTCGGGCATGGAGGAGCGCCTCGTATCCCGCTTCGGCTCGGGCCTCATCGTTGAGATTGAGCCGCCGGAACTCGAGATGCGGGTGGCGATCCTGCTGAAAAAGGCCGAGATCTCGGCCGAGCGCCTGCCCGAAGAGGTGGCCTTTTTCATCGCCAAACACATGCGATCCAACGTCCGCGAACTCGAAGGCGCGCTTTTGAGAGTGCTCGCCTACGCGCGGTTCCGCGACAAACCGATCAGCGCCGAACTCGCGCGAGAGGCCTTAAAGGACATCATCGCCCTCAACCGCACACCCGTATCGATCGAATCGATCCAAAAGACCGTCTCGGACTTCTACAAGATCAAGATCGGCGACATGTATAGCAAACGCCGCCCTGCGCACATCGCGCGGGCGCGCCAGATCGCCATGTATCTCGCCAAGGAACTGACCCAGAAGAGCTTTCCTGAAATCGGAGAAGCCTTCGGCGGGCGCGATCACACCACGGTGATGCACGCGGTCAAGCGAGTCGCCGAGATCCGACACCACGATCAGGACATCAACCGACAGATCCACGCACTGGAGCAGACCCTTCGGGGCTAGGAGCCGGCGTGACCCGAACATCTTGTGGACAATTTGCAGAACAAGCCGCCGACAAGATCGTGGCAAGTGCCGAACGGTCTTTCACAACTGTGGGGATCGCGCTGCCGGCCGAAAGTTGTTCGAGTTTGTCCACATCGGCCAGACCGTTGCATCCCCACCCAGGCAAACTACCCAAGCCCATGAAAACGCAGCGGGTTTACAGAATGTCCACAGAGAAGTTCTCCGTTCATCATTCAACAACAATTTATACAGGAGCCTGATCCATGTCATTCATCCAGGCAACCCGTGATGCCATCCTTCGGCCTTTGTTGACTGTTGCCGGCATCGTTGAGAAACGGCATACCCTGCCCATCCTTGCCAACATTCTCATGACCAAGAATGCGGGTAGGGTGAGCTTTCTCGCCTCGGACATCGAGATCCAGATCAGTACGACGGCAGAGCTCAGCCAGAGCGAGGATCAGGCAGCCATGACCGTGTCAGCGCGAAAACTGATCGATATCCTTCGGGCTCTACCCGAAAACATACCGGTCACCGTCAAGCTCGACGATCGCCGCGCGACGATTCAGGCCGGCCGCAGCCGCTTTACCCTTCAGACTATGCCGGTTGACGACTTTCCCACTGTCAACACCGCACGCGACTGGCCGGCAAGTCTTACCTTGCCGCAAAAACAGTTCCGGCATTTGCTGCAGATGGTGCATTTCGCGATGGCGCTCCAGGACGTCCGCTACTACCTCAATGGCCTGCTGTTGGTTGCAGACGGCGAGGTCCTGCGGGTCGTTGCAACAGACGGACACCGACTCGCCTATTGCGACACCGAGGTTTCCGGCGCAGCGATGACGCACCGCGAGTTGATTCTGCCGCGCAAATCGGTATTGGAGCTGATGCGTCTGCTTGGCGATAGCGACGATCTCCTTGCGATAGACCTCGCCGACAACCAGGCTCGCTTTCGGTTCGGCGAGGTGGAGTTTGTCTCCAAACTCGTTGAAGGCAAGTTTCCGGACTACCAGCGCGTCATTCCGACGTCGCACTCGCGCAAACTTGTCGCCTCCCGGGAGGCGCTTGCAGCCTCGCTCTCGCGCGCCTCGATCCTGACGAGCGACAAGTTTCGCGGAGTACGTCTGACGCTCGAACCCGGATCGCTAGGCATCCAGGCAAGCAATACCGAGCAGGAGGAAGCACAGGAGGAAGTGGAAACCGATTACGCAGGCGAGCGCCTGGAGATCGGATTTAACGTCGGCTACCTGCAAGATGTGCTGGGTAATCTCAAGACCGAGCAGATTCAAATCGAGTTTGGCGACGCGAGTACAAGCGCGCTGTTTTCGGTTCCCGGCGAAAGCCAGTTTAAGTACGTCGTGATGCCAATGCGCATCTGAGGGCGCTCATGTCCGAACAACAATACGATTCCTCTTCCATTCAGATTCTTGAGGGCCTGGAGGCAGTAAGAAAGCGACCCGGCATGTACATCGGAGATACCTCCGATGGCACCGGGCTGCACCATCTCGTATTTGAAGTCGTCGACAACTCTATCGACGAGGCGCTGGCCGGTCACTGCGATGAGATCGTGGTGACTATCCATACGGACAACTCGATTTCGGTGCTCGACAATGGCCGCGGCATTCCGACCGGTATTAAGTGGGACGACAAGCACGAGCCCAAGCGCAGCGCGGCGGAAATCGTTATGACCGAGCTCCACGCGGGCGGCAAGTTTGATCAGAACAGCTACAAGGTATCCGGCGGACTGCATGGCGTGGGCGTATCGTGTGTCAATGCGCTCTCCAAGTGGCTTCGGCTTACGATCCGGCGTGATGGTCGGGTGCACTTCATGGAGTTCCACCGGGGCGCGGCGCAGGACCGGCTGCTTGAAAGTGAACGGGGCGAGACCGTCTCACCGCTTAAACAGCTGGGTGAAACGCACCTGCGCGGCACCGAGGTGCATTTCCTCGCCGACGATACGATCTTCGGTCACATCGAATATCACTACGAGATTCTGGCCAAGCGCCTGCGCGAGCTATCGTTTCTGAACAATGGCGTGCGCATCAAGCTGGTCGATCAGCGGCAGGGTAAGGAAGAGGACTTCGCGTTTGCGGGCGGTGTTCGAGGCTTTGTCGAGTACATCAACCGAACCAAAACCGTCATTCATCCTAATGTTTTCCACGTCATCGCCTCTCGTGATACCGAGGCGGGCGCCTCGATCGGCGTTGAGGTCGCAATGCAGTGGAACGACGGCTATAACGAGCAGGTACTCTGCTTTACCAACAACATTCCCCAGCGCGATGGCGGGACTCACCTTACCGGTTTACGCGCAGCGATGACCCGGGTCATCAATAAGTACATCGAGGAGAGCGAACTCGCCAAGAAAGCGAAGGTGGAGACCGCAGGCGACGACATGCGTGAAGGTCTCACCTGCGTGTTGTCGGTCAAAGTGCCGGAGCCCAAGTTCAGCTCTCAGACCAAAGACAAGCTCGTATCTTCGGAGGTGCGGGCGCCAGTTGAAGAGGCGGTGGCCAAGGCGCTCGAGGATTTTCTGCAAGAGCGCCCCCAGGACGCCAAGATCATCTGCGGAAAAATCGTAGAGGCTGCGCGCGCGCGCGAGGCCGCTCGCAAAGCGCGGGAAATGACGCGCAGAAAAGGTGTGCTGGACGGCGTGGGCTTACCGGGCAAGCTCGCCGACTGCCAGGAAAAGGACCCGGCAAAGAGCGAGCTCTTCATCGTCGAGGGCGACTCCGCGGGAGGATCCGCCAAACAGGGCAGGGACCGAAAATTTCAAGCGGTGCTGCCGCTTCGCGGCAAGGTTCTCAATGTCGAAAAAGCGCGGTTTGATAAGCTCGTCTCCTCAGAGCAAATCGTCACACTGATCACCGCGCTCGGAACATCGATCGGGCCGGACTTCGATGTGGCGAAGCTTCGCTACCACCGCATCATCATCATGACTGATGCCGACGTCGACGGTGCGCATATCCGAACGCTCCTTTTGACGCTGCTATATCGGCAGATGCCCGAGCTAGTCGAACGCGGCCATGTCTACATCGCGCAGCCGCCGCTCTACAAAATCAAGCACGCCCGCGAAGAGCGGTACATAAAGGACGACCACGAGCTTGACCAGATTATGCTGCGGATCGCGCTTGAAGGCGCATCGCTCCTTCCTTCGCCCGATGCGGTGACCGCCATCACGGGCGATACCCTTAACGAGCTCGCCAGGCGGTATTTGCTTGCCGAAGCGGTCATCAACCGTCTTGCGCGCGTGTTCGATCCGGCTGTGCTGCGCGCGGTGCTCGACGGCGTCGAGCTAAATCTCGCCTCTGAGACGCAGGCAAAACAAACGAGCGAAGCGGTGCAGGCCTGGCTTATCCGAACCCGCGGTCCGGCCGGCGGCGATCCGCCAGAGGTATCGGTTCGCTTTGATGAGCGCACGGAGCGTTGGGTCATGGTGGTCGAGCGACGCCACCACGGTAACGTCAAAGTGAGCCATATCGACGCCGAATTTTCAGTGAGCGTCGACTACCAGACCCTTGTCGAAAGCGCGCGAACGCTTGCCGGGCTCGTCCTGCCCGGCGCACAGGTGCGCCGGGGTCAGGCGGACAAGGAGCGCACGCAGGCTGTTGATAGCTTTGGTGGAGCGATGCGCTGGCTCATGGGTGAGGCCGAACGAACGGTAGCGCGCCAGCGCTATAAGGGTCTTGGCGAAATGAATGCCGAGCAGCTGTGGGAAACGACGATGGACTCTCAGGCAAGGCGACTGCTAAAGGTGCAGATCGAAGATGCGATCGCTGCCGATCAGATCTTCAGCACGCTGATGGGAGACGATGTCGAGCCGCGCCGCGCCTTCATTGAACAGAACGCGCTCGGAGCCCGGAACATCGATGCGTAAAGCGTTGCGGCTGGCGGCGCGCCGGACCGGTCGCGCTGTCAGCAACCGGTTGCGGCCGGCGTTGCGCGCAATCTGAACGGTCTGCCATGTCTGCCTCCAGCCTTGCGAGTGACGTCTCGCGCCGACGCACTTTTGCCATCATCTCGCACCCGGATGCGGGTAAGACAACGCTTACCGAAAAGCTTCTGCTATTCGGTGGGGCGATCCAGCAGGCGGGGACGGTTAAGGCACGCAAGAGCGCCCGACACGCGACCTCGGACTGGATGGAGGTGGAAAAGCAGCGCGGCATTTCGGTAAGCAGCTCGGTCATGCAGTTCGACTATGCGCAGCACACGCTCAACCTCCTGGACACGCCCGGCCACGAAGACTTCTCGGAGGACACCTATCGTGTGCTCACTGCGGTCGATTGCGCGGTCATGGTGATCGATGCCGCTAAGGGCGTTGAGGAGCGAACCATCAAGCTCCTTGAGGTATGTCGCCTTCGCAATACACCCATCATCACCTTCATCAACAAGCTCGATCGCGAGGTGCGGCCGCCGCTTTCTCTGATCGAAGAGGTCGAGGCGGTGCTGCGCATTGACTGTGCCCCTGTCTCCTGGCCGCTCGGAATGGGCAAGCGCTTTCGTGGTGTGTTTGATCTCGCGCGGCAGCATCTGGTCCGGTTTACTGCGGGCGAGGACAAACTCTCCGGGCAGTCCGAGCGGATAGAAGGCCTCGACAACCGGCGCCTCGATGAACTGTTTCCGCAGGAGGTGGGCGAGCTTCGCGAAGAGGTCGAGCTCGTGACCACCGCAAGCGCGCCGTTTGAGCTCGAGCGCTTCCTCGCGGGTAAGCAAACCCCGGTGCTGTTCGGATCAGCGATCAACAATTTCGGCGTTCAGGAAATACTCCAGGCGCTAGTGGATTGGGCACCGCCCCCGCTTGCGCGCCAGACCGCAACCCGTGTCGTGGCGCCCGATGAACCGGCGCTCACCGGGTTCGTGTTCAAGATTCAGGCCAACATGGACCCGCGGCATCGGGATCGGATCGCTTTTGTACGGGTCTGCTCGGGGCGCTATCGGCCGGGTGCCCGGGTTGTGCATCAGCGAACCGGCAAGGAACTCAAGATCAGCCACGCGCTGGCGTTCATGGCCAATGAACGGGTGGCAAGCGCCGAGGCGGTGGCCGGTGACATCATCGGCCTGCATAACCACGGGCAACTGCAGATCGGCGATACCCTGACCGAGGGGGAGAAACTCTCGTTTCGCGGTATCCCGTACTTTGCGCCGGAACTTTTCCGGATCGCGCGCGCCCGCGATCCGTTCAAGTCCAAGCAGCTGAACAAAGGCCTCAGAGAGCTGGGCGAGGAAGGCGCGATCCAGGTGTTTGAGAACTCGCTGGGCCACACCCTGCTCGGGGCGGTAGGGCCGCTACAGTTTGAAATCGTCGCCCACCGCCTGCAGACCGAATACCAGGTGGATGCGGTTTATGATGCGAGTGATACGCAGCTTGCACGCTGGTTGGTATTTGCCGATGAAGGCGAGCGCAAGCGCTTTGAGCGCGAGCAGGCGATCCGATTGGCGAGCGATGTGGACGGTAACCCGGTTTATCTCGCCCCGAATAAATACAATCTGCAGGTGACTATGGAGAATTGGCCTCGCGTGCGTTTTCTTTCGACGCGCGAGCACGGAGAGGTGCTCGGATGATTCGTTCGCCGGATGATTTTGAGCCCAGCCTCGAGCTGACGCTTCATGATGAGGCGGTTGCGCACGTGTTTATGGGTGAGGCGTTGGTACTTGATGCCGAGCAGGCGCGGGCCAAGTCCTGGGGCTTTTACCGCCGTCTGGGCTTGCAGCCGGAGCGGGTGCACGCAGTGGGCCGGCATCAGGGGCGCGATCATCTTGCGGTTGCGCTCTCAGGAGAACCCGAGGCGCTGCCGCAGGGCTTGCGTGCAGCGGGACTGCGGCAATGGTTTGGTGAACTTCCCGATACCGACCTTGCGATCGCCATGCGCGCGGTGCAGTTACTGGAGTGGGACCGTACGCATCGATTTTGCGGGGCGTGCGGCGAGCCCACCGAGGTGCTTGCCGGGGAGCGTGCACGGCGCTGTCTGCGCTGTCGGCTTGCGACCTATCCGCGCATCGCCCCGGCGATGATGGTGCTGGTTTCGCGGGGCCGACAGATGCTTCTTGGCCGGGGCCTGAACTTTCCGCCCGGGCGCTACAGTGCGCTGGCTGGTTTTGTCGAAGCGGGCGAGACGATCGAACAGGCGGTGGTTCGCGAAGTGCGCGAGGAGGTGGGCGTCGAAATTTCGGGTCTGCGTTACTTCGGCAGTCAGAGCTGGCCATTTCCCCATTCGCTGATGATCGCGTTTCGCGCGGAGTGGGCGAGCGGTGAAATTCGCATCGACCCTAACGAGCTTGCCGATGCGCAGTGGTTTGATCCGCAGGCGCTGCCGGCGATTCCGCCGCCGGTAAGCATCGCGCGCGCGCTCATTGACGCGACGCGCGTCGAGCTTTCGGGCTTGGCCGCAGGCTAGGCGCGCCCTCTCGAGAATCGCCCGCCAGTGCGGGAAGCGAGGCGCCTGCCTGATCGAAGATCGCCCGCACGCAGGGATGGGTGGTGCGCCGCTCCACCGAAATCGCAAAAAACTCCTGCCGGACCTCGTCGGTGCTGCCGATCTGGACCACGCTGTATTGCGTGGAAATTTCCTGAGCAAGCGCAGAGGGCGAAGCAAATACGCCAAGCCCGGCGCGGCCGAAGGCCTTCATGAGTGCAGCATCATCGAACTCGGCAACCAGTTCGGGGACCACGCGCTGCCGCTCAAACCAGCGCACCAGCCGGCCGTAGAGCGCGGTGTCCTGGCCGGGCATCAGGACCGGTGTGCGGTGCAGGTTGGCAGGAAACTTGCCGACCAGCCGAGCCGCCAGCCCGGGCTCAGCCATGAAGCACATCCCGGTGTCGCCCAGGCGGTGGTTGAAGGCGCGCACGCCGGTGCCAGGGGGTGTGGGGGTATCGGCAATCACCATGTCCAGGCGGTGCACGGCGAGCTCGGCGAGCAGCCCGTCGAGCTTCCACTCCCTTGCGGTGAGGTGAACCGGCCTGTCGATATGCATGGCGGGTTCGACCAGCCGGTGAGCCATAGCCTTGGGTACGACATCGGCGATCCCGACCCGGAAATGCAGGGTGTGCGCCGCGCCACTGCCGCGCAGCACCGCTTCGGCCTCGGCGCCGAGCGAAAAAATCCGCTCGGCATAGTCGAGCGCGAGCTGTCCGGTCTCGGTGAGCTCAAGCCGACGTCCCCGCCGGTGAAACAGGCGGGCGCCCAGCGCGGCCTCGAGCTCATGCAGTTGTTCGCTGATCGTCTG